>JAAAPI010000076.1 GCA_009908325.1 Verrucomicrobiota bacterium | reverse complement strand
GCACATGCCGATCACCGCGCGGCGGTTTGATTCAATGGGGGATAGGCTCGAAATTACTCGATTGGATTCCGGTTAAGGTGAATGACGCTAACTTAAGGCGGATTCGGGCATGATCTCGCTCCTAATCTTTATCGTAATCCTAATCGTAATCGATTGATGCCGAGAAGATTACGATTTTGAGCATGACCGGAATTACGTGGCGCCGGAGCCTTAATTTAGCAACATTACGGTTTAGGTATTTTTTGAAAGCGCCTAAACCCTCCAAAACGCAATCTGAGTATCCTATTGGAAGAAAATGGACCTAATTGGGATCCTAGCGCGGTAGGGAATAAGGAAATGGCGACAAAACGTTTCTTTGTCCCTGTTTTATGCCTTTTATGTCTCAGCAAACTGAATTTTCACAAAACCGTCGCAGAAGTGTCGTTCTACTGCCATTTTTATATGGTCCGATCAAACCTGAGCTATGGGGAAGAGGCACGGTTCTTTGAAAAAATCTCTCGGCTATCAGCTGAACGCAAACTTCAAGATGATCATGATATACAAAAGGATTTCTTTGCTCGCTGCTCTGGTGTTGATTCATCAGATCCATGGGCAGTCCATCGAGTGGCAATTCAGCGGCGAAATCCGAGGCCGCTACGAGACGCTCGACGGCCAGTTTCGCTCAAACAAAACTGGTGGCGACCAGGGATTCTTTATGCGCAGCCTCTTCCATCTCAAAGCAGTCAACGAAAAATGGACCGCAGGGGTTGAGATACAGGACAGTCGTTCCTACCTGACTGATTCCGGCAGTGCGATCTCCAACAGCTACGTGAACAGCGCGGATTTTCTCCAGGCCTACGTCGAGATCCCCGTCAGCGGATTTCTTAGCGGCGATTACCTTGGGAGCCTTAAAATCGGACGCCAAACCGTCAGCATAGGATCGAAACGGCAAATCGAGCGGGTTTCCTTCGCCAACGTCATCAAGGCCTACACAGGAGGCCACCTTCGCCTGAAAAATAACGGGGAGGACGAGTGGCATGCGTTCGTCGTTTCGCCCGTCGACCGGCAACCCGATGACTTCGATCAGATTCTCGACAACCGCCACGAGTTCGACCAAGAGGAGTTCAATCGGATTATTTGGGGTCTGCACTACCGGAATGCGGATGCCTTTCCCGAACTGCTGCCCGACACCTGGGGCGAGATCTTTGCTTACGGTCTCTACGAGCGCGATGCCTTCGGCAACGAGTCGCTCAATCGCCGCTACCTCACTCCCGGCTTCCGGATCTACCGCAAGAAAAGAGTTGGTCTCTGGAACTACGACATCGAAGGTGCCCTGCGTTTCGGATCCCGCCGGGCCACCAGCGCACCGGCCGACACCACCGATCTCGACGTCTTCGCCAGCATGCTACTCTTCCGCCTCGGCTACACCTTCGACCACACCTGGGAGCCGAATTTCGCTTTCCAGTGGTATTGGGCCAGCGGTGACGACGACCCCAACGACGGCGACTTCGATCAATACGAACGCCTCTTCGGCGGCCGCCGCACCGACCTCAACAACACCAGCCTGCATGGCCCGCTTACTCCCGCCAACCTCAGCGCCGCGGGCTTTCGGTTTGAGATGCTACCGACCGTCAGAAGCACCTTTCGCGCAACTTACTCCGCGGCCTTTCTCGCCTCCGATACGGACAGCTTTATCCAGGGCAAACAGCGCGACCCGGGCGGTGGCTCCGGTAATTTCCTCGGCCACGTCTTCGATACTCGCTTTACCTACCAGTTCGATAAAAACTGGGGCGTCGAGCTCGGTGCATCCCTCTTCATCCACGAAGACTTCACCCGGAACAACCCCCAGGCACCCGCCGCGAATTACACCAGCTTCCTCTACAGCCAGCTGACCTACACATTTTAGCCAAAGTACCCAATACAGGGCATTGGGGTCCACATGTGGCGGCGCGATGAGGCCAAAATCTTTTCCTGCTGGTGCTTGCCAGCGGCGGCGGGGGCGTTTAAGCCATTAAGAATGAAATCGCTTCTTTTTCTGCCCCTGTGTGCATTTTTCGGTTTGGTCATGTGCGGCACCGCGCATGCTGCTGCGGTTGAAGGTCGGGTCTTATCGGTTCTGCCGGATAGCCGCTCGCTGAAGATTGAGCTGACTGCTTCGGAGGATCCGCAGCTCGAGGTAGGCAGTCAGCGAACCTTTCGGGTCGGTGCGGGCGACTTGGCGATCGGCTACGAGGGGCGCACTGTCAAAGCAAACGCGGTGTTCTACGCGGAGCGCTGGAATCTGGAGCAAATCTTCCCCATCGATGGCCTTGGGGCCAAGGCGGCGAGCGATGTAAATCACCAACTGCATCGCGCGACGGGTAGTTTGAGCCGTCGTAAGTTCGTTCGCCAAGGGGAATACATCCCCAATTTTGCCATGATCGACCAGCGCGGGGATTTTCTGCAGATTCGGCAATTGCAGGGGAAGCCCTTTGTCATGAACTTCATTTTCACCCGTTGCACCGTGCCGACAATGTGCCCGGCGTCCAGCTCGCGCATGGCGGAGATGCAGGATGCGGCCCGGGAGGCGGGTATGGAAGATCTTCAGTTTGTCACAATCACCTTCGATCCGGAGTTCGATTCTCCAGGCATCCTTAACCAATACGCGGACGGCTTCGGCATGGAGGGGGAAAACTTCTACCTCTTGACCGGCGACCAGACGGTGGTGGACGACCTGCTCCGGCAATTTGGCATACTTACGATGGAGGAGGACGGTACCATCAACCACACCATGGCAACCCTGCTGGTCGACGACAACGGGCGGGTGGCCTTTCGTAAGGAAGGGTCGAATTGGACGGTCGAGTCCTTTCTGGAGGCGGCGGCAAAACTGTAGTCGGGTTGAGCGCTCAGATGAAAACCCGAATAAGCGAACAGCGCTTTTTCTTATGAACCTCGGATTAACGGGCGGCATCGGCTGCGGAAAATCGACCGTGGTGAGTTTCTTCCGCGAGGCCGGTTGGCGGACTCTGGAGGCCGATGCCATTGTGCGGGAGTTGTTGGCGCATGATGCCGGGCTTCAGGCCGGGCTGCGGGCACGTTGGGGCAATTCGGTTTTTCAGAGTGGCGGCGGCATTGACCGGAAGGCGCTGGCGGCGCGGGTATTTCAGGATTCGGCTGAGCTTCGCTGGCTGGAGACGCAGTTGCACCCGATGGTTCGCCGACGCTGGCAGGCCATGCTCGACGAGACGGATGATCGCCACTGCTTGGTCGAAATCCCCTTGCTCTTCGAAAAAAGGCTTGAAAATCACTTTGATTTCACCGTTTGTGTGACGTGTCCCCAAAAACTGGTTAAAGAAAGAATGGTGGCCAGAGGTTATTCCAGCGCAGAAATTGCCCAGCGTGTTAACCAGCAGATGCCTCTGGAAAAGAAAACTGAATTGGCCGATTTTCTTCTATCCAACGCCGGGACCCTCGAATTTCTCAAACGACAAACCATGCGACTCATCCAGCAAACGACCCGCCCCTAGGGTGTGCATTGGCTCGCAATGACTGAATTTCTAACAGGGGACCAGGGTTGGTCTCCGCACAAACAGTAATGAGTTCCGAAGACGAAACCAACAACCTCCCGCAGGAAAAGAACGTGGCGACCGACGCGCCCATGCCTCCGAAAAAGGCGGCAAAGAAAGCGGCTACTAAAAAAGCGGCTAAGAAAGCCGCGAAGAAAGCCGCAAAAAAGCGAAGATCTAACAAATCGGCCGAAGCCAGCGGCAGGGATTCTGCCCAGGGGGACATGTTCACACCTGGAGAAATCTCAACAGCACCCCCGGGTGGTCGCGCTGGCTCCGGCGATGATGAGGTGACCTTTAGTGCCGACATCGCAGTGGACGCGTTTGACGACGTGGATAAATCCGACAACTCTCCGAATAAAGAAAAGTCAGACGAACGATCCGACTTGCCGAAAAAAGACGATAAGCGGGTGCCCCAGCACTCAGGGGCGAAGCAGGCGCCGGATACCAACAAGAAGGAGGGTGACCAAAAATCCGGCCTACCGGGAAAAGGCCCTCCCAGCCGCCCGCAACAACATGATCGTCAAAAAGGCCATCCGGGTAACCAGGGGCACCAAGGGAACCAGAAATTTAATAAAAACCAGAAAAACAACCAGAAGCGCAAGCGTGGTAAAAACCGCTGGCAAAACAAGGGAAAGCGCGACCGGGAAGAAGATAACCCCATCGAATTCGGTGAGCTGCTCGATTGGGAGTTACTCGGGGATCGCGAAGGACTGAGCGCGCTGGCCAGAGAAATGAGGTCCGGCGACGGAGAGGCCCTTGATTATGTTTGGCTTTACAATCTGGAGCTACCGCAGTTGCGCGAAGCGGTCGGCGAAATGGGCATTCAATTCAATCACGCGCCAAACCGCGACCAGCTTATCAACGCTGTCGTAGCTAAGACCGGAGAAAAGAAGGTGGCGATCGAGACGACCGGTATCCTCGAGCTTTTGGATGACGACGAGGGCGGCCTGCTCGTTTACGAGCGCGATAACTACCGCGTGAAAGCCCTCAGTGCTTACATGCCGCAGGCCTTCATCGAGCACTATGGCCTACAGCGTGGCCACATCGTAAAGGCACAGCTACACCCCCACCGCGAGGGAGAGTCCTGCCCATTCGTCGTGCAGGTCGAAACCGTGATGGGCCGCGCTCCCGAGACATTGACCGAGATCGTTCCATTTACCGAGCGCGTGCCTTATTACCCGACTTCGCGTATTCTCATGGAGGCTGATTCGGAGGCGAAATGGGATAATCTTTCCATGCGGGTCGTCGACTGCCTGACCCCGGTCGGCTTCGGGCAGCGGGGCTTGATCGTGGCACCGCCCCGGACCGGTAAAACGGTGCTCATGCAGGGCATGGCCAACTCGATCCAGAAAAACTACCCGGAGGCGCACCTCATCATTTTGCTGATCGATGAGCGCCCGGAAGAAGTTACGGATTTCCGTCGTCAGGTCCAGGGCGAGGTGATCAGCTCGACCTTCGATGAAGCCGCTGAAAGCCATGTGCATGCTGCGGAAATGGTTATCGAAAAAGCCCGGCGCATGGTCGAGGTCGGAGAAGACGTGGTCATTTTGCTCGATTCGATTACGCGTCTGGCCCGCGCCTATAACACAACGATGCCGAACAGCGGGAAAATCCTCTCGGGCGGGGTGGAAGCCAATGCGCTTCAAAAACCGAAGCGCTTTTTCGGCTCAGCCCGCAATATAGAAGACGGTGGCACCCTGACGATTATTGCCACAGCGCTCGTTGAGACCGGGAGTAAGATGGACGAGGTCATCTTTGAGGAGTTTAAGGGCACGGGTAATATGGAGCTCCATCTCGACCGGGGACTTTCCGACAAACGTGTTTTTCCGGCGCTCAGCATGGACCGAAGCGGCACCCGCAAGGAAGAACTGCTCTACCATCCCGATGAAATGCTTAAAATTTATGCATTGCGTAGAGCAATGAAAGGTCTACCGTCAACGGATGCTATGGAAATGCTCATTCAACGCATCAAAAAAACCAGCACGAATGCTGAGTTCCTCATGAGTGTTGCCCGCTAGTATCCATCCCGTTCCCATCACACATTTAAGCCCCTCTCAAAACACTACTATCTGTGACCTCCGCCGACGATTTTGTACTCCAATTATTAACCGACAAGGGCCTGCTCGAAGAGAGCGCTATCGAAGCTGCGCGGGCCAAAGTGATCGAAGCCGGATACGAAGGCGAAGAGGATACTGCGGTGCTCGAAGCGCTTGTCGCCGACCACGCGATCAAGCCGATGCAGATCGCCGAGGTCCTCGGTGAAGAATTCAACATGGAACTGGTCGACCTCACTGACGTGCGTGTGTCGACCGAAGCCCTGGAAACCCTCCCTTTTGAGCTGGCGAACCGCTACAAGGTGATCCCCCTTGAGGTTGACGAGACAGAGGTCGAGCTGGCCATCGCGGATCCGCTGAACATGGACGCGATTGATGACATAAGCCATGTTATCAATCGCTCCGTTACCAGCCGTTTGGCCCCTCTTGAAGACATCGAGAAGGCAATCCATCAGTATTACGAGGGTGCGAAAGCAGGGGAAATGAGCGATCTTTTCTCCGACATGGAGGAAGATCCGGATGCTCCGAAGCAAGTCGAGCTCCCTTCGGTAGAAAATGCCAGCGCGGAAGAAGCACCGATTATCAAGTATGTCCACATGGTGATTTCCGAGGCGCTCAAGCGTCGCGCATCCGATATCCATATGGAGCCCCTGGAGAAGCGTTTTCGTGTGCGCTACCGGATCGACGGTGTCTTGCACGAAGTGGAAAACCCTCCGAAACGTCTCCAACCCTCAATCGTCTCTCGGATAAAACTGATGTCAAACGTCAGCATCGCGGAAAAGCGGGTGCCGCAAGACGGACGTATCAATATAAAAGTGGGCGCAAAAGTCATCGATTTGCGTGTATCTACGCTGCCAACTGCGTTTGGAGAGAGCATTGTGATGCGGATTCTGGATAAGGAAAGCCTGCAGCTCGGTTTGCCCCAGCTCGGCTTTTTCAGCGATGATCAGGCGCACTTCGAGCGAATCATCGCGCTGCCGGACGGCGTCTTCCTGGTCACTGGACCGACCGGTTCAGGTAAATCAACGACGCTCTATTCTGCGTTGAATTACATTAACCACCCGGACCGCAAGATCATCACGGTCGAAGACCCCGTCGAGTATGAGATGTCCGGCGTGAATCAGGTGCAGGTACGCCGCGACGTGGGGATGACCTTCGCTGCGGCTTTGCGTTCCATGCTCCGCCAAGCGCCAAACATCATTATGGTCGGGGAAATTCGCGACAAAGAGACAGCGGAAATTTCGATCAATGCAGCGCTCACCGGGCACATGGTCTTCAGCACGCTGCACACAAATGATGCGCCCAGCGCAGTCAGTCGCCTGATTGATATCGGAATCAAGCCGTTCCTTGTCGCTGCAGCGGTTCGTGCTGTTTTGGCACAGCGGCTGGTGCGCCGCAACTGCCCGAACTGCCGGGCTCCCTGCGAGTTCGACGAGAAGGTCCTCAACTCGCTGGGTATCCGACTCGACGAAACGACCGATGCCTCCTTCATGCAAGGGGACGGTTGCGATAAATGTAACGGAACCGGTTTCCGCGGCCGGGTCGGGATTTTCGAAATGTTTAACATCAATGAAGAGCTCCAGCAGATGATTTACGAGGAAGCCAGTTTGGTTGCTCTTCGCGATAAAGCACGTGAAATGGGCATGCGGAATATGCGGGAAGACGGTATTCGCAAGGTTATCGCCGGGGTGACCACGCCGACGGAAGTTCTTCACGCCACGGTAACTGATTCCATTTAACGTTTCCGACATTTCAAATAAGACGAAACCGCTACCGAAACCGCTACCATGAGCTACGAAATGAACGAACTGTTGGAGTTGGTGTGCGAGCAAGGCGCATCCGACCTGCATTTGCAGGTGCACCAACCGCCAACGCTTCGGATCAGTGGAGCCATGGTGCCGGTTGAAGGCCCAAAGCTGACAGCGCAGGATACGGAGAATTTGATGAAGGCGATCACTTCGACTGCGCATCAAGAGCAGTTAAAGACCGAGGGGGGGGCCGACTTTGGGTTCGCTTACGAGTCGGCGGCGCGTTTTCGTGTCAGTGTGTTTCGAGCGAAGGGAGCGGTTGGTATCGTTTTGCGGCAAATACCGAATGACCTGTTCAGCCTGACTCAGATTGGGCTCCCGGATTCGATTAAGGAGCTGATTAGCCGCCCCCGGGGTTTGATTTTGGTGACAGGGCCGACCGGTTCGGGGAAGTCGACGACTTTGGCTTCGATGATTGATTGGATCAACCGGAACCGTGATGGGCATATTGTCACCGTAGAGGATCCCATCGAGTATTTCCACGAACATAAGAATTGCATCGTCACGCAACGCGAGGTCGGGATCGATGTGACGAGTTTCGCAGACGCGATCCGTGGCGCACTTCGGCAAGACCCGGATGTGATTCTCGTCGGGGAGATGCGGGATCTCGAAACGATTGAAGCTGCGGTCGCTGCGGCGGAAACCGGGCACCTTGTCTTTGCGACGCTTCACACGACGGGTGCTGCCCGCACAGTGGATCGAATCGTCGATGCCTTCCCGGCCAACATGAAAGACCAAATCCGTACACAGTTGGCTTCATCAATCGTAGCGGTCATTTCGCAAGTGCTCTGCCGCAAGATAGGCGGCGGTCGGGTCGCATCCCTGGAAATCATGGTGACCACGACCTCGATTGCCCAGCTCATCCGCGATAATAAGACCTTCCGAATCTCCTCGGACATCCAAACCGGCGGTAGCCGCGGCATGATTACGCTGGATGCCCATCTACTCAGTTTGTATAACCGCGAGCTCATCACGGCGGAGGAAGCGCTCTCCAAGTCTCAGGATGCCGCGGCGGTACGCGAAAAATTGATTGAGAACGGCGCAGACCTTTAGCGATTAACCCATTGTTTAAACCCAAAAATTTAGAGACAAACCCTCGATGTTTGAAGATCATAACGACACTGTTTACGAAATTATCAAAGGAGCCGACCTAATTGATGATGCCCAATTGGACGAGTTGAATGAGTCGCACCTGCATACCGGTAAGTCGCTCGCCGATGCGGTCGTGGATTCGGGTGTCGTCGAACGTGGACAGATTCTTGAAGCGATTGCCAACTACTTGGGTTACGAATACCTGGATTCGCCTCCCAAGAACATCGACGACGCAGTCGCTTCATCCGTCCAGGCAGGTGTGGCGCGCATGTATGCGGTCGTTCCCTACAAAGTGGATGATACGTCGCTCGAGTTGCTGGCCCAGGATCCGTTTAATCCGGCAATCATCGACGATCTTACGTTCACGTTGAACAAAGACATCAACATCGTGGTTTGCGACCCGGAGCACATCGGGTCACTACTGACCCAAACTTATGGTGAGGAAGACTCCTCGATAGACGATATCCTGGGGGATCTGGACGACAGCTATGACGAGTTGAATGACGAGCTGTCGGAGGGCGATTTGACCGATCTGGCGAATCAAACGCCGATTATCCGTTTCGTCAATCTGGTCATGCAACAGGCGATTAAAGACAAGGCTTCGGACATCCACTTCGAGCCCTTCGAAAAAGAGTTTAGGATTCGTTACCGGATCGACGGGGCACTCTACGAAATGGCACCCCCTCCGAGAAATCTGGCTGTGCCAGTCACCTCACGCATTAAGGTGCTCTCCAATATGAATATCTCGGAAAGGCGGATCCCGCAAGACGGACGCATCAAAATGACGATTGCGGGGCGTCCGGTGGACTTGCGTGTCTCCACCCTGCCAACGCAATTTGGTGAGTCGGTCGTGCTTCGGGTGCTCGATAAGTCCGTCGTCAATCTCGATCTGGATTCGCTTAGCTTGCCGGATGATATCCTCACGAATATCCGTAGTCTGGTTGATCGGCCCAATGGTATTTTCATTGTGACTGGTCCAACCGGTTCCGGGAAAACGACGACCCTTTATAGTGCGCTACGCGAGGTAAACAACGTAGAGACTAAGATTCTTACGGCGGAAGATCCCGTCGAATATGAAATCGATGGTATTATGCAGGTTGCGGTCAATCACCAGGTGGGGCTGGACTTCGCCCGGGCACTGCGCGCCTTCCTCCGGCAGGATCCCGACAAAATCATGGTCGGTGAAATCCGCGACCTGGAAACCGCACAAATCGCTGTGCAGGCCTCGCTCACGGGCCACGTGGTTTTGAGTACGCTCCACACGAACGATGCCCCCGGTGCCGTGACCCGACTGCTCGACATGGGGCTGGAACCCTTTCTTATCTCCGCCTCGCTCGAGGCCATTCTGGCCCAGCGTCTGGTTCGCCGGATCTGCCCAAGCTGCCGCACCGCCTACGAGCCGGGACAGGACCTCATAGAGATCCTCGATGTCGACCCGCTCGAAATAGCTGATAAAGATTTTTACTACGGAGACGGCTGCGCTGAGTGCAGTAACACCGGTTATCGCGGCCGTATTGGCCTCTTCGAGATGATCGTCGTTTCTGATGCCATTCGCGAGTTGATTAACCAACGGGCACCCACGCTTACCATAAAACAAAAAGCGCTCGAGCAAGGCATGCGAAGCTTGCGTGATGACGGTCTACGCGCCATTTTTGATGGAAACTCCACAATTGAAGAAGTCTTGAAATATACTTAACCCTGAAAAATCCCCATGGCAAAATTCAAATACACGGCGGTTGACGCCAACGGAAAACAAAAATCCGGCACCGTTGAAGCGGCCAGCCAGGAAGAAGCGAATTCAAAGCTGACCAACTCGGGGCTCATGCCGACCAAGGTCGCGCCAGCGGGTAGAGAGAAAGCGGCGAAAGCCGCTCAAACAAAGAAAGCGGATGGTGCAAAAAAAGGCTTTGCGATTGGACGGGTCATTAAACCCGAAGAGTTGACGACCTTTACGCGTCAGCTGGCCACGTTGCTCGATGCGGGCCTACCGCTTCTCAGAGCCCTTGAGGTCATGATCCGTCAGGAGAAAAACCAGCGCTTCAAGGCGGTGCTCGAGCAAATCGCCGGTCAGGTAAAGTCGGGTAATTCGTTCTCGGATGGTCTGGCACAGCACCCAAAGATATTTGACCGTTTGTTCATCAACATGGTTCGTGCCGGTGAGGCGGGCGGCGTGCTCGACGTGGTGCTCGCCCGGTTGGCCAGTTTCATGGAAAAAGCTCTCAAAACGAAGAAAAAGGTTAAATCTGCCATGGTGTATCCCATCGTGGTGATTGGTGTGGCTGTCTCGATCGTTGCGCTACTCATGATCGTTGTCGTGCCCAAGTTCGAAGATATTTTTGCAGACATGTTAGGCGGTGCGGCACTGCCCGGTCCGACCCAGCTGGTTGTTGGTTTTAGTAACTTCATGCGTGATAATATCCTCTTATCCATAGGGATCGTCGCAGTCTTGGTGGTCGGGTTTAAGTTTCTCAAGAAAACGCCTATTGGCTCTAAGGTAGCTAATTGGCTTTCGATTAACTTGCCAAAAATTGGCGACCTTGTGCGTAAAGTGAACATCGCGCGCATTACCCGCACCTTCGGCACGCTCCTTTCCAGCGGGGTGCCCATTCTTCAGTCGATCACGATCACCAAGGACATTACCGGAAACAATTTTTACGAAACTGCGCTGGGCCGCATCCACAACGCGGTTCGCGACGGCGAGTCCCTCGCTAAACCGATGGAGCGTGAGAAAATTTTCCCCAACATGGTAACCAGCATGGTTGATGTTGGGGAAGAGACGGGGGAGCTTGCTGAAATGCTCAACCGTGTGGCCGATAACTACGACGAAGACGTCGACAACGCTGTGAATGGGATCACTTCAATCATTGAGCCCGTCATGATCGTATTCCTTGCCGTGGTCGTCGGTTTCATCGTCATCGCGCTCTTCCTGCCCATCGTCGAGATCATCAATCAACTGACCGGTTGATCGCTTTCGAAGGCGTCCGCGAGCGGACACGCCACGGGTGACGGATTGTGGTGTGCGAGCTTGCTCGCGCCAGTTGGAGTCCGAGCGGAGCCATCAGGCCAGCCTCGCTGTCAAGGCGACCGGGCATTCGACGGGCTCAAGGCGTCCGCGAGCGGACACGCCACGGGTGACGGATAGTGGCGTGCGAGCTTGCTCGCGCCAGTTGAAGTCCGAGCGGAGCCATCAGGCCAGCCTCGCTGTCAAGACGTCCGGCTATTCGACGGGCTCAAGGCGTCCGCAAGCGGACACGCCACGGGTGACGGATTGTGGCGTGCGAGCTTGCTCGCGCCAGTTGAAGTCCGAGCGGAGCCATCAGGCCAGCCTCGCTGTCAAGGCGCCCGGCTATTCGACGGGCTCAAGGCGTCCGCAAGCGGACACGCCACGTTGCGGTCATGTGGCTTGCTCGCGCCCGCGGTTTTTTAGACGATACCGCCTTGATCGGTTAAGGAATTAAGCGATGTCCCGAGCTTGACAATACGTATTGTCACGACTGCTTACGGATCATGACTAATATCAACTTGGAAAGCCGGATTCGTGGCATGATTTGGGGTCAACTGATCGGAGATGCCTTTTGCTTGGGCACGCATTGGATTTACAATCTGCACGATCTGAAAACTTTTTATCCGGAACTGCAGGGCTTCGAAGTGCCGCGTCCGGGGCATTACCACGAAGGTAAAGAGCCCGGTGCATTCACCCACTACGGCGACGCCGCGCTCCTTTTGCTTGAATCCGTGGCTCAATCAGGCCATCTCGATGTGGTCGACTTTGGTCGCCGGTTCGTGGCGCATTACGGCAGCCGCGACTACAAAGGCTATCTGGATTCGGCAACTCGGGGCACTCTGGAAAAAGCCTCGGTGGACGCGGAGGGGCAGGCACCCGAGGGCTTTGCGTTTCAATCGGGAGCAGACGACGACCAACTCGCAACCGCGACGAGCCTGGCTCCGGTGGTCGCTTGTTATCACGATTCACCCGAGCTGGGTGATCGCGTGGCCGAGGCCACCCGGGTGCGGCAAAATCACCCGCGCAGTATCGCTTACATGGTTACGTATGCGCAGATCCTGGCTGCGCTTTTGAAAGGCACCGATCTGCACAGCGCGGTGCATCAGGTTCAGGAAACAGCCGTCAAACATCCGGAGTTTGGTCCGGAGCTGGCGCAGCGCTTTAAGGACGTCTTCGAACGCAAGCATCTTGATACGGTGAAGGGTACCGAGCAGCTCGGGCAGTCCTGCCCTCTGAAAAACAGCTTTCCCGCAGCGCTTCTGGCGGTTGTCCAGACTCCGGATGATTTTACGGACACACTCCGGCGTATTGCGGCAGCCGGGGGAGATAATGCAGGCCGAGCGACAATCGCGGGTGCACTGCTCGGAGCACATCTGGGTATCGATGCGATTCCCGAAGCGCTCCGTAACAATGTTTCGGCGAAAGAGCGAATCGACGCAGCGATCGAGAAGGTTATCGAAGCGACCTGCGAAAAGTGAGGAACTAAAGCGGTGGGGCGCTAAGTCGACTGGCTATGAAACAATAGAAAATTGGCGGCGTCGGAACCATCTTTCGGTATAAGTTCGTCCTAAAACCCGGGAGCCGCCGCGCTAGATTGCACTCTGCTTGACCAAGCCGTCGATTATAGCCTGCGCCTGCGCGGCGTAGCCGCCGAAAAGATTGGCGTGGTTGAGCACATGGTAGAGATTATAGAGCTCCCTGCGCTGGGGATAACCTTCCGTCAGCGGCCAGACTTCCGCATAGGCGCGATAAAATTCTGCGGGGAAGCCGCCGAAAAATTCGCTGAAGGCGAGATCGGTCTCGCGGTCGCCGTAGTAGGTGGCGGGGTCGTAGAGCACGGGGATGCCGTCTTCCAGAAAGTCGGCATTACCGGACCAGAGGTCGCCGTGGAGGAGCGAGGCCTCCGGGCGGTGCCCATCCAAAAGGCGGTCCACCTGATCGAGAAGTTCATCCGAGCGGTGGAAGTGCATTCCGTTTTTGCGGGCCAGTTCGAATTGCGGGCGGAGCCGCTGCTCGCGAAAGTAGGACGGCCAGTCGGTCGTCCAGGTGTTGGCCTGTGGGGTCGGGCCGATGGTGTTTTCGCGGTCCCAGCCGAATTGTGCCCGGGTGTTTTGGTGGAGCCGCGCGAGTTCGCGGCCCATCTGCGCCCAGCTGCCGGTTTTAGCCCCGCCGAACACGAGGACCTTCAGCACGAGGTAGCTGCGCCCGGCGGTCAACCCGCACCCGACCGGCTCCGGCACCCGGATCGTTGCGGTCCCGGCAATGGCCCTCAGACCGGCAGCCTCGGCCTCAAACATCGGTAGGCGCTCGGCAGTGTTGAATTTTACAAAGTAACTCGCAGTGCCATCGCTGGTGAGATAGGCCTCGTTGATACAGCCTCCGCTCGCGCGCTGCACGGTCGTCGGAGTAAATGCGGCTCCGGTCGCTTCGCTGATTGCGTTGGATAGGATCTCTTTGGGCGATAGAAGCATTCAAGCATAGAGGAGGCAGGCCGTGGTCATAGTCAAAAACTAAAAGGTTGTTTTGGTGTAGGGGCTTCACTTGTGAAGCCCGCAGCGCTTAAAGCTTCCGTGTCGTTGGTCCTAGGCTCGGCGGTCTTCACGAGTGAAGCCCCTACGAGGTCACGATGTCTCATAAACTTAAGAGTCCGACGGGTGTAATTACAGACGTGGGCTGGCTATCGGGTATCTAAATTTTTGGTTCAAAGCGGGGTTCCTCTTGCGGTGGGCGGTGGGTGCCTTACGTTCTCTTACATGCAGTTTTGGAAGAAAGCCATCCTTTGCGTTTTCGGCATCGAGCTACTTGGCAATGCCAGCGGGCTGGTAACGTTTCTATCGGTGAACGGCTGGTATGATGCCCTGCAGCGACCGCCAGGCACGCCGCCGGATGGGGTTTTCGGTCCGGTTTGGTTGACGGTATATGCCATGGTCGGTCTGAGCCTTGCGCTGGTTTGGCACAAGCCGACCGAAGTCTTTTTCAAGCGCCGCGCCCTGCGCTGGTTTGCCTTCCAGTTTGGGCTCAACCTGCTCTGGACGCCGGCCTTCTTCGGGCTGCAGCGTATCGATCTCGCCCTTGTGATCATCGTGCCGCTGCTCATTGCGATCGGTCTGACGTTTCGCGCGTTTTCGCCGATCAGCCGCCCGGCCGCCGGTTTGCTCGTGCCGTATTTGCTTTGGGTGGGGTATGCGACCTATCTGAACATGGGCTTTCTTGTGCTCAATCGCTGAGCGGGGTCTGTGGGAATTTGTGCTATGCCGGGGGAAGCCCCGCTTCGACTGGAGCGGAGACGGCAGTCGTCGCCCAATCTCCCGAAGGGAGGCGGGCCACCGTCCACCGGTAGCGCAACGGAGCATTGTTGCCCGCCGGAAATACCAAAACATTAAAGGTCGCGGTCGTTTCCGTCGAGGCGATCCGGTTGATCTGGTGCGCGCTGTGGTCGAGCAGATCCCGGTAGGCTGGGCTTTTTAACATTTCGGTGAAGCGGGGAAGCGGTCCCGTCGCCTCGCGGTTGGCGGGATGCGCATACTCCCAAGCCAGCTCGATGCCCGCATCCGTACTGGGTGAATCATTATTTTGCAGGCCTTCCAGTTGTTTTCGGACGACAGCCTCCGCCGTAAGGCGTTCGTCCTCGCCACTCTGGAAGGCTCCGGTGTTGCTTCCGCCCCTCAGAAAGAAGGCTAGAGAAACATAGGCCAGAACGAGCGAAAGCAGCAGCGCGATGGATTTCATGTTATACGGGTCGCCCAATACTGCTGAAACGCAAACTAATTTAAAAGTTAGGCCGTTCAGAGTAAGGAGCAGCTACGGAGAGCTGCGATCCCGGGAACGCAAGTCTCCTGACTTGCCGTGTCAGAGAGCCTTCGGATAGACGAACCGGCAAACCGCCGCGCAGCTTCGGTGGACCTTGCTCCAGCTATCCACCGGCAGCTTCAGACATGCGACCCCGCAGGTGGGGAATTTCGCACCATCCCCTGCGAAATCGGGATCCAATGCGCAGGCCAGCTGCTCGAAGCCCGGGTTGTGTCCGACCAGGACCACATGAATGTCGGTGTCGTCCAACCGGTGCACCACCGCAAAGAGTTCTGTCAGTGAGGCGTCGTAGATTCGGGGCTCGAGAGTCAGGGCCTCGGTGGGCAGACCCAATTCCTTTGCGATCAAATCCGCCGTCGTGCGAGCCCGCAGCGCCGGGCTGCTGACCATTTGATCCACCGGGGGTAGTCCCATTTTCCGCAAATAAGCACCCATCCGAGGTGCGTCCCGCCAGCCGCGCTGGTTGAGCGGGCGATCAAAGTCGTCCAGCGATGCATCGGACCAACTCGACTTGGCGTGGCGAATGAGGGTGAGCTGTTTCATGGTGTGGGCATTGCATCAAGTTGTTCACGTAGCACCCGAATGTGGGCGGGCCCGACCTCGCAACAACCATTTATGAAGCATACGTTATCCGTCGCTGGCACCATAGCCTTATTCTATAGTAATTGTATTCAGGATACGAAAGTGTTTAGTTTTCGAAGTTTGCCTGGCTCCTGGAGGCGTTTGTTGGGGCCGGTTGGCTTTCGCTGTCCTGCACCTTGAGTCGGCGGAGGAGAAAGATACCGGCGCTCAGGGCGAGGACCGAAACAGTTAAGAGCCTGTTGGTGAGATTACAGGTTCGAGTTTTTTGTCTTTAGCCGAAACTCTCTACCGCTCATGCTTCTCGTGAAACTGTTGGTGATAAGCCTCCGCGTTGTAGTAGTCGCCCAGAGGTTCCACCCGGGAGGTGACTTTGCTGCCGGTTTGCGCTTCGACTTGCGCGATCTTTGCTTCGATGGCTCTGAGCTGATCCGTATTCTGATACCACAGCCCGCTGTCATATTGCCGCTTGGATGAGCGACTGCCGCGCCACCCCGTGTGCTCCACAAAAAAAGCGTCGAGCAGACTCTCGAAGCTAAGGAGAGCCGGATCATACTTCACCTGCACGACTTCGGTATGGTCACCGATGCTGCGGTAGGTTGGATAGGCTTGCGTCCCGCCGGAGTAGCCCACGCGGCACCACTCGACCCCATCGAGCTTTGAAAAGAAGGCGTCAGGACCCCAAAAACAGCCCATGCCCGCAGTAAACGTATTGGGCGGGGTTGCCAAGAGCGGGCAGGGCGTCTTGCCCGCTTGCACTTCATTCGAATTGTCGTTGTTCATCAAAGAAACGTCGCGAACACTCCGCGATTTGCAAAGGGAGTGATCGAAAATATCCGAAATCCCCGAATTCGAACGCCTCCGATCGTGAATCGGCATTACAAAAATTGGATTGTAGCGACCGTGTACACCGCAGGAAAGGGAGCTGACAGAAATTCAAAACGGCGCAGGCGCTGACGATTTCTCGCGCGCTCAATTCGCAGCAGAGCACACCTGGACTCTTGACGGAAAAAAGAGACCCTGGATTCAGCTGTAAATTGAGTGGGTTGGCGAGCCTCAAAGCTTTGAAGAGCTTAAACGATCAGCCCCCAATCCAATGCTTGGAAAGCGGGCTGAGTGCAATATCCGGTGCCACGGAATTGCCGTATAACGAGCGGCTCAACGTATTGGCTAAACCCAATAAGGACGATCCCTTCGAGGGCTGGGTCGAATATCCGAGGTAGGGCAAATAGCCGTTCAATCTGAGCTTAACGCGTGTTCTTGCTCTGACGACTCTAAGCATGGTGCGCTTAAGTAATGCCTTCGCGATTGGTTTCGGCGCGGTAGTAGACCCAGAGGAGTCCGGCGGCGACGCTGCGCCAGGGGGACCATGCTTCG
>JAAAPI010000241.1 GCA_009908325.1 Verrucomicrobiota bacterium | reverse complement strand
TCGAGATGGTCGCGGTGGGTGCGATCGCCAGCACGTTGGAGTTGCGCATGCCGTTTTTGGCGATCTTCTCGCGGAGCGGCTTCCAGTCCATCTTGCCGGCACGGGGCACGTCGACCTTTTGGCCGCGCTCCTGCTCGAGCAGATCAAGGGTGTCCTGCGGCATGAGGCCACGGTCCCACTTCGAGCCCTTGTAGCTGCTATAGGTGCCTTGCTCGGCGGCCAACTCGCTGGACGCCTCGTAGGCGTAGTAGGCGATGGCCTCCATAAACTCGTCGTTAAAATCAACGGCGGCCTGCGAGCCGAAGGCGATGTCCTTCTTGTAAAGAGCATTTTGCAGGCCCATCACGCCAAGCCCGATCGGGCGGTGGCGGCTGTTGGCTGTCCGGGCTGCTTCGGTCGGGTAGAAGTTGATGTCGATCACGTTATCCAGCGCGCGCACGGCGATCTGGATGGTGTCGCGCAGTTTGGCGTGGTCGAGGTTACCATCCGAATCGAGGTGCGAGTCGAGCACGACGGAGCCCAGGTTGCAGACGGCGGTCTCTTCGTAGCTGGTGTTGAGCGTGATCTCGGTGCAGAGGTTGGAACTGTGGATGACGCCGCAGTGGTCCTGCGGGCTGCGCACGTTGCAGGGGTCCTTGAAGGTGATCCAGGGGTGGCCGGTCTCGAAGATCATCTTAAGCATAGCCTTCCAAAGCTCGATAGCCGGACGCTTTTGTCCGAAAATTTCCCCGCGTTCGGCCATAGCCTCATACTCGAGGTAGCGCTCCTCGAAGGCTTTGCCATAGAGGTCGTGCAGGTCGGGCGTTTCGTTGGAGCGGAAGAGCGTCCAATCCGCGCGGCCTTCCATGCGCTTCATAAATAGGTCGGGGATCCAGTTGGCCGTATTCATGTCATGGGTTCGACGGCGGTCGTCTCCGGTGTTTTTGCGGAGCTCGAGGAAGTCGTCGATATCGTTGTGCCAGGTCTCCAAATAGGCGCAGCCGGAGCCGCGGCGCTTGCCGCCCTGGTTGACGGCGACGAGTTGGTCGTTGTGCAGCTTGAGGAAAGGGATGACGCCCTGTGATTCGCCGTTGGTGCCCTTGATGAAGCCTCCGGTGCCGCGCACCGATGTCCAGGAGCCACCAAGGCCACCAGCCCACTTGGAGAGGAAGGCGTTGTCCGCGATGCCGCGGTGCATGATGGACTCGATGCTGTCGTCTACTTTGTAAAGGTAGCAGGAGGAAAGCTGCGAGTGGAGCGTGCCGGAATTGAAGAGCGTGGGCGTGGAGGAGCAAAAGCGGCGACTCTTGTAGAGGTTGTAGAGACGGATGGCGTAGTCCTCGCGGTCGGACTTCTCATGATGGAAGAGCCCCATGGCGACACGTATCCAAAAATACTGGGGCACCTCGAGCCGGCGGTGCTTGCGGGCGGTTTTGTCGATGATGAGGTAGCGGTCATACATCGTCTGCACGCCGAGGTAGTCGAAGTCGAGGTCGGCCGATGGGTCGAGCGCCTCGGCGATCTTGTCTAGGTCGTAATCAAGCAACTTTGGGTTAACGCGCTCGATCTCGATGGCGCGTTTCAGGTAGCCCTTGAAACCACGGCGGTGAGCTTCCTTCAGCTGGTCCACGCCGTCGCGAACAATATCCCAGTCGAGTACTTCCTGATAGATGAAGGTGAGCAGGATGCGACCGGCAAAACGGGCGAAGTCGGCGTCGCGCTCGATCAGCGTCTTGGCGTTGAGAATGATGGTGCGCTCCAGATCGGCACGCTTCATTTCGGGATAAAGCGAGCGGCGGAGCTCTTTCTCGATTTCCTCGCAATCGAGGTTAAGATCCAGCCCGATGGAGGCGAACTCGATGCGCCGCTTTAGGTCGACCCCATCCCAGAAAGTGTTTTCGCCGTTGGCTTCGGTGACGACAATCATGGACTCCTGCTCGACTTCTTCGGCTGCAGGAACGCCCGCTTCCTCCCGGATACGGGAGCGGTGGGCGCGGTAGAGAATATACGATTCAGCGACTTTGAAATGCCCTTGGCGCATCATCTCTTCCTGCACGGCGTCCTGTACATCTTCGATATTGATGAAGGCCTGCCCTTTGTCATTAAGGCGGTCGGTCACCGCGCGGGCTATTTCCACGGCAGGATCGGAATCAAGGTGAAGCGCAAGAAAGGCCTTACGTACGGCAATCTCGATTTTGGCCTCATTCCAGGGAACGACTTGGCCGTTGCGGCGAATAAGACGGATCGATACCGGAGTGCGCTCTTTGTTCTTTACCGACTTATTGCGGCCAAACATGAGGCTGCGCGCCACATCGTGGGCATCATTTTCAATCAGCGCCTTTTCAATCAGGAGGTGGACGTCATGGGTGGAGAGCTTGAGGGCTCGCCCCTGCTCGATCTGCTTGGCCAGCACCTCGCCGACCGATTCAGCCACGCTGGCCACAAACTTACGATTCACTTCGGTAAAAATGTCCTGCTCCTGACGGGAGAGCAACAAATCCGTCAAAGCATTGCCGATGGTGTCGGCAATCTCGGCGATATCGAAGTCACGCTCGGCACCGTCGGCATCGACCTTGATCTCAGGTCGCTTTAAGCGATCTTCGCCAAGCACGGAAGCCCACTCAAAGCGAGGCTTTTTCTCTTTTGGTGTGGCGGCAAAGCGTTTGAGCTCGAGATCTTCTTCGAAGGAAATTTTTTGAATCATAGGGTGGGCTTGGTTGGTTTAGAAGGTTGGAGAGAGGGAGTTGTAGAGGGTTGGAGGAATGGAGTCGTGGAGTTTCGCGATGCGTGATCTGAGGGTCGGGTGATTGAATGCGGTTTTTTTAGACGAGATACGAGGCTCTAATCCCGTATCTCGAAACTCGTATCCCGTATCCCGCATCCCAAATCCCGCATCCCAAATCCCGTATCCCGCTTCTCGAATCCCGCATCTCAATCAAAGCTCGTCGTCGTCGACAGCGCCAAGGGCAGACGCTTTTTGGTATTCGGTGACGCGGCCTTCGAAGAAATTTTGCTCCTTTTTGATATCCATCATTTCC
>JAAAPI010000079.1 GCA_009908325.1 Verrucomicrobiota bacterium | reverse complement strand
TCAACAAGGGTGACTACGACCAACTGCTCGGCATCCTTAAAACCGTGCTTGGTATCGAGGTCGTGGTCTCGCCGCGCCAGGCCACGGCCGAGTTTATGGTGCGCAATCTTTCGACCGAAAGTACGGCCATGCTGGCCAAGGTCCCTGGCGGCGGGGGGCAGATTATTGAGCTGCGGATCAAGCATTCCAGCCCCTGCGTTGGTAAAAAGATCAAGGACATTCATCTACCACCCGGCGCAATCTTCGTCGCGCTTCTCCATAAATTTAAAGCGAAGGTACCCGGAGCCGAAGACGTGATACTGGCTGGCGACCGGGTCGTCGTCATTGTTAGTGAAGCCCAGGAAAAAGCCGTCATTGCCAGCCTTATTTAGACAGTGAATACGACGATTATTTATCGACTGCTCAGCATGGTGCTGCTGGCGCTGACCGGGGGATTTTTCGCCTGTGCCACGGCGGGTATGCTTCTCGGTGAATCGGTCGCGAGCGATTCCATTCAGGCCTTTCTTGTGACGATCGGCACAGCACTTGGCTTAGCTGCGATCTTTCACATTTTGGGACGCAAGGGCGAGGCGAAGCTATTCCGCCGGGAGGCGCTCTGCGCCATCGGGCTTTCCTGGATATTGGCCACGCTAGTCGGTGCGCTTCCTTACGCGCTCACGGAAACCGGGGGAAGTTGGGCCGATGCCATCTTTGAGAGCGCTTCGGGGCTGACCACCACCGGAGCGACCGCTTATAGCAACTTCTACGAGTTCCCGAAAAGCCTGCTGCTCTGGCGCTCGCTTAGCCAATGGATTGGCGGACTGGGTGTCGTCGTCTTCTTTGTGGCCATCCTTTCTTCACTCGGTGCCGGTGCGAAGATCCTCTTCAGTAATGAATCGTCCGGGGCCTCATCGGATTTCGACCAGGGACGCATCCAAAGTGGTGCCTTCCAGCTTTTGATTTTCTACCTGGGTGTCTCCGTAGCCTGCCTGTCGGCCTATAAACTCGCCGGAATGAACTGGTTTCAAGCAGTCAACCACATGATGACGACTGTTTCCACCGGTGGCTTCAGCACCGAGGCCATGAGCATGGAGCAATTTCAAAGTCCGCTCATCGAATGGATTGCGATCTTTTTTATGATCGTTTGCGGGACGACCTTTGTCTGGCTTATCCGGTTACTGCGCGGCCAAACACACGTTATCCGGAAAAACAATGAGGCGTATTGGTTCTTCATCATCCTCATTGTGACGACGCTCCTATTGATGCTCTTTCTGGTCGATCAGACAGGAAGTCTTCCGGGACACGACAGCTTGCGCACAGCAGCCTTTCAGGCCGTCTCGATCATGACGACGACCGGATATTCCACAACGGACTTCGCCCAATGGCTGCCTCCGGCTCAAATGGTACTGCTCCTCATCATGTTTGTCGGCGGTTGCTCCGGATCGACCAGCGGTGGGGTTAAAGTTGTGCGCATCGTTATTGCTGTTCGCGCTGCCATGCGCAGCATCATCCACGCCTTCCGGCCGAATGTCACTATCCCCATGCGTATGAGTGGGCAAACCCTCGGGGAGCGGGCCATTCACAGCGTCGTGTTATTCATCATTTTGATGACGGCCATCCAACTCTCGGCCATGCTTTTCGTCGCTGGCAGCGAACCCGAGCTGTCCTTTGCTGGCGTCTTCTCTTGCGTCCAGGCCACCCTGTTCAATATCGGCCCCGGCTTTGCCGAGGTTGGACCCGCTGAAAACTTTCAATTTCTGCGCAGCAGCACGAAGGTCTTTCTCGCGCTCCTCATGATTCTCGGGCGGCTGGAGCTCTACGCTGTGCTCGTGCTCTTCATCCCCGCTACCTGGAAGCGGTTTTCGTAAGGCCTGCTAACGCCCGCGGCGGATATCAGACCCCTTGAAATGGACCCGCACGCGGAAGATCAGCTTGATGCGTGTCTTTATCTTGAAGGTCTTCGGGTCAATGGAATCGGGGATTTCTTCGCGGTGCAGGTCGACGATAGCGTGGTAGCCCCGCTCTGAGAAAATATCGATGAGCATGGCCAGGGCTGTCGGGTCATGCAACACCTCCGATTCGGTGTTCACAACGGCCGTTCCGGAAATGGCGTGGCGTTCGATGATCGGGATGAAATCCTCCTCAATCAAAGCAACCACCTGCCCAAAAAGCTCGCTGTGCCGTTCGGCGTAGGCATCGAGCCGGTCAACCAGATCCTGCCGCGCATGCTTTGAGATTGTATTGGCAATCGGGATGTGAGAAATCCGGTCGTAGGTCTTTTCATCCAGCTCGAGCGAGCCCTGGTAGCGCAGTTCCTCGTCGATGCGCTGGCGCACCTCTTCGAGCGAACCGTGCGCATTGATAAAGTGGTAGAAGAAAATTTCCCGCAGATCCTTCAGCGCGCCATAAGTCTTTTCTTTAAACGTGCGGTAGCGGTTGAGCGCAGCCTCGGGATCGAGGTCTGTAGCACGCAGCTCCAGTAGCTCTCCCACACCGGACTCCTCTACCTCCTCATTATGCGCCTGCGCTTCTTTACCTCGATTAATTTGCCGCCGCACGCTCTCCTTCTCATCCACAAAAAGCACAACGATGTGAAAATGCGGCTTTTTAAAATGCTCGGAAAAAAGCGTCTCCTTGAACTTCAGGCGCAGCTCGATGAGCTTTTGGTAGAGCAATTTAACACACTCCACCTGCACCTTCGTGCGGGGAAAGCCGTCGACCACGGCACCCGTCTGATAAACCGGCTCGAGGAGCTTTTTAAGCATGATCTCGACCACTTCCCGGTCCCCCACGAGCATACCCGCATCCTTCATCTTCTCCGCTTCCGGGCTCTTCAGTAAACTGCTCACGACCAGTGGCGGGGCCGTAAGATCGCGATACTGCATGATAAATTCGGTGTTGGTCCCCTTACCGGCGCCAGGGGCCCCGTTCAGCCAGAAGATTTCTTTAGGAAAACGCAGGTTCTTCTCGCCCATCGATTCTTCCAGACTGGACCAGACGGAATTGAAGATTATTTGCGCGTCTTTGACCTCCAGGTCCTGGATCTT
>JAAAPI010000363.1 GCA_009908325.1 Verrucomicrobiota bacterium | reverse complement strand
TGTAATGCCGTATTGGACTCGACAGAATCGCGTCTTTTGGGCGCTGAAACAGCAGAAGCGGCGTCGGGCGCGTTTGGCCGAATCCGACCCCATCCTCGCCCTATTTGAGTCCCGAGAAGGCTTTTATCTGAGGCCCGATCATCTCAGCACTCTATATAAAAGCCTCGACAAATCTACGCAAGTCACAGCCGATCAAGACCCTGTTGGGTATATCGAGGATTTGAGCGGCAATGGACACGACTTTGCAGCGGCGAACACCACCGAGCGCTTTAAGTACGTAGCCGCTAGTAATTCAATCGAAAACGATCAAGTCGATGACCGCTTGACCAATTCCACGCTGACTCTAGATGGAAAAATTTGGACGTTTGTTGCCGGGTACTCGACGCTCGGAACGAGTGACATTATTTTTCTAACGAAGGTGAATGTGAATAATCCTTGGGCGGGTGTTGCGCAGGATGGATCAACTAGCACGGACCTTGCTGGCCCTGGAGTTACTGCAAGGCGGTTCTGGTTCGGTGGGACAGAAGCATTCCCGACGACAAGGGGGGATGTATTTAACGCGCTGACAACAGAATCTGTGTTTACCCACGAGTTTTCCGTTGCCGCTGGGGAAGACTTTTCAGACATTACCTTCGGGAAATATTTCCCCGGTGGTTTCTTCGCGCCCAAAAATGTCACATTCTGGCTGCTGATTGAAGGGGAGCTGACCGACGAAGAGCGCCAGACCATCGAAGCCAGTGCTTTGGGCACATCAGGGTCATGAGCTTTCCCGCCATCATCCCAGCCTCAGACCTGGACGCAGCCAACGCTGCGCTTCATAGCCAAGGCTTCGGGCCGACTAACTTCAGCGTCTCGGTATTCGATGCAAGCGGCGTTGCGACTCACGCCGCTTTCCATGCTTGGGATGACGCGGCGTTCCGGCAGGCGGTCGAAGCATTGCCCTATGACGTGACGATTCGCGATGCGGACGAAGAGCCGCGAGAGCAAGTCACGCAACTGGCGGCGGGCCTGTCTATCGTCTGGCCTCCTGAGCAGGACTGGCTCGACAACCTGCCCATGACCGGCGATATCGTGACGTTCGATGGCACTGAGTACCGCAGCTTGATCGATAACAACGTCTGGTCGCCAACAGCTTACCCACAAGGCTGGGAACTGGTTGACGCAGGCGGCGGCGAATGGGTCGATTCCGGCGCAACCACCAACGGCCCGTCAGGCGCGAACACGATGGGCGTCAGCGACGACTCGCCGTTCCAAGCCGGTCAGACCATCCGAGTCGATCAAGACGATGCGCTCGTGACCACGGTGACGGGCATCCACTCCGCCAACCTGCTGCTGATCGATCCGCATGTGACGGTCGGTAGTGGGCAGATGATTGAAATCGAGCAATGAGGACTAACATGATCGTAACCAACACAACCAACGGCCCCAAGACTGTGGGCAATGTAACGATTCCACCCAAGCAATCGCGCAATGTCGCGAATTGGGATGAGGTCAAGAATGACGGCCCCGTTGTTCGCAAGCTGGAGGCGGGCGATATTTTCATCGAAGGCGACGGGCCGGACTTGAGGGAGCCTGCACTTGCCGAGCCTGAAGAGTTGGGCGAAGAGGATGAATCGGGCACGGGGTGGTTTAGCCGCTAATGGCCCTGAACTACGCCAGCCTTGAGAAGGTTGCCCAGCGGCTCATTCGTGAGAATGGCAAAGACGCCACGCTGGTCAAGTCCGAGGCTGATTCCAGCTCCGGCCCGTGGGACCCGTCTAGCCCGACCGAGACTGAATCTACGATTAAGGTAGTCGAGACGGGCTACTCCATCGTGCGGCGGGCAGAGACGACGGTACAGGCTGGCGATAAGATTTTCATCGTCTCCACGTCGGGCGAATCGCCGGAGATACAGGACTCGATCAAGCTGGGTGGCGTGTCCTATGTGTGCGTTGAGGTCGAACCTGTGAATCCTGGTGGGACTACGGTTTACTTTGACGTGCTTTGTCGTGCATAGAAAGCAACCTTGCTGCCTTCATTACCGCAGCCTCTCTTTCTTTCCGGCTGGCCCCGACCCACGCTCGGTTTATCTGTCTTGACAGAATACACCGGAATATGAAATTTGGCATCCATGCGGGTTTGTGTAGGTAGGCATTTCGCATGTCTAATCTCCTAGAGCGCTGCCCGCGCTGCGGTCGGGAACTCCCCGAACCGCAACACGCGCTATGCCTATGCCCCTACTGTGGGGCGCGGATATGTGAGGGGGTGGTCTGAGGGTCACTGGACTCCGACGATAACGATATCCGCCAAGTCGGCTAACTCGTTTGCCCACTTGATGTGTTCGGACGAATCGCAGTACACGCGAATGGAAATCAGCGAGGATTTCAGGGACCGGGCGCGGCGCATTAGACCGCTGTTGATCCGCCGGGCCTCTGCCTCGGTTGCGTCCTCAAAGTCCTCTCTCGCGTCCTCGACGTATGACTTGAGATCATCGAGCAAGCCCTGACTGTTCGCAAGCGATTCCCTGCACGAGTTGGCGCTGACGTTGGTTGCCAGAATGAGCGCTGCAATTACGGTGATGATTTTCATGGTGTCTCCTGTTGTTTGAGCCATTCTAGCACAGCCTCCAGCACAAAGCGCTGAGGCGTCCGTCTGCCGGTTTCCCACCGATAGACGGTGATTGGCTCGACTTTGGCGTATTGCGCCACCTGTGAGCGTGTGAGGCCCGCAGCGAGGCGGGCGGGTTTGAGGTCTGATTGGTTCATATCTTGATAGTCTCGAAATATGGCGTGTCGCCAACTTCATCGCGAACCAGAGATTCGGTCATATCGTGGTCGACATAAACGGCTACGCATCCTTCGCGTTCACCGAGCATGTCCATTGCCCGCTTCCGCCGTGTTGGTTCGCTGTAATCGCGGTGGTGGTTAATGATTTCGACTCCGCTTGGACCGTTGTATTCAAAGGTTGTCATGGTCATTTCGTTTCTCCGGTGTGTGCCTTGATGTTGGATACTACTATATACCAACGGTTAAGCATTTGCAACCCTTTCC
>JAAAPI010000349.1 GCA_009908325.1 Verrucomicrobiota bacterium | reverse complement strand
CTGAGAATCAGACTGGAACCGCCGCCTCCGAGAAAGTGCGCAAAAATCGTTGCACTACCACCTGGAAGAATGAATAGTAGGTCTGACCGGCTAACAGCCCGGGAATAAGAAGCATAAGGACATTCAATGCTTCAACAGTAAGTGCCATACTTTATCCCTTTCATGTAATAGCGGACATAACGTTCAAGCTGTGCGGCGCAAACGAAGCGTAGCGTGGATTGCGTCTGAACGAGCGCCGTGTTAGAGCGCTTCACTGCCAGTCGCCGCTCGGTCTATGTCCCACCAGCCATCTTCCGACTGACCTAGACCGCCAATACCGATAACAAGAGGCTTCAGGCCGACATGAATCTCTTTGGCTCCATCATTGTCTACTTCCTGCGCATCCTCTAGTATCGCAACACCGCATACCTTTGAACGCCGCAGATTTTCTGCTACTGTATCAGAAAACACATACATGTTCTTTATTGGGAGTAATGCTCGATATACAACTTCATTTCTCTTTACTCGGAACTGAACTCTACCAAGAGAATTATTATCAGACTGCTTAGGGGATGAGATAGATTTACCGATCGCACGCTCCCTGAATGACACCAGACTGCCAGAAAAATGATCAATTTGCTGCTCGTTGCCTAATGCCCACAGTGATTCGAGCGCAATAGGCGGGTGGAGAATACAAATTATCCTGACCATCAATTGGCAATATAGATCAAATCCATGAAATGTAATCATCCCGTTGGGAGGTGACATATCGATAGGGTAATCTGGATCATCTGGATGTCCTTCGACACGATGTAAAACACGTGGCCAGAGCTCCCCGTTACGAAGTGAAAACATAAGCGCTTTTGTTAGGTCGTCATCACCCGGATTAGCTTGCCACTGAAACCCCTCGTCTTTGCGTTGATGCTCAATATCTTCCTCTATTTCTGTTGTTAGCTGCGAAATTGCAGTAAGACGTGCCTGAGATGATAATCCACCGAAAAGCTCTCTAATTCTAGGAGGATTTTTATATACAGTTGCGTAGAATCGGAGACGATCTCGAGAAAGGGCCTGCACATCAGCAGCGCATTTTGATTCCCATTGTTGTTTATATTGCCTTACATCTTCAGCTTTTAATTTCCTTGAAAGCCCAGCTGTCATTGTCGCCTGATCATGGTGCGGCAAGCATAGCGCTGCTAGATTCTCCAGAACATTATTTGTTGGATCATCATCGATATGGTGTATCTGGACACGATGATCTTGACACACGCAACATGCATGACGATTAGCCATCAACAAACTCGATGCGATCTTTGCTGGTACTGGTGGTCGATTCTTTGCCATATGTGTTCTAACGTTTGAGCTAAGCGGAGCGGCTTTGCCGCGTCCGGTGGTTGGGCGCTAAGTTCGGAACGGACTTAAGTGATCTGTTAGGTTTCCGTTTACGCGTATTTCAATATAATTTGGTCACATAGGGCGTTGACCAAATGCTCACACTTAGGCATAACCCTATGGATATTGTCGTGCTCAGGACAGATATTTTCACCTACCTCTGCAATGTGCGTCTCGCCTACTTCCGCTACTTTTCGAATGTAGGTTTCGTTTACAACCCATGCGTTATGAATACCTAGGTCCCTCCTTGCCTTAGCCTCTATAAAATCGCCCCAACACTCTTCAAGATTTTCCTTGTTAATTGAAAGAATCTTGCAAAGCTCCGATAAGTACTCAGTAGGCCGCTTGTACATTAGTGAGTTCAAATATCGGTCTGCGGCGGCGAGAAGGATTTCTTGGCGTGGCTTATCGACCACTTCAGAAAGCTTGAACTCAATGGAGCCAATCTTTTTTGGATAATACGATAGTACAAGCCGAATGACCTCTACAAATGCAATCTCGGTTTGAGAAATCACGTTGTAAAGCAAGCTACCAGCAAAGTAGCTGCCAGTAGTCATCTTAAGTGGCCTAAGAAATTCTCGGAGAGCATCAAAATGCTTGGTCAGATCCTCGTCATCTATATTTTCAGCGTGCGTAACAATCGCGCCTGTAGCAGCAACCGCACCAATCCTTTGAGCCGAAGATATCTGTACATTTCTTACGTCAAGTTGGAGTTGCAGTTTGTCTGCTTCATTCATCGCTTTAAAACCTAACTAATATTTCACCGGAGAAAGTCACAGCGGTTTTTTTCAATGGAAGAATTCCTCATAACTCTGAAATCTAACTTTTGTCCACATAGCTCCGCCGCGCAGTGACTTGATGTAGCCTTGCTGAGTTGCTCGTTCGGGAAGCTCGGGATTTGTATGCGGACAGCGGCCAGGGCGGCGGGATGGTTCCCTCGCCGGCGAAACTGAGATTTTCGATGGGATCCCGCCACAGGTTTTCCGAGAACCTGGATGTATAGGGTGACGGATTTTTCCAACGCCTTCATGTCTTGTGGATCGTGCTTGGTCACGATCGTTCTCCCTTCAATAGTCCGCAAATCCGGCCTACCCCTTCCCAAGTTCGGCCGGATTTCGGCTCAGACTAGCATACGCGTCTGAGCCGGCGCTAGTGGTGGTCTTGTCTGCTCCGTGGCTCGTTCTTGCGGAGGTATAAGTGTCCTGTCAGGCAGTGTCATGGCGCGGCCGATGTTTCAGCGGAGACGTGCATTCCCTGGTTGAAAGACGAACGGATGGGCATGACCAAGTAGATAACCTGGTTGCGATCAGCGTGCGTCGTCATAAGTCCCAGTATTTTTCGGCGTGATTAAATCAGCTTGAAGGCGTGCACGCCCACGAGGCATTATGGTGCCGCTGGCAATTAAGGGACTCCCGAGGGGACAAGAGGGATGAAGCGACGCCTGCGAAGACGACTGCTGCGCCTATGGCTTCGAATCTGCCGAATCTGGCTGTGGATCGTTAACGCGGTCGACCTGCTGATTCTGCTGCGGGTACCGGTGCTGGCCGTGGGACTTGGTGTGTTCGCGGTGGCCTACGTGCCGCAGATCCGCGAACTATTCGAGATTTCGATCAGCGGCGATGCCGGCCGGTTGGAGGCCTTCTGGGCATGTGTTTTTGCGATGGG
>JAAAPI010000277.1 GCA_009908325.1 Verrucomicrobiota bacterium | reverse complement strand
GTATCTGGTCGGCCCACGGGGGGCGACCGGTCGATGGAGCCGACGCCATGCGTGAACACCGCATGCTGCTCTTCGGCAAGGGGGCCGCCGGGGATGGCATCAGTCGCGAAAAAGCTCTGGAGGTCCTGGAAAAGCAGGGCGGTGTGCTACCCAAGTCCGTGGCTATGCGCTGCCGGATCCGCTATTTTACCGATGGCGCTATTTTGGGTTCGGCTGAGTTTGTGCGGGGCTTCCGCGATCTTTGGCAACGGGGACGAAAACGGCCGCTGCCGGAGGCCGGGCACCCGCTCGCCGGCGCCGACTGGGACGGTCTGGCAGTCGTGAAGGCCCTGCGAAAAAAGCTGATTTCGTAGCAAGGAGCGGTCGGATGCTCTGCGGAGCCCGGTCGTCTGTTTAAGGCGGAGCTTCTCTCAGGCGGGGAGTAAGGTATTGGTGAATAATTGGTCAATGCGATCGCGCACTGAAGAACCGAGGAGTTCCTGGGCAATGAGCCAGTCGATGAAAGCTTGCCATACATCTTTTTCCATTTGGCCCCATTGCCCGCGTTCGTTGAGTTGAGCGCTTTTCAGACTGTTGAGCGAGGCCTCGATGAAAGCAGTATCCTTGAAATCATTGAGCTGCGTTGATGAGGCGAAGAAATGGGCGGTCTCTCCGGGGTTGCCAATGGCTGCTTGATAGGCTTCCGCTGTGATATTTATGAACTTTCGGTAGGTTGGCTTTCGGCTTTGTAGTGACTTTTCGTGAGCCAGGATGAGGGGCGTGTAGCCGTAGGGTATGCCGAAGTCTTCCATTTGGAAAACGTTGAGCTTGATACCGCGGCGCTCTGCTTGCACGCCCTCCCAGGGCATGAAGACCCAGGTGGCGTCGGCTTCGCCTTTTTTCAGCATATCCCAAATGCCCAGTCGCTCGATGATGACCGGTTTGAAAGTGCCCTCACCACCATCGTTGCGGACCATGGCGCGGACGATGGCATCTTCGAAGCGGGCATCGTAGGAGGCGTAGACCTTGCCATCGAGTTGAGCCGGTCGCTCAATGCCGCTAGAGGCGAGGGTCACAATTGCACTGGTATCGCGCTGCAGAATGCTGGCTACGGCAACGAGGGGCTGATGGTTTCGTGAAGTTTGGTAGGCGATCACGCTCTCGGAGGGAGCGATGGCAAAATCAACTTCGCCGGCAGCCAAGCGCCTAGCAGGAGTACGGGTATAATTGTCGATCTCGGGTGAAATCAATTCCACGCCGAGATTCGCTTCCCTGTAACGATCCTCATGCAAGGCCAGGAGGAGTCCGGAGTGAATGGTGTTGGGTGTCCAATCGAGGGCGATTTTGATGGTTTCCATGGTGGTTCCTGTCGTTTGGTCTTTATTACCAGCGATAGTTTTTATTACCAGCGATAGTTTGCGGTGACGCCGAATGTCCGCGGTGCGGCGGGCGCTTCGTAGCGTTTTTCCACTGCGAAGTCAGGTGGTTCGTTAGGAAAGAAGAACACGCGGTCGGCATACTCTTCATCAAACAAGTTCTTCGACCAAGCCGTGAAGGTCCAATTGTCGATCCGGTAGCCAATCGATGCGTTAACCACCGCATAACTGTCGCGCTTTTCCGAGTGGCTGTTGGACTCGAAGTATTCGTCGCTTCCGACCAACTCGGCACTCGCAAAAAGGCCTTGGGTTGGCCGATAGTCGAGTCGGGCACTGTAGGTAAAGCTGGGTGCATTCGCCAGTTCGCGCGCATCGATTATTTTTGTCGAGTCGCCGGGATCTTGATAACTCTCGCGGTTGGTTTCTAACAAACCGCCGGAAACATTAAACGACCAATTGTCCGCAAAAAACCAGGTTGTTTCGGTCTCAAGTCCGTAGTGTTCAGCCCCCGCACCGTTTACGGTGAAAAAGGTGAAATCGATACCCGTGCCGTCAGAATCACGAAGTTGTGCGTTTCTCCGGTCTAAATAGAAGACGGTGAATTGGGAAGTTAGTTTTCCATCCCACCAGTTCGAACGAAGCCCTATTTCATAGTTCCAGAGATTTTCCGTATCGTACTCACTCGGGAGGTCTTCGTCTAAGAAAGGGTAGATATTCGCGCCACCCGCTTTGTAGCCGCGTGTGATTGAGGCGAAGGCGGTGTGCTCGCTGTTCAAGTCATGTTCGAGTGTCAATTTGCCGCCGAACAGCCAATCATCGAAATCGACATCGTCTCGAAAGTCCAAATTGGTTTCGAGATCGTAATGTTCAGCCCGAAGGCCGAGAATTACGCGGGTTTTTTCGCTGATGAGGTGAGTGCCTTGCCCGTAGAGGCTGAAGGTCTTGCTCTTATACAGTGTTTCAAAGGTTCCGAATCCGCTGGTTGCGGTGTCTTCTTCCAGCGATTCATGGTATAGGCCAAGGGTCCAGCGGTCGATCAGACCGAACGCACCTTGTTCCGCGACTGAATTGAGTCGCAAATCCTGCGAATAAACATCTCGATCACGCTGAATCTCAAGGAAGCTGCTGAAGTCTTTAAGTACTTTATCGCTGGGATCAGGCGTATCTGCGTTATCAACGAGAAAGGTCACGCTGGCAGCATCGGACCAATCGCCATCAACGCTGTAGAGTGAATCGGTTGTTATAAATGCAGATGTCGAGATGAATTCAACCCGATCACCAGTCCATGTTGCCTTAACAGAAGTACCGAAACTTTGCTGCTCATCGCGTCCGGGCTCGTCGCTGAAGGTTTTGGTTCGGCTGTTATCGAGTGTGAATTCATCGAACCCGTTATCGACATCGGTGTAAAACAGCTGACCGTCGATTTGCCAATCCTGGCTCGGCAGCCAGCGGAGTTTGAGGCGGGTTGATAGCTCGTCGCGCTCGTTGGTATCTTCTTTATTAAACCAAACATTCTCGCGAAAGCCATCTTGCTTCAATTTGTGCAAAGCGAGGCGGAAGGTGAGCTGCTCGGGATCGTCCTCCAGGATCGGGCCACCTGCGGCGATGCCCGCAGCGCGAAGGTCGTCGTTGCCGATGGTAGCCTCGACTTGCCCGGTCCAGTAGGGGGTGGGGTCGTTGGTCATGATACGAATCATGCCGCCGGCGGCGTTGGCACCAAAGGCTCCGGCCTGCGGGCCCCGCAAAACCTCGACTTGCTGCACGTCGAAGAGATTGCCGACAGTGCCGATCCCGGTGAGGTCGAGGTCGTCGATGAGAAAGCGGACGGTGCTGTCGGGCGTTTCGCCCTCGAACTGAGAATTCTCACCGACACCGCGAATCTGAATATAGCGAGGGCGCGAAGTGCCGCCGGTCCAGGTGAGGTTGGGTATGGAATTGATAACGTCCTCGAAGTGTTGGACGCCGTTTTCCTCAAGGGCCTTGGCGTCGATCACGGTGACGCTGGCTGTGGTCTCTTGCAGCTCGGATTCCCAGAGTTCTCCGGTTACAACGGTCGTCGTGGGGAGTATGGGGACGGCAGCATCGTCTTGGGCGAAACCAGCCGTCGGGCCGAGGAGGAATGGCAGGAGCGCGATTGCGCGGAGTGTATTTTTCATTTTGGATCTCAATCGATGTGGTTTGAGATCCGGCTTTTGGCGATTGAAGGTGCACCACTCAAAGAGCGATCCATTCCTTTTCCTACGCCGGTATCAACCGGATCAGGTTCGAAGGGATCGCAACTGTCGATTTATTAAAATCGAGGGAAGCGTCTCAGACCTATGCCAGGTCACCCCTAAGGAAGAACTCGATCAGAGAACGTAATTAAAAGCCTTGTCAAGCTTTGCCTGAAAAATATCTTGGCAAAGTTTCTGGGGTCGCGCGACGAATGACGACAGGCGAATGGGCAGAGGCTCTACGCTCAGGCGTCCGCAAGCGGACACGCCACGGCAACAAAAAAAAACTCCATCTGGGATAGATGGAGTTTTTCAAAGTGGAAGCTACGCTGTTTTATTAGCCACCGAAGCCCGGGGCACTACGTTCCCATTCGGCAGGACGGCTCCAAGGCACTGATTGATCGTCCGGGCTGCTGTTGAAGCAACCCGATACGGTTAGCAGCAGGGCGGTTAAGCTGATGAGCAATAAGAATCGGCGGACCATCGTGTTTCAGATAAGATTAGTAGTAGATTTTTACTGTGCTACCGGCAGTGAGGTTACCCGTTTTACCACCTGGCAGGATGTTTGCACTGACGAGGTCTCTAGTGATCTCAGTGACCGAGATTTTACCCAAAGCATTAGAATTTTGGACGATAGTGACTTCTCTACCGGAGGCGAGTTTAAGATCGGAATTATTCGCCAACACGATCAAGCCATTCTCTTTGCTGACTGATCGAATGGTAGTCTCTATGCCGACACGAGCATTAGCTTGGCGGTCCTCGTTCGCACCGGACACTGAGGTATTCGGCTTCGGCTTCGGTTCCGTCAACTCTCTATCCGGTGCAGTCGGTCTAGCTTTGGATTTTTGCAGTTCAGCATACTGTTCTTTAAGCACGGCTAGTTCCTCGGCTGCTCGATTGGCATCTGCAAGGCTTTGTTCGGTCTCGACCAGCTCGCTGCGAAGATCCCGTGCTTCGTTTTCCAATTCTGATATATTTTTTTTTGCTTGACTGAGTTGCTGTTGTGTCCGGCTAACTTCCTGACTAGCAGTATACATCTCCGACCGAGTGTTTTCGAGGTCGCGCTTTGTTTGACTGTGCTTTCTTGTTTCTTCGGCGAGTTGTCCCTCCAAGGTTGCGATGTGTTCATTTGCTTCGTCCAGCTCGCTTTGAACAACGACTGTGGCAGCCTGCGCTGCTTTTGTGGCTTCTTCTTTTTCGGCCAATTTGCCTTTACCAACATAGAAAAGGGCGCCCGATGCGATTGCGGCGATGACGGCCAGGATACGGAGTATGAGAGACACGCTATTCATGAGTTTATGATTATCTTGGGGATTTTAAGGGGACTGGATGGCGCTAAAAAGCGACTTATGGATGGGATATTTCTTTTGGATAATTATATGGCGATTGTTGATTACCAACCTATTTAGGAGCTTGAAAACAAATTCTTCTTTGGACTCAAGCCCCAAATTTTCCGCAATTGTGACGGTATCCATCGGTTCGCCAAGCTTTGAGTTTAAGTAGGCAAGGATTTTTTTCTCCAACTCCAGGACGGAGACAGCTGCGGTTTTTCCGGCTTCTACCCCCGGCTGGTGGTAGGCATTGATGTTGATTAAGTTCGCGTAGAGGCCGACCGCGCGTTCGAAAAGAGCAATTAGCTGACCGACTGCTTCGGGTGTAACGTCATGGATTGTGATTGTTATGGACTGGCGACCGTTTTCGTAGAGTGCGTCCCGCGTGCCGAGGTAGAAGCCCTGAAGGAAGTCGCCGGAGGTGATGTCAGGCTCCACCTCAATGGAATCGCCGGAACGATCCTTGAGGACTTCGATGAAGGTCACAAAGAAATTGTGGACGCCCTCCCGGAGTTGCTGGACGTAGGCGTGCTGGTCGGTGGATCCCTTGTTCCCGTAGACGGCGATGCCCTGGTTGACGCGGTTGCCGTCGAGGTCGGTCTCCTTGCCAAGCGACTCCATGACGAGTTGCTGGAGGTATTTGGAGAATAGCATGAGGCGGTCTTTGTAGGGAAGTACAACCATGTCCTTTGCACCTTTGCCTTCAGTGGCGAAATACCACATGAGGGCAAGGAGCGCCGCGGGGTTCTTCGCGGTCTCGTGGCTTCGGGTGGCGGCATCCATAGCGGCGGCCCCAGCGAGGATTCGGTCGATAGCGAGGCCTTGCAGGGCTGCGGGTAGGAGTCCGACCGCAGCCAGCTCGGAGGTGCGGCCACCGACCCAGTCCCACATGGGCAAGCGGGTGATCCAGCCTTCGGAAACCGCAACCTTATCGAGCTTGGAGTCTTCGCCAGTGATGGCGATGGCCTGTTTGGCGAAGTCAAGGCCGACGGCCTGATAGGCGGCCTGTGCTTCGAGCATGCCGTTCCGCGTCTCCGGGGTGCCGCCGGATTTTGAAATGACGACAGCGAGGGTTTGACCGAGTTGCCCATCGAGGGTTGCAAGGGTACGGTCGATACCGTCGGGGTCCGTATTATCAAAAAAGAAAAGACGCATCTTGTCGGCCTTCGGGCAGCCCAGCGCGTCGGCGACAAATTGGGGTCCCAGTGCGGAGCCGCCGATCCCGATGATCAGGCAGTTTTTGAATGGACCCGCGCTGCCGGAGATTTTACCTCCGTGGACATCGGCGGCGATTTGCTCGATTCGGGCAAGGCAATCCTCAATGGCCGTGGCCAGTTCCGGCTCCGGCGCAAGCTGTGGGTTGCGCAGCCAGTAATGACCGACCATGCGGTTTTCATCCGGGTTGGCGATGGCACCCGCTTCGAGTGCGTCCATCGCCTGAAACGCGGATTGGATCCTCGGCTCCATTTCGGCAAAGAAATCTTCGTCGAAATCAATGCGGCTGATATCAAGCGCGAAGTCGAGCTCATCGATGGATAGATAGTGTTTGGTAAATTTGCTCCAAGACATAGTGAGTGTTTCGTTTATTTTCGAGGTTTAGGGGTGATGGGCCCATCTGCAACTCTGTATTCAATGACTCAATCTATGGCAACCTCGAAGCCGACCATCGACGACTGGTGCTCTTCGCTGGTAAGTATACAAAAAAGGACCGCGACGATGTGAGAACGACTTTCAGTAAAATATCGGCGGGGTTTGTGCGTCAGATCTTCGGGCCGAAGTCGATCAGTGCCTCAGAGATATTTATCGGTTGCTGCACCCTCCGAAGCGGAGGCCACGAGTTTGGCGTATTTGCCGAGGACGCCGCGCTTTTCGCCGGGGCCGGTCGGATTAAATGCTGCCATACGTGCCGTGTATTCGGTATCGTCGATGAGCAGATCGATGGTGTTTTTAATGGCGTCGATTTCGATGATGTCGCCGCTTTTTACGATGCCGATGGGGCCCCCGTTGGCGGCTTCGGGTGTGATGTGGCCGACATCGAAGCCATGGCTGCCGCCGGAGAAGCGGCCGTCGGTAATGAGCGCGACGTCCTTGATGAGCCCGCGCCCGGCGACTGCGCTGGTGGGCGAGAGCATCTCGCGCATACCGGGACCGCCGACGGGTCCCTCGTTGCGGATGACGACGACATCGCCTGCCACAACATCGCCGCGGAGTATGCCGATGAGGGCCTCCTCTTCGCCTTCGTAGACTTTGGCGGTGCCTTTGAAATACTCACCCTCTTTACCGGTGATCTTGCCGACGGCTCCGCCGGGGGCGAGGTTACCCCGCAGGATGCGCAGGTGGGTGCTGCTTTTAATGGGCTGGTCCCACGGGCGTATGATGTCCTGCTCTTCGGGATACTGGGGGTAGGGCTGCACGTCTTTGAGGGACTCGGCCATGGTTTCGCCAGTCACAGTGAGGCAATCGCCGTGGAGCAGGCCGCGGTCGAGCAACCGTTTCATCATGGGGCGGATGCCGCCGATGCGGATGAGATGATTCATGTTGTATTTGCCAAACGGCTTGACGTCGGCGAGCAGGGGGATGCGTTCGCCGATTTCGGCAAAATCGTCGATACTTAGTTCGACATCGGCAGAATGAGCAATCGCCAACAAGTGAAGGATCATATTGGTCGATCCGCCCAGAGCGATGCAGGTCATGATGGCGTTTTCAAAGGATTTGCGCGTCATGATGTCGCGCGGGTTGATGCCTTTTTCGAGTAACTTAACGACGGCAGCACCGGCCATCTCGCAGTCTTCGCGCTTAGCTTCGCCCACCGCCACCTGTGCGGAACTCCCGGGAAGGCTCATACCGAGGGCCTCAATCGCGCTGGCCATGGTATTGGCCGTATACATGCCACCGCAGGAGCCGGGCCCCGGGATGGCGTATTTTTCGACTTCCTTCAACTCTTCGTCGGTCAGTTCCCCCTTGGCGTGCTTGCCGACGGCTTCGAAGACCGAAACGATATCCATGGGGTGGCATTCTTCCTTATCATTCGGCATCAAGCCGGGAAGGATCGTGCCACCATAAACGAAGACAGCCGGGCGGTTAAGGCGGGCGATTGCGATCATGCAGCCGGGCATGTTTTTATCGCAGCCACCGATGGCGACCAGCCCGTCAAAGCCCTCGGCGGCCACCGAGGTTTCGATGGAGTCGGCGATCACGTCACGCGAGACGAGGCTGTAGCGCATGCCTTTCGTGCCCATGGAGATGCCGTCGGTTACCGAGATCGTATTGAAATAGACCGCTTTGCCGCCGGCATTGTTGATGCCCTCGCGGGCGTGCTCACTGAGCTCGCCCAGGTGGACGTTGCAGGGCGTCATGTCGGTCGGTGAGCTGGCGACGGCGATCTGTGGCTTCTTAAAATCTTCATCGGTAAATCCGACGGCGCGCAGCATAGAGCGGGCCGCTGCACGGTCGTTGCCGTCGACGACGATGGATGAGTAGGGGCGTTGGTTGTTTTGTGCCATGGGGGAGCTGATTGAATGGATAATGCCTTGGTATGTTTCTCGTTGCAGAAAAGCTGGAATATCAATGGATTTAGGGTCAACCGACAATCTCCTTTTTTGCTTTCACACCCGATAGTCTCCCGTCTAGCTTCAACCAATCATGGATTTTGATCTAAAAAATACCCTTGAAGCACTTCTTCTCTCCACCGCGGAACCGATCACATTGAAGGAGGTCGTCAAAATATTCGCCCGCTACCACGAGGAAATGGCCGAGGCGGCGGACGTTTCGAAAGAGGAGGGAGCGGACGAAGCGGCCGCCGAGGAAGAAGCGGTGCCCAGCCTCGTTACCCAGGCGCAGATCCGGGATGCCCTGACGGCACTCACCGACGAGGCGGAAGTCGCGGATAAAGCGTACCGCATCGTCGAGGGCCCGAATGGGTATCAGCTTGTCACGGCTCCCCGGTTTGCCGAGTTCGTGCGCTTGCTTCGGGGGGAGCCGCGGCCGATGAAGTTGAGCCCCGCCGCTTTGGAGACCCTCTCCATCATCGCCTATCGCCAGCCGGTGACCCGCGCTGAAATGGAGGCTATCCGTGGCGTCTCCGTCGACAGCGCCCTGAACAAGCTGATTGAGCTTGAGCTGGTCCAGGTCACTGGTCGCGCTGAACTGCCCGGGCGACCGATCCAGTATGGCACGACAGATAAGTTTCTGGAGTTTACCGGAATTAAGGAACTCGATGAACTGCCGGCTTCCGACGTTTTAAGTAATCACCAGATCGATGAGTGGATGCGCCGCAGCGAGGAGGAACCGGAGGATATTTCGGACGAAGACGTCGGCCTGTCCAGAGAGCCGAAACCCGACGAACTGCCCCTCGATGAGAAATTCGCCGAAATCGATTGGCAAAAAGAGAACACCGAGAGCGACGCCGCTCCCGAAGCCGAGGGAAAGTCTGTTTGATGCCTGAGGATATCGGCGAAAAGTTGCAGCAAAACCGCGATGCCATTGATGCCATTGATCGGCAGGTGGTAGCGTTGCTCAATAGGCGTGTCCTTCACGATGGCGGTTACGATGAGGCGGCTGTTTTGGCAAAGGTCACCCGTATGAATCCCGGGCCACTTTCTGACGCCACCTTGCAGGCGATTTACCGTGCGCTGATGTTGGCGGGGCTCGACCCAAATGCTCGGGCCACTGATCCGGCCACGGTCGACGCGCTGGATCAGGAGATCGTGAATAATCTGAACCAACGCGTGAAGCACGCTGGCGAGATCGGCCGCATCAAACACGCCAGCGGTGCCGACTACTACGACCCCACCCGGGAAGCGCAGGTCATGGATAAGGTTTGCGCGCTCAATCCCGGCCCGGTCAAAGACCAGACCCTGCGCTCGGTCTATCGCGAAGTGATTTCCGGCTCCATCGCCCTAGAGAAGAAACTGGTAATCGCTTACCTTGGGCCGGAAGCGACGTTCACGCAGCAGGCCGCCATGGTTAACTTTGGTGTCAGCCTCGACTACCGCGCCATGAAAACGATTCCCGATGTCTTCGGCGAGGTCGAGACTGGCTGGGCCGATTACGGAGTGGTCCCCATCGAGAATTCCACAGAGGGCGCGGTATTCCACTCCATGGATATGTTTGTCGAGTCCAGCCTCCGTATTTGTTCTCAGGTCTATCTGCCGATTGAGCATTGCCTCATTTCGCAGTCGCCAATCGAGCAGATCCGGGAAGTCCATTCCAAAGACCAGGCGCTTGGCCAGTGCCGCGAGTGGTTGCGCTGCCATCTACCCCAGGCCGAGCTGGTCGATGTGGTCAGCACCGCGGAAGCCACGCGCAGTGCCCGGGCAAATGCCAGCGTCGCTGCAGTGGCGAGCGCACTCTCGGCGCAGCGCTATGCGGTCCCCATCCAGGCCCGCGGCATTCAGGACCGCGATGATAACGTGACCCGCTTCCTCGTCATCGGCAAAACGCGGGCGCAGCCGCTTGGGGAGGGTTTGGACAAAACCAGCCTGGTGATTTCGCTCAAAGACGAACCAGGTGCGCTGGAGAAGACGCTTCGCCCCTTCGGCAAGCGGGGCATCAATCTAAGTAAAATCGAGTCCCGTCCCAGCCGGAAAAAGGCCTGGGACTATCTGTTCTTTATCGATTTTCTGGGCCACTATGAAGAGCCACTCGTGCAAGAGGCATTGGCCGAGTTGGAGCTGCATTGTTCCTTTGTGAAATGGCTCGGCAGCTACCCGAATCTGCCGTATTAAAAAATGAAATTGTCAAACGGCGCTCTTTTCCCCAATTTTCGGATTTTAACCAAAAGTTCGGGTCAGCTACCTAAAGGGAGGTGCTTACATAAGGCCGCTCCTTTAGGTGCGGAACAAACCAAGACAACTCCGACGGGACAATGGTATTCCCGCATGTTTCATCATACCACAACGTTCGCGGATCTTTGACAAACTCTGTCATTGAGATCCATTTTAAGTATGCAAGTCACACTCCTCAAATCAAAGCTGCTGCGCGCAGAAGTCACCGACCGGGCCCTCCATTACGAGGGGAGTCTCGCCATTGACTCTGCACTAATGGAGCAGGTCGGCTTGCAGCCGTACGAGAAAATCCTCGTGGCTAACATCGCCAATGGCGAACGCTTCGAAACCTACGCGATTGAAGCGCCCAAAGGCTCGCATACCATTTCGCTCAATGGCGCGGCCGCCCACAAGGGCGAACTGGGTGACCTGCTCGTCATCATGGCATTTGGGCAGTTCGATCCAGTCGAAGCCCAGGCTTGGAAGCCGAAAGTCCTTGTCTTGGCCGATGGCAATCGCCGCGTCGTGCGGGCCGATAACGTGCTCGTCTCGGAAGACGTGTTTGTTTGATAAGAATCCGCATCCGGTTACTGGTAGAGCAACACGGAGTTTCTTATTCACACTCAGGGTAATAAGTTTTCCTGTCTCATAGCATAAGCACAAAAACTTTGTTGATGATGAGAACCGGTCTCAACATTAGGTAGAAAGCGTTTCTATACGCTTTAGAGACACTGGTTACACGAAATAGGGGAGGCCTTTTTTAATGCGAACGATTCTCATAAATCAAAAAGCTTGTTTCGCCTCCTTTTCGATGTTTTAGAAGTTTCTATGGCAAACATAAAAATCAACTCCCTACCTTACCTGACTGCACTTTGTGCATCTTTGGTTGCTGCACCGCTCGTGATGGCAGCATCTGCGGAACCGCCTCAATTCTCCATCGAGACTCTGCCCACGTACGTGGTGGTATCGACCCGTACCCCGCTGAGTCCGGACCGTGTCTCCCCATCGATAAACTATATCTCTGTGGATGAGATGGATCAATGGCAGGATCGCCGGGTCATGGATGCGTTATCGAGACAAACCGGGTTGGCGCTGTCGCAAAATGGAGCGACAGGTTCTGTGGGCTCACTTTTTATTCGAGGAACGGAAAGTCGACATACCGCCATCTTGCTGGACGGACGGCGGTTAAACCCTGGACTGGCAAATCTATTTTCTTTGGAACACCTAACTGTCGATAACCTGAATAGTATCCAAGTGCAGCGGGGTGCCTCATCGGTTCAATACGGTTCCAGTGGGATCGGGGGCGTCATAGATTTGCGTACCCGCTCCGGGTTCGACTCGGCTAAACAGGGCCACTTAGAGGGCGAGTATGGTTCTCATTCCTCCAAGCGTGGAGCAGCAAGCTTCACGCACGCAGAGGCAAAATGGGCCCTATCCTTCGAAGCTTCGGCACTTTCGACGGAGAACGAACGGGAAAACGATACTTATGAACGCCTTTCCATCACTCAAAAATTCGACTATAAGCTCAACAACACGCTTTCGCTTGAATTGATTGGTCGCTACACCGATGCGGATAAGGATTTCCCCGGCAGCGTGGCCAACCCTTCCAGCTTTGCCAACGGCGAAACGGAGGACTGGTTGCTTTCCCCGGGCATCCGCTACGCCACCGACGAGCTTTCTGCTCATTTTTTCTATTCCCGGAGCGAATTCGATTTCTCTGGAGTGAATGACTTTGGCGGACCTTTTCCGTTTGAAAATTCAGTCGATTCGGACGAACTCAGTCTTCAAGTCGATGTCAGCCTCTCCGATAATGTCCTTTTGACGGGAGGTGCTAACTACCGGAAAGACATGCCTCAATCAAGCAACGATATCGCATTTGATACCAAATTCGAACAAACTGGTGGCTTTCTTCAACTGATTGCTCCGGTATCTGAAACGCTTGAACTTCGCGGTCGTGTCCGCGCCGATCATTTTTCCGAATACTCCAATGTGCTAATTGGAAACGTGGAGGTTATTTACACCTTTGAACAATCCCAAACGTCGATCTTTACCAGTTTGGCTAATTCTTATTCGCCGCCGACAGCCCAGGACATCATTTTTGACGGTGATCCGACAACGCCGGTCGACCCGGAAAAGAGCGTTTCTCGCGAAATTGGGGTCAGGAAGAAATTCGAAGATCCGAGATTGGAAATCGAAATGCTTTATTTTCGCAACGATATCGAAGACCTTATCGTCTTTGAATTCGACCCGAATACTTTCGTTTCAGATGGGTTTAATGAAGAAAAGGCTCTTACGGAAGGCGTCGAAACCAGCGTCACTTACCAAGCCACGGACAATTTGTTTTTTCAGGGTTCCTATACGTATTTGACCGCGGAAAACAATAGTTCAGGCGAACGACTGGCGAGGCGCCCTCGTCACACGATTCAGGGCGCGGTAGACATACAGGCCACCGAAGAGATACGTTTTGGACTTCAGGCCACGTCCTATGTGGACCGCGTTGGTTTCCAAGGTGCGCCGCTGAAGGATTTCATACTTGTTAACCTATCAGCTACCTGGAACCTGTCAGACGACGTGGCTTTGTTTGCACGAGCGAACAATCTGTTCGACAAAGAATACGAATTATCAGCAGGCTTTCCCGCCTTGGGGCGTGCCGGATACCTCGGATTGAGATATAGTTTTTGATGCGAATCACCAAACAGCGTGAAACAATACTTGAAGTGCTGCGGAACGCAGGGCGTCCACTCACGCGCGAAGAGATACTTAAGAAAGGGCGTCAGCAAATGGGTCGGCTAGGCCCCGCCACGGTTGACCGAGCGATTCGCGAAATGACGGCGGACTTCTACGTGGTCGGCGTCGAATTCCCCGGCCAACCGAGACGCTATGAGCTCCCGGCCGAGTCCGAACACCCGCACTTCATTTGCCGAGGATGCAACCGGGTCTTCGATTTACCGATTAAAATGCAGTTGCCCGAAATCAATCCACCCAGCGGCTTCAAGGTAAGCGGTGGAGAGATCATCTACTCCGGAACCTGCCCCGATTGTGCTTAATCGCCACTCAACCGGCCATCGTGGCGTGCTCGCTTGCGAGCGCCGTTGCGTCTGGGATCGGACGACATTGAAGGTGTCAGCGCTGGAGAATTCATCGCATCAGGGGATTTGTCCCGATGGCGTCGGATCATCTTGTGCCGCGCCATCGTGGCGTGCTCGCTTGCGAGCGCCCTTGCGGTTGGGACCTGTCTGAATATCAACACGTTCGCCATTCGGCGTGATCTCATGGTCGAAAGCAAGCGGATACGCCACGATCCACCTTCTTTACAAGGCGCTAGTCGCGCCGACTCCCCGCTCAACTTGCCCCCGCGTCGCGCCAGAGCGATTCAATCAGTTTCGTATCGACCCCATCCGTCGTTACGGCGTTTCCCAATTCTTCCATCGTCACGAAACGCAGCCGTCCCCCACGGTTCTTCTTGTCGCGCTGCATCGCTGCCATGAGGTCCCCAACTCTGAGCGGTGCCCGCAGTTGAGTAGGCAGCTGAAACTGTCGAACCACTTGGTCGACGCGTGCGATTTCGTTTTCCGGCAGCTGCCCCAGTGCCACCGAGAGCCGGGTGGCCAGACTCAGTCCGATGCCCACCGCTTCGCCGTGCAGGTATTCTCCATAGCCAGCCACATTCTCGATGGCATGGGCAAAGGTGTGGCCGAGGTTGAGGAGTGCACGGCCGTCGGCTTGGGCCGTTTCCGTCTCATCTTCGGCGACCACCTGCGCTTTGATCGCACAACAGCGCCGTACGATGGCGGGCAGCTCGGGCGAGTCAGCGGCCAGACCATCCAGCGCAAAGAGATTTTCCAGAAGCTCCGAATCCGCCAAAAGTCCGTATTTGATCACTTCAGCCAAACCCGCAGCAAACTCACGCGGCGGGAGCGTTTCCAGCAGAGCGGTATCAATATAGACGGCTTTCGGCTGCCAAAAAGCGCCCACCAGATTTTTCCCTTCCGGTAAGTTGATGCCCGTCTTTCCGCCTACCGAACTATCCACCATGGCGAGCAGCGTGGTCGGGATTTGGTAGAAATCGATCCCGCGTAAATAGCTCGCCGCCACAAAGCCGGCCAAGTCTCCAATCACGCCGCCGCCGAAAGCAAACAAAGCACAGTCGCGGTTCGCTGACTGATTGGCGAGCGCACTCAATGACTGACTGAAATACTGCAAAGATTTAGTCGGCTCCCCGGCTGGCAGCGAAAGAATCTCGCTGTCCTCAAAGCCAGCCTGCGCAAGATAGTTGGGGTGGGCATGCAGAACACGCGCATCGCTTATTACCTGCACTCTTCGGCCCCCGGATCGCAGCGCTGCCAAGTCCGTCTTCAATGCATCTTTCGCCGCGGTAAAATAGATCGGGTAGCGACGCTCAGCAAGTTCGACGGTGAGAGTTTCGGTTTTCATGCTCACGATGGTGAAGTGCTTTGGGGGCGCTTCCAATACGTTTTTGTGACTATTGAGAAAACCTGCAATTTAAGCTGTGTGGAGGACTTTAGTGGATCTAATCCGCCGCCGTCCCAAAAATGGCTTCCGCGTAGTTCTTCGCCGAGAACGGCTGCAAGTCGTCGGCCTGTTCACCGAGGCCGACAAAGTAGATTGGCAATTTCAGTTCCCGGTAGATGCCGACCAAAGCGCCGCCGCGGCTCGTGCCATCCAGCTTGGTGATGATCAGTCCCGTTAGCGGAAAACTTTTGTGAAAGATCCGTGCCTGCTCAATTGAATTCGAACCCAGACTGCCATCCACCACCAGCCAACTGTGATGCGGCGCGTTGCTGTCCTGTTTTTGGATGACCCGGCGCAGCTTTTCCAGCTCCTTCATCAAGTTGCTCTTGGTGTGCAGGCGTCCTGCTGTGTCGAGGATGACTACATCACGCCCCCGGCTCTTGGCCGCTTCATAGGCGTCGAAAGCAACTGCCGCTGAGTCGGCCCCGTGCTGGCTGGAGACGAGATCGACATTTAGCTTTTCTGCCCAATGTTTGATTTGTTCATTCGCGGCCGCACGAAAAGTGTCACAAGCGCCGAGCAGCGAGCTGTATCCTTGAGTTTGGTACAAATGGCTCAGTTTTGCAGAAGTCGTCGTTTTGCCGGAGCCGTTCACGCCGACCAAGCAGATTACCTCCGGTTTGTGCTGGCCGACCTCGACCTTGCCCTCGGCACCCTCCAGCACGCGGGCCAGCACCTGGGTGCCGATCTTGGCCGCATCCTGCCCGCGCATGGACTTATCCGCTTTGTAAGCGGCTTTGATTTCCTCAATGATCTCTTCCACCGTGTCATGACCGAAGTCGGCGGTGTAGAGGGCTTCCTCCAGTTGTTCGAGTGCATCGTCATCGAGTTTTCCGCCGGCGAAAATGCCGTTGAAAGCTTTTTGGAAGGTCGGTGTCTGACGCTTGAGCCCGTCTTTGAATTTTTTGAAGAGTCCGCGCATGGTGTGTGGTCTCGTTATTGAATAAATCAATCCGCTGCGCTACGCAGAGGTCGGTCGATTTTGTTTTTCATCTGGTCGAGAATCCCGTTGATGAAACGCTTCGAATCAGGATTTGAGAATATTTTTCCCAGTTCGATCGCTTCGTTGATGCTCACGATCGGTGGGATGTCGCGCCGGTGGAGTAGTTCGTAGATGGCGAGACGCAGAACGGAGAGATCGACCTTGGCGATACGGGCGAAGGTCCAATTGGCGGCGTGTTCTTTTATCTCAGCGTCGACCGCCTCGATGTTTTCAATCACCCCGTGAACCAGTTCTTCAGTGAGCGTGTAGTAGTCCCGCTCCTGGTCCTGCGTATCCAGAAAGACACGCAACGCATCGTTCAGTTGGTCCGGCTTATTCAGCTCCCACTGGTAGAGAAATTGCACCGCGCACATGCGGTTTTCGCGCCGCTGAGGACTGCGCTTTACGGGTTGGGCTGATTCTTCCATCTTTTGTTGAATTGCGCCATTTCGAGGGCAGCTTGGGCAAACTCTTTGCCTCGATTGATTGATTCTCCCGCGCGGGCCTCCGCCTGTGCGAGGGTATTGACAACAAGAATGCCGTTAATCACCGGGACCTCCTTCGACAGGCTCACGTCAAGCAGAGCAGCAGCGGTGCTTTCGCCAATGATTTCGTGGTGGCTGGTATCGCCGGCGATGACGACGCCGATGCAAATAATGGCGTCAAAATGACTGTGCCTCACCAGAGTCGCAGCGGCGAAGGGTAGCTCGGCCGCGCCCGGCACCCGGTCGATCACCGGGGCATCGGCACCCGATTGATCCAGAACGAGGCAGGCGTGGTGCACTAATGAGTCGACCAAGGTTTCATTGTAGCGCGAAGCAAGCACGGCAATACGCAAACCGCTGCCGTCAATCTTCTGAACACTGGGGACGTCGAGACTCATAAAGAGGGAGGAATAAGAACCCCTCCGAGCAAAGATTCAACGCCGAACTTGCAATCAATTAGATGGAGAGTGCAATCGACCGGATTGGATAAAAATTCGAATGAGTTTTAACTCATCGCTGATGGAAGGGCGACAGGTTCGCGCTTTAAGTCCCGGTAACTTCTCAATTCGCCCCAGGCAGCTCCGCGCATTCGATGGGCGCTACGTGTGCGGCGGGTGCCGAACTGTGCATTCCATTTCGCGCTG
>JAAAPI010000371.1 GCA_009908325.1 Verrucomicrobiota bacterium | reverse complement strand
GAATGGCTTTCTCAACTTGGTGAGGGAGATCACGTATAGGAAAGACTAAATGCCAACAAGACGGTGGTGGACAACTTCGTTCGCTGCGCTCACTACGTGCCACACCTCCACGATCTACTGAAAGAATGAAAATTCGATACAACATCATCCTAGCATACCTCTCGTTCATTCTGTGGATCTGGATGGGGATCGAGTTAACCAAAAGTGAATTTGATGGAATGGTCACTCAGGTCCCTTGGTGGGGCTTTTTGGTGAGTGCAGCATTGGTTTACAGGTTGGAATGCCAGAAAAGGATACAGAAAAATAAATCTGAATCAGGGTCTCGAAAATCCACAACCACCCGACCAAATGAAGCGTAGATCCAGACGCAGCGATCAACCCATGTTAGCCGCCGGTTTTTCTAAAAACATTCAGGACGATTTACGCTCGCAGGCTGGTTGATCGTGCTCCACGATATGGGAAAGGAAATGGTTTTTACAACCGCTTGCGCTAGAGGTGGGGAGCAAGGGAGGAAGAAATGATGTCACTAGCGGAATCCTCTCCCCGTCCTCGCCCGCAGGGCTCTCTAGCGTCAGCGGTTGTGAACAAAAAAATGGAATTGCGAGAAGAGAAGACACTTGCCGGATTCGATCCCACCGGACACTCTGAAAGCCATATCCAGTCGGAGCTGGTCAACCCCATTCACGCCGCCGGATTATCCGAGAATCATTTGAACCCCTAACCCCTCGGGCTGGGGTGCCAGTCCTCTACGATATAGGAAAGAAAATGGAATAAACCACGGATGGACACCGATGGATACGGATAAGGAAAACAGAAGAAGGAAAAATCCGTGTCCATCCGTGTGCATCCGGTACGCCAAGATAAACCTAATCGATCTAACATTATGAAACGTTAATGTCATGTTAATTGGATGTCCAACATGTAGCCAAGCAGGCGCTGAAAGGAGTAATCCCCAAGGCGAAGTCCTGTGCGGCGAACCTGCAAGCCGTAACGCAAGTGAACTCGATTCAGCCTCGTTACACTACAGAACAGGAGCGGCCAATCTTTCGGATATGCTGAAGCCTGCCACAGTCGGTGAAGTAACATTCGCATGCAGCCGACTGGCTCCTCGGGGTGACTGGAGACAGCGTGTGGGGAAAGAGAGATTGAGGAACTTGGGAGGCCCGCAGCCGACGTTTGTTTGGTCGGAGCGGGAGTCGGACGATCTCATAGTAGCGAAGAAGGGCCTAACCCGCCCGGAGCGAAGGGGATCGACTGTAAGTGTGCAACGATCAAGACGACATGCAGCCGCTTGACCCAGAGGTCCATTACGGAATATCGGACAGGAGCTATCTGGACCGCCAGACGGTGCAGATGGACTTGTTGCCGGATAAACTGCATCAGTTGAGATGGAAGCTACATCAGAAAGCGAAGAACGAACCGAAGTTCCGCTTCTACGCACTCTATGACCGGATTTACCGGCTGGATGTGCTGGAGGCGGCCTGGAAACACGTCGGCAAGCGGGGTAAAGCCTGCGGGATCGACGGGGTGCGGGCCGAGGACATCCTCGAACGGGAAAACGGCGTGGAGAGCTTCCTCGCCGCGATCCACGACGAGCTGAAGTCCAAGACCTACCGCCCGAGTCCGGTCAAGCGGGTTTACATCCCGAAGGCCGATGGAAAGAAGCGGCCGCTGGGCATCCCCACGTTGAAAGACAGGTTGGTGCAGATGGCGGTCGTGCTGATACTTGAGCCCATCTTCGAGGCGGACTTCCATGATTGCTCGCATGGATTCCGTCCGGGTCGCAAAGCGCACGATGCGCTGGACGCGATCCGGCAAAACCTCAAGGCGGGACGGACGGAGGTCTATGACGCGGACCTGAAAGGTTACTTTGATACCATCCCGCACGACAAGCTGATCGCTTGTGTGCGGATGCGGGTGACCGATCGGAGCGTCTTAGGTCTCATTCGCGGGTGGTTGCGTGCGCCGATCATCGAAGAAGATGACAAAGGCAAACGCCAGCCCCCGCAGAAGAGTGAGCAAGGGACGCCACAGGGAGGAGTGATCTCCCCGCTGTTGGCGAACCTGTATCTGCACTGGTTCGATAAAGTGTTCCACCGGCCCGACGGGCCGGGGACGTGGGCCAATGCGCGGCTCGTTCGCTACGCGGACGATTTCGTGATCATGGCCCGCTACCAAAGTGCGCGAATCGACGAGTGGATCAGCCACCGTTTGGAGGACTGGCTGGGACTGACCATCAACCGGGAAAAGACATCCGTGGTGAGACTCAAACGAGGCGAAAGCTTGGACTTCCTTGGCTTCACCTTCCGATACGACCGTGACCTCTACGGAGGAGCGCACAGCTATCTGAACGTGATACCGTCCAAGAAGTCCCTGAAGAAAGCCCGTGAGGCGATCCGCGAGAAGACAGGCCCGAAGATGTGTTACAAACCCACGCCCGCCGTTGTGAGAGATCTTAACACCTACCTGAAAGGATGGTGCGGCTATTTCAAATACGGCTATCCAAGCAAATCGTTCCGCGATATTGGCCATTACTGCCGAGGGCGAATGACCACGCACTTGAACCGTCGGAGCCAGCGCAAATACCACCGTCCAAAAGGACTGAGCACCTATCAGTATCTCCAGAAACTCGGTTTACTTCGCCCATGACGAATACTTGCAGGAGAGCCGGATGCGGGAAATCTGCACGTCCGGTTCGACGAGGGGGAGTGGCAGGAGGGCCTTGCTTCGCAAGCGCCGCCTGTCACTCTCTACTCTACTGGTTTAAAACAAACCGGTTTAAGTGAAGAGAAAGCACTTGCCGAATTCGGGGCCGATGGGTATTCTGGGACCTATATCAAGTCGACACAGACAACCCATGTAATCCGCCCGAAAATCCCATGAATCAACTGGACGACTAAGCCTTCGGGCTGGGTGTCTGGTCTCTACGTTCTGAAAATTAAATGAAACAAAGAGTCATCAGAAAAGGAGACGGCGTTCACTGGCGTATCACCACGCAGGACTTTGAGCAGACGCCCGAAGAAGAAAGAACAGAATT
>JAAAPI010000008.1 GCA_009908325.1 Verrucomicrobiota bacterium | reverse complement strand
CACGGAAGGTTGCGAGGGATTGTGCAGAATCGCAAGGCCTCGCGTTCGCAAAAAGAGATCGTCGCGGCATAAAGCCGCTCACTACGAAAGCCGAAATCCGACCGGAGCTCGTCAGCTTTTCAATAAAAGCAGCGGATAACCCGAAAACCTCATGCTCGGGCAGAAGAATGCGTTATCACAGTTGACCCCTGCGCGGGTCGGCTGTTCAAGAGGGATAACGATGATCAACTTACACCACGACTACGACGGACTCATTTTTGATATGGATGGCACACTGGCCGATACCATGCCGACCCACTTTGTGGCGTGGTCGCGCTCGATGGCTGAGCACGGCATCGATTTTTCCGAGGAGCGGTTTTATGCGCTCGGCGGGGTGCCGGCTCCCGTGATTATTGAGATGCTGGCGGAGGAGCAGGGCAAGACAATCGATGCCCACGCTGTGGCCGAAGCCAAAGAAGCACTCTTCCTCGATTTACTGGAGGACGTGCAGCCGGTGCTTCCGGTCAAAGCGATTGCCGAGTTCCACCGGGAGCACATCCCCATGGCGGTAGCCACGGGCAGTCTCCGTTGGGTGGCCGAACGCATTTTAAAAAACCTTGGAATCCGGGACTGGTTTGGAGCGGTGGTTGGCGCCGGGGATGTGGCCAACCCGAAACCGGCTCCGGATACCTACTTGCTCGCCGCCGAGCTGATCGGAGTCGACCCGAAGCGCTGCCATGCCTTCGAAGACACCGAGCTCGGTCTCCAGGCAGCACGCAATGCCGGAATGCAGGTGGTCAACATCCACAGCCTGCTCTAAAACCCAAGCTTTACATAACTGTTACCGAGGGTAGGCTCTGCCTCTTTCATCTACCCGTGGGGCTCTGCCCGGGAAACGAAGTAATTGTCTAATTTTCATGAAACAGCGTACCATTCTGAGGGAAGTCTCGATCAAGGGCAAATCCCTGCATACAGGGGAGGAAGTCCACCTCACCCTAAAGCCTGCCCCCGAAAATACGGGGGTCCTCTTTCGCCGGACCGATCTATTCGGCAAGCCCGAGCTCAAGCCGCTGATCGATCTCGTGGATGATCTCGTGCGCAGCACGACGATCGCGGACGGCCACGCCAAGGTGCACACCATTGAGCACGTTCTGAGTGCCCTCAGCGGATGCGGCGTTGATAATGTCGTCATTGAGATGGACGCCAGCGAGCCGCCCATCCTCGATGGCTCGGCCAAGCACTTCGTCAACCTCATCCAGGAAGCTGAGCCCGTCGAGCAGGACGCCGAACGCGAATACTTCGTGCTCGAAGAACCGGTCTCGGTCACGCGGGGCAGCAGCTCGATTATCGCACTCCCGTACGACGGCTTCCGGATCACCTGCACTTCGGCGGATGACCGCGGCATTCATACGCAGCACCTCAGCCTCGATATCGACCCCGAGACCTACATCGCGCAGGTTGCCCCCGCGCGCACTTTTACCATTTACGAGGACATCGAGGAGCTGCTCAAACTTGGCAAAATCAAGGGTGGTAGCCTGGACAGCGCCATCGTGATCAAGGGTGACAAAATCGTTTCGAAGGAGCCGCTGCGGTTTAAAGACGAGTTCGTCCGCCACAAGATGCTTGATATTATCGGTGATATCACGCTGCTTGGGATGCCGATCCAGGCGCATATCGTCGGTGTTCGCCCGGGGCACGCGCTCAATGCCGAACTGTCCAAAGCGCTGCGCAAAAAAGTTCTGGAGAAAATCAAAGGGGCGAAAAAGAAGAAATCGGAGCAAAAAAAGCCACTCGCCACCTTCGACTCCACCGAGACGAGTATGGATATCCGCCGTGTGCTCGATATCCTGCCACACCGCTACCCCTTTGTCATGATCGACCGCGTGGTTGAGGTCGTGGGAGACGACGAGCTGATCGCGCTGAAAAACGTGACGATCAACGAGCCTTACTTCCAGGGGCACTACCCCGGCCGCCCCGTCATGCCCGGGGTATTGCAGGTTGAGGCCATGGCGCAGGCCGCCGGCGTCCTCCTGCTCCGCAAGCTTCCGGTGGAGGAGAACAAAATCGCCTTTTTCATGAGCGTCGACAAGGTGAAGTTCCGCCAGGCGGTCGAGCCGGGCGACACCATTGAAATTCGCGTCAAATTGACCAAGATCCGCGGGAATAAGATCGCCAGCGCGACTGGTGAGTGTAAGGTAGGTGGCAAGGTGGTATCCAGCGCCGAACTCATGTTCATGTTGGCGGAAGCCACCGAATAACCCCTCTTGTTTCACCCCATGCCCACGGACATCCATCCGACTGCGATTATCGAGCCCGGCGCTGAGCTGGACGAGGGTGTCGTTGTCGGCCCTTATGCCTATATCGGCCCCATGGTGAAAATCGCCAGGGGCACGGAGATTATGCACCACGCCACAGTCGATGGGGCCACCACGATGGGCCCGGACAACGAAGTGTACCCCTATGCCTACGTCGGTGGAAAGACCCACGACCTGAAATACGCCGGCGGCTGCCCGGGGCTCAGGATCGGGGCAAAAAACGTTTTCCGCGAGTTCACCACGGTGCACTGCGCGACCGCCGAGGGCGGGGAAACGGTGGTCGGCGACCACAACTTGATCCTCGCCTACAGCCATATCGCGCACGAGTGTGTCGTGGGCGATCATCTTGTTATGAGCAGTCACGCCGCCCTGGGTGGGCACGTGCAAATCGGCGACCGGGTGAATATCGGCTGGGGTTCCGGGCTGCACCAGTTTTGCCGGGTGGGTGACCATGCCATGATCGGTGCCGCGTCCAAGGTGGTGCAGGATGTGCCGCCCTTCATGATCGCCGACGGAAACCCCGCTATGGTGCGGACGACGAACAAGGTCGGATTGGAGCGCGCCGGTTTCGCGCTGGAAGACCTGAACCTGGTGCGCCGCGTCTTCAAGATGTTTTACAAAGAGGGCCTGAACCGCCGGCAGGCAACCGAAAAACTGGTCGCCGAGCTGCCCGCCGACCACATGCTGGTCGTCACCTTTCTCGCCTTCGTCGAGAGCAGCGAGCGGGGGCTCTCTTGAAGCCGGACCTTTCGCTTTGCGGGAAAAGGGCAAAAC
>JAAAPI010000403.1 GCA_009908325.1 Verrucomicrobiota bacterium | reverse complement strand
GCCCAGCTTGGGGAGATACGTTTCTCCGGCCTCCTTAACCGCCCGCTCACCAGCGGACGTATCGCGCATCGTCTGCCACAGCTCAAGCGTTTTATCGTAGTCTGAGTGTGTTGCGTCTACGGCCATTTAGAATCCCTTTGGCTTGAGCATGGTGACGGTGCGTTCTTTCTGCGATAGTTCATCAAAGGCATCTGAGGCAGCATCAACCTGATCGTCATGCCCGCCTTCGGGGAAGTTTTCCATCTCGGTGAAAAACGCCTCATTCCACTTACCACGAACAACCATGACGTTACCCGCCTCGACTTGAGACGATAGCGGCTTGGCGCGTGTTTCCTTGTCCCCGGTGACAGGCTTCGATTTGACCGTGTAGCCCGCAAGCATTCGCGTTTGTGCCGACGCCTGAGACTTCCCAGCCTGTCCGGGGTCTTGTGCGAGCCTCACAGCGGTTTTCTTGCCGTCTTGTGATGCCGTGTTCAAGATCGCTCTATCAACGGCTCCCGGCGTGTCTCTGAACCGCTCGACATGCTCGATAACGTATCGTCCATCGTCGGTCTTGCCCATCTTGACGCCAGCGGTCCAGTCAGGATCATCCGACTCCTGCTTTTTCTGCGTCCCGGCCTGATCCCAAGCCCGAACCCACCGCTTACATGGCGGGGCAACATCGACCACCTGAAAGTCGGAGCGCTTGAAGTACATCCCAGCGCTGGGCCGGATGTTCCAGTTACCGTCAAGTAGCTGCGCCCGTTCAACCCTGGGCATGGCTTGAAGGTTAGCCAGATAGCCCGGATCGGACTTCATGAGAATCTGGTTATCCTCCAACCGCGAACGGATGAAGGTAAACGACTTCGGCAGACTGCCCGGATGATCCTCTTCCAGTTCCTCCCGGCTATCGCCCCATATCACATCATCGCCCTTGACGATGAAATACCGGACGATTCCCGACCTCTCAGGGATGGCGTAACCATCGTCGCCAATCCACCAGTCAATAAACCGGCGCGCCCAATGATCCGGGTCCGGGTTGAGCGTCGCCCTGATCTGACCGGGAACGCCTGAAACCGAACGGTTGCGCGAAAGCATGTAAACAAATTGCTTCCACGTAAAATGGGTCAGCTCGTCAAACTGAATCAGGGGTATCTGCGCGCCCTGCCAGTCAAAGCGGTTTTTCTCGTGCTCCATGTGAGCGAAGCCAACCTTGGCTCCACTCTGGAACGTCCATGTCAACGCTTGCTGATTTCCCCTAGCGCCGATCTCTGAGTACAGGTCGGAAGCGGTATCCCACAAGCCACCCTCAGACGTGACCTGCTTTGTGGTGCGCCGGAACGTGACGCAACCAAACTTGCCGTTCTCTACGTGGTAGAGCGGGTTTAGCAGTAGGGCGAAAGTCTTGCTAACCGCCCCCCGCAGAGCCGCCATAAAAGGCAACGTCGGCGTTGCAGGAAAGAAACTTCTCCTGCGGGCCGACCTGCGCTCTTATTTCGGTTGTTCCGCGAGGGGCTACCTCCGTATTCATTCAGTCTCTTTCGGTGGGAGAATGACCACGTTTGGCGTCATGGAGCCATCGGAGCTAACGTGATCCTGCTGTAGTTTGTCGCCCCAACTCTTCGGCTTCATGCGAGCGGCCACCCACTTGCGGGCGTCAATCTTGAGTTTCGCTCGGGCCACGTCCTCTTCATCGTCGGCAATGTCGCACATCTGGTCTGCGAAGGTGTCGGCCTGATCGTCACGCGCGCACGATAGTTGTGCCGAAAACTCATCATTCTCACGACGCCAGCGATAGTAAGTCCGCATGGGGATACCGACAGACTTGCAGGCCTTGGACGCGCTCGAACCCTCCGCAATCAGCTCGCATAGCTTATCGCCTATCTTCGGGTCGAATTTACTCGGCCTGCCCGCCATCTCTCTGCTCTCTGATTAGTTCGTCTGCCCGCGATGCAATCCCCTCTTGCTGCTCAGGCGAAAGCCCTGCAATCTTGTCATCTATCATCCCCCACCGGATAGCGTCCCAATTACGGGCGTACTGCTCACGGTCTGGGATGGGGCGGGGTGTGGAGCCTTTACCCATTAGCGTTCCTCATAATCCACCGGAAAACTTCATTCATCTTCGACGCTGCACGGCGTCATTTGGTGCTGTAATCGGACAGCCTTGATCGTCTTGCGGCCGTCCATGAGTGCCCGCACGATCCTGTGCCTACCATCGGCAACGCACCCATCCCAATCGAGGATGATGGGGTAGCGCAAATCGGCATCTACAACCTTACGGCAGTGCCACGCCATTTCGAGTAGACTCAATTCATCAAATGGAACCCCGCTAACATCTAGCGAGGCTACCGGAACATCGAATGGCGTCAGGTCTTTTGCCTCATCAACAATACGCGCAACTGAATATAGGTTTCCGCCGCGCTGATAATAATCCTGTAGCGGGTCCGCCGAAGCCATCTCCACTTTAGGCGGGCTGCCGGATGCCTTGAGGGCCATTAATTTACGTCTCGTCCATTCAGTGCGAAGTCCAGATCGAAGCCAATCTCATCATCATCAAACGCGGGCGGGTCGATCATGTCACGCATACCCCATACCGCATCGGCCAGGTCTTTGAGCCGGTCGTCTATCTGGTCTAGTCTGCGGGCTACTTCGTCATCCATATCAAGCCTCTGCCCAAATATCGCCGGAAGGTCTGGCGTGAAGCCGGAAAAGGGACGCGCTCTGAATAGCCCCAAGCGGGATAAACTGCGTCTCGATCAGTCCGCGATATGTCTGTTCAAATACCCGCTTCGGAGTCCCTTGGCACACGAAGTCCAAGTCACTGCCCAGCGGGGCGCACTTCTGAATTACTGCGGGTTCGGACATTCTCTCACCTTGTCTACGATGCGTGGATCGGCGCTTTTATTGGACGCCGAATTCTTTGGCTCCGGGTTCCCTAGTCCATCACACGCCATTAACTTGTCACCGTGCAGCACGAAATACTCGTGACAGTGCCCCGTGTGAACGTGGATAACGTCGCCTAGCTGCTTTACGATCACTTGTCTGCCTTGCTGTCGATTTTGCCCTCGATACGCACAAGGGTGGCGTCGATCTTGTCGAAGCGTTTATCCGTC
>JAAAPI010000205.1 GCA_009908325.1 Verrucomicrobiota bacterium | reverse complement strand
TCACGACTACGCCCTTGCGCTTCTCTAGTGATTGGTTTGTTATTCAGGTCTCTCACAATGGACTTTCACCATATTAGTTTATCAACATGCCGGGCATACCCAGACGCGGTAGTCAACTCCGGTTCGCTCCGCTCACCTCCGTGACTACGCTCTCCGATATGGGAAAGAAAATGGTTTTTACAACCGCTTGCGCTAGAGGTTGGGAGGAAGGGAGAAGAAAATGTTGCCCCTTGATGAATCACCCTCTCCATCCTCGCCCGACAAGTCCGCCGTAGCCTTGGCGAAGGTGGAAGGGCTCTCTAGCGCAGCGGTTGTGAACAAAAGAAGCCTCTTCGGACGGTTACGAATATAAGAATCCTATTTTGCAGATCGGGAAGCCGCTTGTGTTCAAAATTTATGGATATCCTGAGCGTGCTGAAACTTACGTAAAGATAGTAGACTGAACTAGTCCACAAACTTCTGAATCCGCGCTAGCACCCGCTCGCGACCCATGACTTCGAGCATGGGGAGCAGGTCCGGGCCGCCGCCCTGGCCACTTGTGGCGTAGCGGAGCGCAGGGAAGTAGGCGAAGACTTTTTGCCCCTGCGCCTCGGCGTGGGCTTCGAGGGCCGCTTTCAGGTTGTCGGCTGTGAATGGTTCGACGTTTTTGAGGCTGGGTAAGACCTCCCCCAGCAGGGCCTTCGGATCGGCTTTTTTCGCGATCTTGGTCCCGGTCTTTTCATCCATGGGGTAGTCATCGAGGAAGAAGTAACCGCAGAGCTCGGGAAGGGTGTCGAGCGAGCGCGCCTTGGGCTGGCAGAGAGTCAGGACCGATTGCAGGTAATCCTCGTCGACTGCCTCGCCGATCACCCCGGCCTCGTTGAGGAGCGGGCGCGCGAGAAAGGTGAAACTTTCGATGTTCAGTTCACGGAGGTATTCGGCGTTGAGCGCAGACAGTTTCCTTTCATCGAAGCGCGAATTGCCGCGATTGATCCCGGGAAAGTCGAACAGTTCGATGATTTCACCGATGTCCAGCTTTTCGCGTTCATCCTTCGGATTCCAACCGAGTAGCGAGATGTAATTGCGGACCGCAGCGGCTAGAAAGCCGCGCGACTCGTATTCCTCGATCAGGGCACCCTTGTCGCGCTTGCTCATTTTGCCCGGGCCTTGTTCTTTCAGAATCAGTGGAATGTGGGCGAACTTTGGTGGTTCGACCCCAAAAGCGTTGAAGAGCTCGACGTGCTTGCTCGTGTTGGAGAGGTGGTCCTCGCCGCGGATAACGTGCGTGATCTGCATGGCGATGTCGTCCACGACATTGACGAAGTGGAAGGCCGGGCTGCCGTCCTTGCGCACGATGACGAAGTCACGCTCCTCGGCGCGCTCGACGCGACCGCGCACCGCGTCGTCAATCACCACCGGTTTCGTTTTTACCTTCTCGACCTCGGCTTCGAGGAATTTGTCGTAGGCGGTGTAGCGCTCGCCCTCCAGTTTGAACCAGATCGCACCGTCTTTTTCGTAGGTGCGCCCGGCATCATCGAGCTTCTTGAGGTATGCGTCGTGGATCGCCTGACGCTGACTCTGAAAGTAGGGGCCAAAGTCGCCGCCCACGTCCGGGCCCTCATCCCAGTCGAGCCCCAGCCAGCGCATGCCTTCGAGCAAAACACGGAGCGCTTCGTCGGTATTACGCGCCCGGTCCGTATCCTCAATGCGCAGGACAAAGGTGCCCCCCGTGTGGCGGGCATAGAGCCAGTTAAAGAGGGCCGTGCGGGCACTACCTATATGAAAAAAACCAGTCGGACTGGGAGCAAAGCGAACGCGGACATCGGACATGATCCGTTTATCAAGTTTAACTCGCCCGAGGAATCAACCGGAAACTTGAAAGTGGTGGTCGAAGAGGTGCCATTACACAAGCTAGGGGTGGCTACCTGAAGGAAGCCACATACGTATGTCCGCTCCTTTAGGTGCGGAACGTGTTGAGCACACGAGACGGGTTGATATCGACAAAATCCTAAAAGTGGTGTTCGAAGAGGTGCCGTTGCACAAGCTGGGTGTGGCTACCTGAAGGAAGCCACATACGTATGTCCGCTCCTTTAGGTGCGGAACGTGTTGAGCACACGAGACGGGTTGATATCGACAAAATCCTAAAAGTGGTGGTCGAAGAGGTGCCGTTACCCAAGCTAGGGGTGGCTACCTGAAGGAAGCCACATACGTATGTCCGCTCCTTTAGGTGCGGAACGTGTTGAGCATACACAAAACGGGATGACACCGACAAAACCCTGAAAGTGGTGGTCGAAGAGGGACTTGAACCCTCACGCCTCGCGGCACATGACCCTTAATCATGCGTGTCTGCCAATTCCACCATTCGACCGGTGCGCTGCCTCAAATACAGCGAGGGTGAAGGTGATAAATCGCCCGGTTGAGAGATCAACAAAAATTTTGAAAAAGTTTTGGGCAAAAGCAGTTTGTCGGTGATGGGTCAATCAGCACTTGACTGCAACGCACATTTGTAACATGTTACCGCCATGCAAGCAAGTGAGCGAATGAAGGACTACCGGGCGCGGCTGCGCAAGCAGGGCTTGAAGCCAGTGCAGATTTGGGTGCCGGATGCGCGGGCGGATGGTTTTGATGCAGCCTTGCGTCGGCAGGTTGAGTCGCTGGATGTGGTCGACGAACGAGAGGCCCTGGAATTTGTTGCCGAAGTCGCGGAATGGCCGAAATCTTGAAACGGGGCGACATCGTGGTGGTGGCTGCGCCGGGCGATTATGGTAAGCCGCGACCGGCGGTGGTTGTGCAAGCGGATGCCTTGACCGAGGCGGGCCTGCAAAGCGTGGTGGTCTGCCTCATGAGCAGCGCGGAGCTGCGAGCGCCCCTGTTTCGGATTCCCGTCGAGGCGTCGCCGGTGAGTGGCTTGGAGAAGACTTCCCAGATCATGGTGGACAAGCTTTTTACGCTGCCCATGGAGAAAGTGAGCCGCGTTATCGGTCAAATCACCGATGCGCAACGCATGCAATTGAACCGCACGCTGGCCTTTGTGGTCGGCCTTGGCTGATGTCTGAATTATCGAACTCTTCCGGAAATTCCTTTGCATCTGGCCCGCATGTTGCTTGGGTAGGCATGTGCCTCTGTTAGTGAACGATTGGGAATCCATTTTGGGTTCGGCCCGGGAT
>JAAAPI010000163.1 GCA_009908325.1 Verrucomicrobiota bacterium | reverse complement strand
CGTCCCGCTATGCCGGACGGCATTTTTTTGAAAAGTCTTTTGATTTCCGCGGGCCTCGCGTTGGCAGCCAAAGCGAGGCCGTTCCAGAGATTTACCCGAATCCGACCGGCTCGACTTCCGGGCAGGATGCCGGGATTCCCGGGAGGCAGGGCATCCTGCCCCGCGGATGATCGATGTGAGCGCCCGGGGACGCTACGATTCGCCCGAAGCTTTGCCGCGTCGTGAGGCCATCACGAAAGCCAGCGCGGCCACGCCGAGGCCCAGCGCGAAGGTTGCCGGTTCGGGGACGGCGGTGGCTTCCGTGGAACCTTGGGAGCCAGAAAAGCCCGCCCGACCAGTTCCGCGGTTGATGTTCCAGACCTGTTCCAATAACTCTGCGGAAACACTTTCGCCATCTGCATTTGTAAAATCCATGTTTTCCATGAAAACGGTCAGGCGCGGACGATAGATGCGGCTGGAGGTCGGGCGCTTGTCCATGATTTGAATGATCGAGCCGGTGCGACCGTTAAAGTTCGCGGTTCCATCCAGTTTCGTGGTCAGCCCAATGAAAACCGGTAGCGTCGGCGACCCGAGGTTGATGCTCCGCCCGCTTGCCGTGCCCATTTCGTCGTCTGTTCCGCCTAAGCCAAAGTTGTAGGTTCCGCTGGTAACAACTTGATTGGAGCCACTTATACTGTAAAAGGTTGTGCCGATTTCCAGTTCGGTGACGGTCAGCGATCCGGTGTCGATTGTGAAGAAGCCCGAAAATGGTCCACCTAGAGTGCGGATTGCATTCGTGCTATCGGCGTTCCAATCGGAATCGACAAAAGTTCCGTCCAATACATAGGTGTATGACTGTCCTTGCGCATTTGCCGCACCCAGGAGTATGGCGGCGGCCAAGTAGAGCGAATGGTGAAAGTCGAACCGAGATAAGGAGAAAAGGGAGGATTTGGATGTCATGTTGTGTTCGTCTAACATTCTTAGGCGTTTCCTTGCGATTTGCCCGGCTTATTTACCGCAGCCCTTGGCGGCATACATGCCGGTGAGCACGGAGCGGCGGTTGAAGGCGGAGCGGGCGAGTTCCTCGGCCTGCTTCTTGTTCATTTCATTCATCTGACCGACGGCGGTGATGGCGTGGCCGAGGTAGGGCACGGCGGCACCGGCCGAGCCGGCGGCGCCGGAGTAAACGATGCCGCTGACCGCGATACTCTCGGTCAGTCCGAGGGCCTGAGCCCCGCGCATCTCGTCCTCGGCGATGCCGAGGATCTTGTTCATCTCGGCGACTTCCGCCTCGATTTCCTGGCAGGTCATGTTGGCGTCGCCCATCTGGTTCGCCTGGATGGGCGCGCGTGCTGCTGTCGTGCCGGTGGTGTTGCAACCGGAGAGAAGGGCCGCTGCCGCAGCTGCCATGCCGATAAGGAGGAGATGCTTTATGTTGTTCATTGAGTTGTCAGGATTGTTTTCGAGAATGTTGGAAATGTGCGGTGACGTCCTTCAGCTCTGGCGGGAAGCAAAATCCGCTTGCTCAGGGAAGTCCGGGTTATTTAGTGGTTTTTTATGGTTAATTTACATGATTAAACCATTTTATGAGTAACCTCACAATCCCCTGAACAGGGGATTTTTTTCGACGCTTGGTTCTTAGATGATTTTCTCTTTCAATAAGCACCGACCCTTGCCTCCAGTGACATTGCTCACTATGGCGGTCGTTGTCGGCGTGGCTGTCGTGGCAGCGGTGAGCTTTTTGGCCCATGCGCAGCCCTGGCTCGGGCTGCGGCTCGCTCCTGCGCAGAAGGGGCTTGGCGTGATTGCGCACTCAAGCCAAGGTCCTTCGGCAGAGATCCCGGAGGGCCTCACGCTGACCGGGGTCAGCGGCAAGGGTGATCGCCTGCAGCTCAAAGGCTTTGATCTGACAGTTGAGCCAGACGGCGCGATGGGCGATTTTGCCAACTATTGGCGCTTTCTCGCGCGACAGGACCGGCTGGCGGCGATCCTGCGCTCCGGGGAGGTGACGTTTATGGGTGAGAACGGGCGGGCGTATACCGTGCAGCCGACGTCGATCGGGCGTCCTTTGGCGGATTTACCGCCGGACTTCTGGGTGCAGTGTTTCGTGGGGCTGGTGGCCTGGCTGATCTCGGTGGCGGTCTACGCTTTCCGCCCGGGCGAGGCGAGTGCGCGCTTTTTGCTACTCAGCGGTGCCGCCACATTGCTGTTTGCTCCGGCGGCCGCAGTCTACACGACGCGGGAGCTGGCCGTGCCGGGTGGCTTGTTGCGCTGGGCCAGCGACTTGAACTTTTTCGGGGGTAGTTTGTTCGCCGCCAGCTTCGTCGGCCTGCTCCTCGTTTATCCGAGGCGGATCGGACCCCGCTGGGTGGGTCCGGCCGTGGTGGTGCTTTTCGTGCTCTGGTTTGTGGCGCAGCAGGTCGGCCTGTTTGCCTCGATGACCTTCGCGCGGCGCTTCCTCGTGATGCTTGGCGTGCTCGCGACATTTGCGCTCGCGGGCTGGCACTGGCGGACAAGTGGCCGTGATCCGCTGGCGCGGGCGAAGCTGCAGTGGTTTCTCCTTTCCTGGGTGGTGGGGACCAGTGCCTTCGCCTTGTTCATTTTATTGCCGCAGACCTTTGGCGTGGATACTTCGCCAATTCAGGGCTACGCGTTTTTGTTGTTTCTGCAGGTGTATGCCGGTCTGGCGATGGGGATCCTGCGCTACCGGCTTTTCGACTTGGGCGACTGGTGGCGACGTGTGGTCGTCTGGATGCTTACCGTGCTGATCCTTGTCCTGTTGGATATGCTGTTTCTCTTTGGTCTCGGGCTTTCTGTGGGCACCTCGCTCGCGGTGACCCTGTTGCTCTGTGGCCTGATTTGGATCCCGGTCCGCGGGTGGCTGTGGCAGCACTTTGCCGACCGGAGGACCGGGCGGACGAGGATGGATTTGTTCCGCCGGGTCACGGACATCACGCTCGCTCCGGATCCCGAGCAGCAGGCGTCGGCCTGGAGGGAACTGATGCGTTCCCTCTTTGAACCCCTTGAAATCAGGGATGCCGATCCTCCGTTTGAGCGGAAAGTCGCCTTGCATGACGACGGATTACGGATGGACCTGCCGCACGTCGGGCCACTCGGCGGAGTGCGTCTCAGCTATGCGCGCGGCGGACGGAGCTTGTTCCGCCCGGCTGATGTCGCACTGGCGGAGGAAGTGGCGGCCATGCTCCAGCACGGTTTCGAGAGCCTCACCGCTTATCGAAAAGGCGTGCTCGAAGAACGCGGGCGAATCGCCCGTGATATCCATGACAATATCGGTGCCAGCTTGCTCGGCGCCTTACATAGTCCGGATGCGGAGAGGAAGGATTTGCGGATTCGGGAGTCGTTGACCGACCTTCGCCAGGTCATTAACGAAGAGCGCGAAGAGGGTGCGCTGATCGGCACGCTTTTTGCCGACCTTAGATTGGAAACCGCCGAACGTGTGGAAGCGGCGGGTATGCGCCTCGTGTGGTGCGACGAGCTCGCAGCCAATTCCGGCATATCCCGAAAAGTCACGCATGCCGTCCGCTCCATCATACGCGAGGCCGCCAGTAATGCGATACGCCATGCCCAAGCGAAGGAAATAAAGATAACCGTGGAGGTCGATTCTGCCGGGCTAAGAATTGAGGTGCGGGACAACGGAAAGGGCTTCGACCCGGACCAAAACGAGGAGGGTCATGGCTTGGTCAACATCGGCTCGCGGGTGGCTTCGCTCGATGGTGCATTTGATCTGGAAAGTGGCCATGAAGGAACGACGATCAAAATCCGCTTGCCTTTTCAAGTGACGGGCTAACGGTAAATCCAATATGGAGCATTGCCTGATTATCGAAGACATTCCAGACAGTCGGCAGTGGTTGGCTGGCATCGTGACGGACGCGTTTCCCGATTGTCGTATTCACGAAGCGGCGACATTGCGGCTTGCCCTCAACGCGATTGAAGGATCGACCTATGATCTCGCTATGATCGATCTGAGGCTACCCGATGGGTCGGGTGTCGAGGCCTTGCGCTGCCTCCAGCGAAGATCGCCCAAAACGGCTTGCGTCGTCACTACCGTGTTGGGTGATGACGCGAACATCGTGGCGGCACTTTCGGCGGGAGCTAAAGGTTACCTCGTGAAGGAGCAGCCGACAGAGTTACTCAGTCAACAACTGCGCCAACTGGCCATGGGTATCCCGGCGCTTTCACCCGCTATCGCGCATCGGATCATGACGCATTTTCAACGAACCGGACCCTGCGAACCGGAAGAGGACAGATTGACGCAGCGTGAACGGCAGATCCTGTCCCTTATTTCTCGTGGGCTGCGCAATGCGGAGGTGGCGAAGCAACTCGGTGTAGCCGAAAGCACGGTGGCCAGCCACATCAAATCGGTCTACCGCAAGCTCGATATTTCAAGCCGTGCTGAAGCAGCATGGCACGCTACGCGGCTCGGCTTGTAAGGACCTTTCCCGGGTGGGGTCCGTGTGTGTCGGAACGTGCGGCGGCGAGGCAATTGCAGGAAACGGGTTTTTCCGAGCTGACTACTTCGGTGGAAAAGGGCGGGCCGTAGGTGGTTCCATTAACGTCGAGGATGTAGACATTTTCAGCGTCTGCCCAGAGCTCAAATTTTTTTCCAGCGATCTCGAAGGTTTCCCGTCCGTTGGGAACGGCACCGGGGAATGCGGCGCGCGCGGCGGTGAAGAGGTGGTAGTAGGTGTCGCCTTCTTCAAAGCAAACCATGCTGAAGGTCGCTCCGTTATACTGGTAGGTCACACAGCCGTAGGTATCCAGATTCTGCAGGTCTGCAGGTAGAGCCTTTGGGACGGGGGCTTGTCGACTGGTGAGGTAAGCGCGTAAATTCTCGAACGAAGCATCCCGTTTCTCCAGCGTATCGTCTTCAAGTGCCTCAATCGCGTTGGCGAAATGCTGGACCATGGATTGCCATTCGGCATGAGTGCCGTCGGTCTTCGACGCTTGAAAGATCTGCGTGAAGGCAATGAAGGCGATCAGAAACAGCGCGGCCAGCCCGAGTAAGGGCTTCATCCAGGCGGATGCGGGCTGCTTCGCTCCCGGAAATGCGATGGCCGGTTCAGGATCTTCAGAGGGTTTTGCTTGGGCTCTTGCATACATACTCTCGAGGATTTCGGCTTTGAATTCCTCGGGGGCTTTGATTGTCTGCAGTGCCTCCGAAATGCGGCGATCGACCGCTTGTTTCTTTTCGAACCAAGCTGCGAGCTCACTGTCTGTCTCCAACAGTTTGAAGGCTGGTGCCAGCTTGGGATCCTGCCGGTCTTCGGCGTTGTCGGGTCGGCAGAGTTCCAAAAGGTCTTTGGCTTCGTCGGGTGTCATCGTAAAATCCTATCTTCGGTTTCAGGTAGTTTCGCTCGCTTTGCCCTCGAAAATTTCCCGTAGCTGGGCCTTGCCCCGGGAAAGGCGGGACATGACCGTCCCGATCGGGAGGTCGAGCGTTTCGGCGATCTCTTTATAGGATAAATCCTTCATGTAAAAAAGAGTCAGGGGCAGGCGATAGTTGGTATCCACCTTTTCCAATGACTCAAGGATTCGACTACCATCCGTCGAGCGCCGTACGGTTGACTCGGTCGAGCCTGCCGTCGCCTCCAATATTTCCGGTTCATAATGGTCGATCCGCTTGTTTTTTCGGACTCGGCTGATGAATTCACGATAGAGCGTGGTGAAGAGCCATGATTTTATTTTCGAGCTGTCTCGCACGCTGTCGCCTTTCTCCGCATAGGTGCAAAAAGTCTGTTGAACGAGGTCTTTGGCCTCATGCTCGGTTTTGGCCAGGCTGTAGCCAAAACGATAAAGCGGTTGGTAGTAATCACTCACGATGTCTTCGAAATTTAGTTCCTCCGGATCCATATGAGGCACAACTATGATTACTTATTCCGGCGGATGCAACGAAAGGCGTTTCTTAATGTGTCCAACCTCTTGAATTCCATGCGTTCTGGTGGAAATGAAACCCGCGAGATCAGCTCGCCGCACGACTAGGAGCCTTCGGTTGATCAACCCGCGAACTCAAGTTGCCGCATCATGGAGGTGACGGACTCACAACGGGGATGATCTTTCGACCGGAATACAGCAGGACGATCCAAAAGTGGGCTTCGATTTCCGGTTCGACCCGTCAACCCATGGTCATCTACGGCGGGGACGATTCGTTTGAGCATCAAAGCTGCACGATACGCAGCTGGCGGGAAACCGGCGAAATCTGAGTGGAGCGCGGTCCCTCGGCTTCAAGCCCCATCGTGATTACAAGAAAGCAGCCCGGGTGCTGGGTGGTGTGCGCGCGAAAGATTGCGAGATCGATTTCCACTTTGGCCAAAATGGGAAGCCGTTCTACTTCCAGGGCAAGCATTCGAATGAGAAAGCTCAGCGCATTGTCGACCATCTCACGAAACGGCTTGGTCCGGACGGATTTCATTTTATGATCGAGGTGTCGTCTGCGCTCTCCGAGTCGGTTGAGGATCGTATCGACTACTTCCTGAGCGAGGCCGAGGCCGGGCGCCTGAAGAAGGCGAGAGCGGGGGTGGAGGAACTCCAAGACGCCCATCCCGAGGCGAGCACCGTCCATTTCGCCCGTGGTGTGATCCATGTTTACGAAGAAGCACATGAAGCGGCACTTGATGCGTTCGACCGGGTGATCGAGCTCGACCCGGAGATGGCTGAAGCGTGGTTGAACAAGGCGGCGGCCCATCGCAAACTCGAAGAATCCGTCCCGACGATCCGGGCCTTGCAAAAGGTAGTCGAATTGACGCCGCCGGACGACGAGCTGCATGAGCGGGCGCGCGGTCAGCTTGATCGGATGGATGCGACTTTACGCGAGCACGAGGGCATGACTCCCGAGGCCTTTGTCGATGCCGAGACGCTCTTTTTTCAAGCGCTCAATCATTACGAAAATGATGAACCCGCTGAGGCGATCCAAATCATCAAAGACAACCCGGATCGAATGCCGGAGAACGAGCGCACCTTGACCCTGTTAGGTAATTGTCACCGGCGCCTGAAAGAATGGGACCTCGCCCGCGATGCACTGGAAGAGGCTTTGAGTATCAATCCGGATCATGGAACCGCTCGATTGGCTCTGACCATGCTCAATGCAGATGAAAAGGGGATGGACCTCGGCGAGATGTTCAGCGAAACACTCAAAAAAATACAGGCTGAGGAAGGCTAGGGCATGGACCATGGCGAAGCACCGAGTGCAGAGTATTCAAAAGCATGAAAGGAACCATCCCGGTGGCGTGTCCGCTTGCCGCAGATCATGAGCCTGCCGAATGGCCGGACGCCGTGTTGCGGCCACGATATTCAATCTGATCACCGCGCGTAAACCGACAATTGAGCTCGCGGGTGTGCGGAGGCCAGCTGAAGCAAGCCGCATACGTATCGCCGCTGCTTCAGCTGCGGTGGGTGCCGGGTCCGGCTCAGTGGTTGCAGCGGTTGGCCGGGTCGAAGGTGTAGGCCTCTTCGGTCCCGCTGAATTTGCCTTTGGCGTGGAGGACCTCGATCAGCTCGGCGGCGTTCATGCCACTACCGGAGCAGAAGAGAACTTGGATATTCGGCCAACGGACGCGTCTCGATGTCTTCGCTTTTAAGAAGGCCGAACGATCAATGGCCCCAATGAAAACGGATTCAGCAAACAGATGAATAATGTTCATGAATAATAAATAACTCATGAATTAAATGGCATGAAGGATGTTACTTCGAAGCCCGTGCACGCGCACTTTAACGAACTCACAAACAAACCATGAAAAGAAAATACATCGCTCTAACGCTCCTTGCCACAACAATGGCCGCCTCCGGCCTAACCGCCGATCCGGTAGAGTCCTCTTTGGACTCGGCCTTCGCTCAACTGGAAGAAGCCGTGCCCGGCAAGTTCTCGATCAACACCCGCCTACGCTATGAGATCTTCGATCTCGACAACGGAAGCCCGGCCCTCGACCGCGACGGCACCTCGCTGCGCGTGCGCTACGGCTACACGACGCCCGACTTCAATGGCTTCACCGCCATGGCGGAGGGCGAGACGCTGACTCGGGTGGGCGGCGACCACGATGACATCCATCCGCTCGACGATGCGGGCGACGGCACGGATCTGAACCAGATCTGGGTGCAGTATCAAGATGCGGACTACGGTAGCGCGAAAGTAGGTCGCCAAATCTACTTCCTCGATGACCACCGCTTCATCGGGCACGTCGGCTGGCGGCAGAACATCCAAACCTTCGACGCGGCGACGGCAGCGTTTACGGCGATTGATAACTTAACCATAAAGGCCTTTTACATCGATGCAGTGAACCGGGTGAATGCGGATTACTTTGTATTGGTTAGCTTCGGGCTCAATGCCAGTTATTCCTTTAACAAGGCATTCAATCTGACCGGTTTCTACTACGAGATCGATAATGCGGATAATCCCGCTTGGGAGAGCGATGTCATTGGCTTGCGGGCAACGGGGGTCCTTTCCCTTGAGGATATCGGAATCGATCTAAGTTATGCGTTGAGTGTGGCCGATCAGGATAATGCCGATACCGGCAACGCCAATTATTTTGCCGGTGATCTCTCAACGAAGCTGGGTGGAGTGACGCTCGGCGCTGGTTTCGAAGTGCTCAATGCAGGTTTCAGCACACCTCTGGCGACCGTCCACAAATTCAACGGCTTCGCCGATGTCTTTGCGGGACCTTCACTCGGCGGCATTGCCAATGGCCTCGAGGATTACTATGCCTACGCGGGATATACGATTCCGGTGGGCAATGGCATCAACGCAAAGTTGATTTACCACGACTTCTCGCCCGAGACCGGGGCAGGGGACTATGGCGATGAAATTGATCTCGTCGCTTCCTACAAAATCAACGAATACTTCAGCACGGTGGCGAAATACGGCAGCTACAACACGGACGGCGGCTCCGGCGGCGTCGGTGGCTTTGACAAGGACATGTTTACGATCGAACTGAATTTTATTTATTGAATCGTGTAGTTGGATTCCTGTGTTCCCGGGGCGGGTCCTTGCTGGAGTAGCGAGGACCCGCTTTTATTCGCTATTGAAGAAATGAAACGCTCGGTTGAATCTGCCAAGGGGCGTCCAATCCGAGCTGCACCATGACCGAGAGTATTCTTCAATTGCTTCCCTTTTTCTTCGTAGCGTTGCTTTACGCCTCGGTGGGACACGGCGGTGCGTCGGGTTACCTCGCGGTGATGGCTTTATTCGGTGTGGAAGCGGGCATCCTGCGCCCGACGGCACTGGGCTTGAATGTGCTGGTTTCCACCCTCGGCACGGTGGCTTTTTTCAAGGAGGGGCATTTCCGTAGGCATTTATTTTGGCCCTTGATAATCGCGGCCGTACCGATGGCCTATTTGGGTGGGGGTGTGCACGTCGATGAGGGGCTTTTCCGCAAAATCCTGGGTTTGGCGCTTTGTTTCGCTCTGGCGCGCCTTTTCCTACCACAGCGTGAGACGGTCCCCGCGCGAATAGCGCCCCGTTGGCAACTGCTGCTGGCCGGGGCGGTTATGGGCTTTCTTTCGGGATTGATTGGTGTGGGGGGTGGCATCTTTCTGACCCCACTCGTCATCCTGATGCGTTGGGGCAATGCCAAAACGGCGGCTGCGATTTCAGCCCCTTTCATCCTGCTGAATTCCCTGGCCGGGCTGGCCGGACTGCAGCCGGAGTGGGCGGATTTTCATGGCAACTTTCCGGGGCTGGCAGTCACAGTCCTCGCGGGGGGGCTGATCGGTAGTATCTGGGGTAGCCGCTATGCGAACTTGTGGCAGATCCGCTGGGCGCTGGGTGGTGTTCTCGCGGTCGCGGTTCTCAAGCTGTTTTTCGCGTAAGGCGAGCCATCGCGATGCGGAGTCAATCGGGATCGACGCACAAGCGACCGCTGGTGATGATTCTCGCACGCAAGCCGCCGAAGCCTTTGAGTGCCTCGTGGACGCCCGGCGTGATCGCTTCGTCCATCCAGTAGCAGGGACGGCATTCTTCGCTGCCCTCGAAATCGACGCCCTGCAGGGTAAAGCGTTGGCCGATCAGCGTGTTGAGATCGATTCCTTCGACTAAAACGTTACGGCGAAATCCGGCAGGGTCGAGTTCGGGCAGGTCGAATGCTTGGCGGATGCGCTGGTATACCGCCCAGTCGAAGAAAGTAATCTGGCCCTTGTAGTCGGCTTTGTGCTGGAAATAGCGATCACCAACCAGCCCGGCACCTGCCACGCACTCGACCGTACCGACTTTTTCGATGCCATGCTGGAGCCGCTCCATGCCGTGTCGTCCGACGAAGTCATGACCTTTGGAAATGTAGATCGCTTTGATTTGCATTTTTTTGATTGTAGTGGGAGCATCCTGCTCCCGGGGGTGCCAGCCCGGGAGCTTGAAGCTCCGGCTACATTGATTGTAGTGGGAGCATCCTGCTCCCGGACGACGTCGGCCCAGGAGTTGGAAGCTCCGGCTACGTTGGTTGGTCAGCCGTGGAGCTGGAAGCTCCGGCTACGATTGGGTTTTGTTGAATATAGCGTCGGATGGCATACATGGCCTTTTCATGGCGGACTATGTGGTCGTATGACTCATGCTGCCAAAGTTGACCGGTTCGGTTCGTGCTTTTATTTATCTGGTTTGCGGTGAAGGATTTCCATGAATGAAGAATGTTAACCAATCGATTCCCGGCAAGCGGTTTTACCAAAACATGTACGTGATTGGGCATGATGATGTATTCATCCAATAGATAACGCTGCCGGTTGAAAAATTGGAGTGCATCATCGACGATTTTCGCATTGGCGGGGTCGCTCAATAAGCAAGCACCACTCTTGGCATGAAGCAGCGCTTCGTAGCGCTCGGAGAATAACCGATGATATTCGGAAAGCTCCTCCCTGGTCAGCGTATCGAGTTTATGGGACGTTTTCCAGAGTTCGCGTTTTCGTTTTAATTCCAAAACCACGCGTGCTGGAAGTGCGTCGGCTAATCGAAAGGTTATAAAATACCAAACACTGCCTTGTTCCCAATGCGGTAAGTTGCCACCGCTTCGGATGTCGATTTCACTATACGGATTAAAATACTCCCAGAGCGGCGTCGTCGAGGAGGTTTGGTCGCTGGGGGGTTGTTTGGTGTTTGCGTTGGCTTGGGAGCTGGAAGCTCCGGCTACGTCGATTGTAGTGGGAGCATCTTGCTCCCGGACGGCGTCAGCCGTGGAGCTGGAAGCTCCGGCTACGTCGATTGTAGTGGGAGCATCCTGCTCCCGGACGGCGTCAGCCGTGGAGCTGGAAGCTCCGGCTACGTTGGCGGGGTCGGCGCAGCCGCAGTGGTTATTCTCGATCCAGGCTTCGGTGCCGTCGGTGTAAATTTCCTTTTTCCAAATGGGAAGGCGGTGTTTGACGTTGTCGATGATGTAGCGGCAGCCGAGAAAGGTGTCGCCCCGGTGGTGGGCGGTCGCCCCCACCCAAACAGCGATATCACCAACCGCGAGCGGGCCGGTCCGGTGGACGATGACGGCGGCCTCCAGCTGAAATTTATCTTTCGCTTCCACGATGATGGCTTCGGCAATCACCGGGGCGAGCTGTGGGTAGCTGCTGTAGTGGAGCTCGGCAACGGCTTTACCTTCGTTGTGGTTGCGCACCCAGCCCTCGTAGTTGCAAAACGCACCGGCGCTGGTCGAGAGGAGCTGTTCGCGGAGCGCGGCTGGCTGAATGGTCTGGTCGGTCAGCTTGAAACTCATGGACAATAGATTCTTTCGGTTCGATCGGATGGCTTTATGACACGGTGTTTGGCGTTTGCGCACCTACGTGTGTATTTTTGGCTGATGGGTGGGCTCTGGCGCGAGCAAGCTCGCACGCCACGGATCGCGGCGTCAGCCGCCGGTCATGGGGGGGAGGAAGGCGATGGAGTCACCGTCTTTGAGTTCGGTTTGATGGGCCGAGAGTTCATGGTTGATCGCGACCTGAAGCTGTTGGAATTCGTGGGGAAAGTGATAAGCCTGCTGGAGTTCCGCGTAGAGCTTGGCGGGTGAGGGATCCTCGAGTGTGCGCGTCTCGCCAGTCTTGCCTGCGAAATCAGCGAGTTGGGCAAAATAGAGTATTTCGACGTTCATAGGCGGATCTGTGCGCATTCTTGAGCGGTGTTAATGTTATCGAGGCTGCGGGGATCGTCTTGTTCGATCAGGGTGGCCTCTTTTACGATCAGTAATTTGCGCGGGCATTGCTTGCCGAGCTCCCGGGAGAGCGCGAGTAGCTCCGCATCGCTACCGGATGGGTAGATGGCGCAGAGTGGTTCGGGGAGGCCGTCGTGACTGCTGCGGTAGGCCGTCAACTTTGGCTGTGCCTGCTCAAAGGCATGGGTGAGCTTTTGCAGAGCCGTGGCTTGCAGGTAGGGCAGGTCGCAGGCCAGGACGAGCCAGTGCGCTTCGGGGTGGGCGCGCATGGCGGAGAGAATGCCGCAAAGCGGGCCGCTCACGCTTTCCACCGAATCGTAGATAACTTCGGTCTCGTCAGGCGCGTCGAAGCCCTGTTCCGCACGTTGTGAAACAAAGACGCGGGTGCAAACCGTTTGGAGGAGCGCGGCGGTGCGTTCGAGCTGAGTCGCTTCACCGTGGTAGGTCAGGAGCGCTTTATCCCGACCCATGCGTCGGCTTTGACCGCCGACGAGGACGAGTCCGTAGATTGGGTGTTTCATTGGCTGTGTTTATAGTCGCTCTTGCCGCCGGTTTTTTCGACGAGGCGGGTGTTTTCGATGACGATACTCTTTGAAACGGCTTTGCACATATCGTAGACGGTGAGCGCGGCCACACTGGCGGCGGTCAGCGCTTCCATTTCGACGCCGGTCTGGTCGCAAACTTTGACGCGGGCCTCAATGCGAAGCCGGGTGTCGTCGACAGGGGCGATGTCGATCTTGACTGATTTAAGATTGAGGGGGTGGCAAAAAGGCACCAGTTCCGCAGTCTTTTTCGCGCCCATGGTGCCAGCGATGATGGCGGTGTCCAGGATGGGGCCTTTTTTGCTGCTCCAGCCCGATTCGGCGAGCGCGGCCATAATCTTGGGACCGAGGTGGACAAAACATTCGGCGGTGGCGCTGCGCTCGCTGGGGATCTTCGTCGAGACGTCCACCATGGTGGGGCGCTGGTCTTTGTCGAGATGTGTGAACTCCATAGGATCGTCGGGTTAATACCAGGGATGAAAATCAAATAACGTCCCCGGCGGATAAGCCTTTTCAGCGGTTATCGGGACTTTAATAAAACCATCGCTTGTAAGAATGCGAACCAGATCTCCAGAGTTTTGTGTGGGACGGGCATGGGCGCGGTTGTCCGGAAGGAGTTGGACCGGGAGGAATACAGTCAGATCGTCGCGGGCTTTGACGGGCGCTTCCAGTGTGACCCGGCGGGGTATGCGTGGCGTCGTGTCGCCCATCGCTTGCAAGATTGCCGGGATGACGTAGTGGTGGAGGCATGTCAGGGTGGAACTTGGATTACCCGGGAGCGCAAAAACGGCACAGTTGCTGTGGCTCCAGAAGCCCATCGGTTTTCCGGGTTTTTGGGCGACGCCGTGAAAGTGGCCGTTTAATCCCAGTGCGGTGAGTGTTTCGGGGATAAAATCCCGATTTCCCATGGAGATGCCGCCGCTGATAATGAGGATATCGTGCTGCTCGATGAGTGCCTCCAGTCGCGCTTTTGAGATGTCCGGATCGTCGGGGAGGTGGGCACGCTTCGCCACGGGCAGGTGCTGTTGGGTGAGTGCGGCTTCAATCGAGAGGTCGTTGGAGCGGCGGATTTGGTGCGCCTCAGGTGCGCTCGACACGTCGACGAGCTCGTCGCCGGTGCTGATGACGGCGATACTGGGTGGCCGAGCAACTTCAAATTTGGCATAGCCGCAGCTCGCGGCCGCGGCGATTTCGCGACCACCGATTCGGCAACCGGGGCTGAGTAGCGTCGCGCCCCGCTCCAAATCGCTGCCGAGCAGGTGGATGCAATCACCCCGCTGATGCGCATCCGGGCTGAGCAGACGCATACCGGATTTATCGAGACGTTCGGTGGCTTCGTAGGGCACCACACAATCCGCATCCCCGGGGACCGGGGCACCGGTCATGATCTCCGCGCAAATCGAAGCCTGGCTGCCCAGCGAGGCTTGCGGGCTGCCAGCGGGTATCTGGATTTTGATTTGAAAGCGGCCGTTCCCGCCGATTTCCGCAGATCTCAAGGCATAGCCATCCATCATAGACCGATCAAAGGGAGGGAAGGGACGATCCGCGAGAACGGGTTGACGCAGGATTCGGCCCGCGCATTGTTCGAGTGGCAGCTTTGCGGATCCAAAGTCACTCAGATATTTCCGGATCCGGACATTTGCTTCATCGGGTGAAATTAAAGAATTCATATCGAATATTCGTGCACAAAGCACTTATCTAGTTTTTGGAACAATCAATGGTAAAGGACCGAAGAGGGCGTGGGCTCACAGATTTGCGAATATCGCTGACGGATCGGTGTAATTTGCGTTGCACCTATTGCATGCCGAAGGAGGTCTTCGGGCCCGACTATGAATTTCTCCGCAAGTCGGAGTGGTTAACCTTTAGGGAGTTAGATGATTTGGTCGAGGCCTTTGTTCAACTCGGGGTGAGGAAAATACGGCTGACCGGTGGCGAGCCTTTGCTGCGGAGTGGGATCAACAAATACATCTATGGTTTGAAACACATCCACAAGATCGAAGACATTGCACTCACGACCAACGGGCTGCGTCTGGCGGAGCGTGCGGGCGAGTTGAAGGCAGCGGGGCTGGATCGGGTCACGGTGAGCCTCGATGCGCTGGACGCGGAGATCGCCGGGCAGATGAATGGGCGTGGCATTGCACCCCGAGCCGTGCTGGCGGGTATCGCCGCTGCGCAGCATGAAGGCTTTCACGTGAAAGTAAACATGGTCGTCGAGCGGGGCGTCAACGATGGCGAAATTCTCCCGATGGCCCGCTACTTTAAGGAGCGTGGGATAACGCTGCGTTTTATTGAGTTTATGGACGTGGGTAACCACAACGGGTGGAAGATGGACCGCGTGGTGAGCGGCCAGGAAATTTTGGAAAAAATTCAGAGTGAGTTTGCCGCAGAGCCGATTGACTTAAGCTCGCAGGGGGAAGTGGCCAAACGCTACCGCTACGCCGACGGTTCCGCCGAGTTCGGGCTTATCACCTCGGTCACGCAGCCCTTCTGCAGGGGCTGCACGCGGGCACGGATCTCGGCAGACGGGAAACTCTACACTTGTTTGTTTGCGAGCACGGGGCTGGATCTGAAGGCCTACCTGAGAGCAGACGATTACGATTCTGCGAAGCTGTTGCAATTTCTCTCTTCACACTGGGTGCAGCGCGATGACCGCTACTCGGAACTGCGCACGCAGGGGGGCACGGATCGCAAAAAAATTGAGATGTCCTACATTGGTGGGTAACTCGTCATTCAATCATGTCCTACATCGAACGAATTGCCCAATCCTGTCGGACGCAGGAATTGGCGCGCGAGGAGCTGGCTTATTATGCCCGGCACATTCTCCTGCCCGGGATTGGACTGGAAGGGCAGCGCAAGCTGAAGTCCGCCCGTGTGTTGGTCGTGGGTGCCGGGGGTCTGGGTTGCCCGGCATTACAGGCCCTGGCCGGAGCTGGCGTCGGGCGATTGACAATCGTCGATGCCGATACGGTAGACGCTTCGAATCTGGCGCGTCAGTGGCTGCATCGTTACGACCAGTGCGGATCCAACAAAGCACATTCCGCCGCCACAGCGCTGCGGCAGATGAACCCACACATCGAGGTCTCTGCACGTGCTACCATGCTCGCAGAGGACAACGCGCATGCGTTGATCGGCGCGCACGACATCGTGCTTGATGCGACGGATGACTTAAATGTGCGCTACTGCATCGATAGAGCCTGTGCGGAACTGGACAAACCGTGGATCCATGCCGCCCTCTACCGGGAAAGTGCTCAGCTGACGGTTTTTTGGGCCGCTTATGGGAGTTCGTTTCACCAGCTTTATCCCGAGCCCAGTGCCGCGCCCTCCTGCTCGGGAGCTGGTATGCTGGGGGCGAGTTCAAGTGTGGTCGGAAATCTTCAGACGCTTGAGTGTATTAAACTTATTGTCGGACAGTCGGACCCGGCTCTTGGGCAAGTTGGCGTATTCGATAGTCGCCGATTGAGCTGGCAATTTTTCCGGCTTCCCGATGTGACCTTACCTCCGCGGTGGGGACCGCCTCCGGAAAAGTCGCATGGGTCCAGCGTAAGTGCCGAGCAACTACAGCAGGCGATCTCCGTTGGTGAACCCATAGAGCTCCTCGACATTCGGGATGGTGCGGCCTACCAAGCGGGCAGTCTTGACGGCGCTCGGCACTATCCCGCAGAGAGAATTCTCGAGGCAGGATTACCCGAAAGCGGTGAGCCGATGCAGCTGCTGATCTGCGAAGAGGGTCTGGTCAGTGCCATGCTAGTCGATGCACTGGCCGGGCGGGCATCCGCAAAGCTCGCTTACCTTCGCGGTGGTTTGCATGGATGGCGGCATTTGGTTGGTTGAGGCGGTATTTATGGGCTCGCAGGTTTGCAGCGGCCAGCTGAAGCAGACCGCATACGTATCGCCGCTGCTTTAGCTGCGGTGGTTGTGGGTGTGGTGTTGGTGACGGGTTGGGCTCGCGGGTGTGCGGCAGCTAGCTGGAGCAAGCCGCTTACGTATCGCCGCTGCTTTAGCTGCGGTGGTTGTGGGAGCTGTATTGGTGGCGGTTGGGCTCGCGGGTTTGCGGCAGCTAGCTGAAGCAAGCTGCATACGTATCGCCGCTGCTTTAGCTGCGGTGGTTGCTCGGCTTCCTGCGAACTTTCACCAACGCGGGAGCGATCAAATCTTCAGACCGATCCATTCGTCAGGACTCGAACACAGGCCGGCCTTGGCCGGGTTATTTCGCAAATAGTCAATCCATCTCCGATATTCGCTTTCGCTGCGAATCCAACGGTCGTAAGCGCTCGACATCCATAGCTTGCCGGATCGCTTGGCAGACAGATTCACATAACGCGTGGATCGCATTTTGAAGCGGGTGATGGCCTTCTTAAACGCGTCCGTCGAGGAGAAGCGCATTGGATCGGTAATCAAATGCAAATGATTGGGCATGATCACCCAGCTCTTGAAACGGAGTTCTTCGTCATAGGCTGTCAGGTAATTCGTCAAGGACTGTCGGATCTTTACGGGTCTCAATGGACAAGCGCCCATCGATTGATCGAGATAGTGCTCCATCATTTTGAACTGTCGCCGGTTTTGCTGTAGGAAGTCATCGTCGGTGGATTCGATGGCAGACTGATGCGCCACGTATTCCCGCAGTTTTTCCAACGCGCCTTTTGGGATGCTGTCCGCGCAGTGCAATGTCAGCGAATAACAGCCATAGTCGACAACCCAGTGTGGCAATTGGTCGTAGTCGACGCCCAGCATCGTCCCCGACCAGCAATTTGTGGGTATGTTGTTGGCAAGTGCCATGTGTTGAAAATTCGCTGGGTAGTGCGAAACGGCAAACCTTTTTGGTGCCTTGGTGGCAGTCGGGTCCGCAGGTGTGCAGCGGCCAGCTGAAGCAAGCCGCTTACGTATCGCCGCTGCTTTAGCTGCGGTGGTTGTGGGTGCGGTGTTGGCCACGGGCTGAGTTCGCGGGTGTGCGGCAGCTAGCTGAAGCAAGCCGCTTACGTAGAGCTTGTCCCAAATTGGCGTTTTTTTGAGTCAGTTTTCCAGTAATTACCAAATAACTAATTTATAAAACGTCAGTTTTACGCCTGACTACCTCTAAAACTAGTATTTCTA
>JAAAPI010000062.1 GCA_009908325.1 Verrucomicrobiota bacterium | reverse complement strand
TTGGGAGCTGAGCGGTGAGAGTGCTTTGACTGACCTCGGCGGGGTGAGCGCCAGTGGGGGCGATGTGGAGCTATCCCTGGACGGACCCTGGCAAGCCTGGCTTCCGGACTTTAACCCGACGGGCTTAGGATTGCGGGTAAAGATGGCGAAAGCGCCGTTATCTTTGTTTACGGGGCAGGGGAGTGCCTCGGGAAGCTCGCAAATGGAGGCCGAACTTTCAGCGGGTGAGACGCGCACATTATCCTTGTCTGCAGAACTTTTTGACGGGTTGCTGACAGCAGCGGCGGGGAGTCTGGAAAGCGACTCTTTGAGCGTGTCGGTTCAGGGCACCCTGTCGGGGCCTTTGGGCGCGGTCGTTGCTGTTAAAAACGGGCGTGCTACCTGGTCTGACGGTGGCGGGCTCCTGAGGGGGCTGGAGGGTGATTTTGAGCTGGCTTCGTTGCAGCCAATCGCCAGCGAAGGGTGGCAGTCGCTTCAGTTTGCTTCTATTGAACAAGGCGAATTTTCCACGGGCGCTGGCCGCCTCCGATTGAACTACGCAGGTGAACGCGACGGCGTCGCGCCACTGCGGCTCGAAATCACCACAACCGCGTTGGGGGGAAATGTTCGGATAATGGTTGATGGCCAGGTTGTCGACTCGCTCGCCCTCTCGATCAGGGTACTTTTGGATTCTGTGAATCTGCACGAAATCGCTTCGCTCTTTCCGCAATTTGAGGGTCGAATCAAGGGAGTGGCCTCCGGCGAATTGGCGCTGCGGATGGACGGCACGCAGATCGCCTTACTCCCCGGGGGGATTCAACTTGTGGCTGACACGAATGGTCGGTTCCAATACCAGCGTCAGGGATGGTTGACCCAGGACCCCACGCTGGATCCGGAGGCATTTGTCAGTGGACGCGATATCCTCGAAATAATGAAAGATTCGCGGGGAGCGCAGGTCCTCACCGAACTCGCGCTGCGTGACCTGAAAATGTTGGAATTCAGCCTGAAAGTCGAGGAGTCAGCATCCGGCGATCAGAGCGTGGTGGCGGACATCAAGGGCGATCGCACGATAAAAGGGGTCAGCGTGCCCGTGGTGCTGCGGGTCCCGATTCGCGGTGACGTCAAAGAGACGATCAACGCTGTTTTCGAATTCAATGCTCGGATGTAAGGTTGACTTTAGTTGAAAGCAGCGATTTTTATACTGGCATGCGTCGCATCTACGTTCCGTCCATCTCGCTCGTCGCACTCATGATACTAGGCGGCTGTATTCAGACCGAGCACCGCGTCGAGTCGCATCACACGATTGAACCGATCCACATCACGGTAGATGTGAATTTGAAAGTGGATCGTGAGCTCAACGATTTCTTTGGTGATCTCGACGAAGACTCAAAGCTGATTGATTACGAGGAAACTGCTGCTGACTAAACAGGTCTTTAAATTTAAACGAAAACAACGTCATGTCATTTCTCCGTTTTACCGTTCTCATTGTCCTGCTATTATCGTCATCGCTCCCTGCGCTTTCAGCCAATCTGGGGGAGGTCAAGTCAGCGATGAAAGCCCGCCAGCCCGCGATTGAAGTCCTTTGGGCTGAGGGTAAGATCGGGGAAAACAACCAGGGCTTTATCAACGCGCGGGGGAATCTGTCTGAAAAGAACCGGGAACTTGTCGCGGCGGAAAACTCAGATCGAAAAGTGGTCTATCAAGCCATCGCGCGTTCGACTCAGTCGACTCCGAAGCAAGTCGGCGTGCAACGTGCCGCGCAGATTTCGAAACGCGCCGCCCCGGGCCTCTGGTTGCAGGATTCGGACGGAAACTGGTATCGCAAGTAGCTGTGGTTTTATTTGGCAAGGGTGCCTCGCCGTGGACTTGCCGGGGGAAGCTGATCGACCGGGAGACCGCGGAGAGGGTTTTAAATGAAGAGCGGGGCCGAGTTGCCGCTTGCCGTTGTCCTACGTTGCCGGGTGCGGTATTTCTGAGCGGATGTCGTATCGAAATGTGCGCGCGGCGGAAGCGGTCGATTTGGAGGCGTATTATTTTACGAGTTTACAATATGGGCAATTTTTATGGCAGCGTGGTCGCTCCGGCCTGGCGATTCTTGCGCTAACTCGTGGGCTTTACGCGGATTTGCCGGAAACTGGTTTGGTTTTACAGAATTCGCCGCTACCGTAAGTGGCGATTCACTGGATTGTGCTTCACCACCCAAGCGGTGATTTCCCGGGAATCCGCGGATTAGTTTTCACAGCATCAGGCAACACGAATGAATGGTCGGCAATTAACTGCGCCGGATTCAAATTTTGTAAGCTGTGAATAAAATTGAGGCTTGACTTGTTTTGAGCTGACGCGGATACTTCCGTTCCATATGAGAAGACGACTAAAAAGTTCTGAATCGACGGCTATTCATCATGCGATGAGCCGAATCGTGGGGGGCGCGATGCTGCTGGAGCAGCGCGAGAAGGAGGTTTTGCGTAAGATGCTTTGGCAGGTGGCCGACTTTTGCGGGGTGGAGGTGCTGACTTACGCGATCATGAGCAACCATTTCCATGTGCTGGTGCGCGTCCCGGAAAATGATCGGGCGGTCTCCGATGCGGAACTGCTGCGGCGCTTTAAGGTGCTTTATCCGAAGCCGACGAAGTATCAAACAGCCTCTTTTCGACGGTTGGAAAATGCTCTGAAGGAGGGGACGGAGGACGCGGTGAAGATCCGGTCACAGTTATTGGCGCGGATGCACGATCTCTCCGAGTTTATGAAGACGCTGAAGCAGCGCTTTTCCATCTGGTATAACCGTAACCATGACGGTCGCCTGGGGACGCTTTGGATGGAGCGGTTTAAGAGCGTTTTGGTTCAGGGTGGCGGCAATCCCTTGCAGACGATGGCTGCCTATATCGACTTGAATCCGGTGCGGGCGGGGTTGGTGGAGGATCCGAAGGACTACCGCTGGTGCGGCTATGCGGAGGCGGTAGCGGGTGCGAAGAAGGCGCAGCGTGGCCTGGAGCTAATCTGGGCAAATTATACGGGAGGCGGGATGCGGGATACGGGAGGCGAGATACGGGATACGGGATGTGAGATGCGGGATACGAGAGGCGAGATGCGGGATGGGATGGGGGTCTCGGCGAATGTAAAGTCGGCGATGGCGGCCCATCGCAGCCTGATATTTGGCAAGGGGGCCTCACCGTGGACTTGCCGGGGGAAGCTGATCGACCGGGAGATCGCAGAGAGGGTTTTAAATGAAGAGCGGGGCGAGTTACCGCTTGCCGTTGTCCTGCGTTGCCGGGTGCGGTATTTCACGGATGGGGCGATTCTGGGATCGTTGGAATTTGTCAGAAGCTTTGCTGCTGCCTGGCAGGCGGAGCGCGGACGAAGTCATCCGGTGACGGTCAATCGTGCACGTGGGGCTCCCTGGGGTGACTTCGCAGTTATTAACTCGATGCGTCGTGCTTTGTTCCGATAGCTTTTTGAGCAGGACTCTGGCTAAGAAGGTTTTTATGGCTTGGGTGATTCGATAATGTATTGCGAAGACAATCCCGCGATGAATGACCTGCGGTCGGCTTGCCCTTACTTGCCGCGTGCGCTTGAGCGGATGTCGTATCGAAATGTGCGTACGGCGGAAGCGGTCGATGTGGAGGCGTATTATTTTACGAGTTTACAATATGGGCAATTTTTATGGCAGCGTGGTCGCTCCGGCCGGGCGATTCTTGCGCTAACTCGTGCGCTTTACGCGGATTTGCCGGAAACTGCTTTGGTTTTACAGAATTCGCCGCTACCATACGCGGCGATTCACTGGATTGTGCTTCACCACCCAAGCGATGATTTTCCCGGGAATCCGCGGGTTAGTTTCCAGCATCAGGCAACACGAATGGAGGGGCGGCAAAAAGAACTACGCCGTGCCCGGGCGTGGGCGGTGTGGTATTTGGTTCGTCATGCCAAGCCCTCGTTGTCAGCGGATCCCAGGCAAGTCATTGAAGAGCCGGATTCCGCAGCGATTGAGGCGGGGCTTCGACAGTGGGGGCACACGGACGAGGTTGAGGTATGGAGAGCCGCTTCGAGGTAAGCTGTTCGAAGACGGTCCCTATCCGGTTAGCGGTAAATCCAGAAACGTTTTGCTTTCGCTTGGAAGGCTTCGGCTTGTCGGGTCCATTGATCGACGAACCGATCCACGCGGGCCCGGGCACCGCGCCGGTTGATTTCCTGCCACCAGGCAGTGCTGCCCACGTGCTTATTGAATAGGGCAGAGTTCTTCGCTTGAGTAAACGGATTGCCGGTGGTCGACCAGGCGGCGGCGAGCTGCATCATGTGGAAACTCAGCTCGGTGGGGCGGACCCGGTCCCAGTCGACCACGCTGACATAGACGCCGCTGAGCGGGGCCCCGGCGGCGCTTTGGGTTTGCACGATGCGGTAGCGCAGTCCGGGGATTCGCTTGGCTTCAAGGGCTGCTTTGACTTCTGTGGGCGGCTTGCCTTTGTAGCGTAAGAGTCGAAATGGGTAGGGGGTGCCGATACCGTGGCTGAAATCGCCCTCTTGGGCACCGAGACCGGTCATGGCATAGCCGAGCACGGCGGAAAGATCGGGGATGTAGGGTGAGGTGGGGACCCAGCGTAGACCGGTCCGGGACCAGAGCATGTCGCGTCGCCAGCCACGCATGGGGACAATCGTTAGCTTGCCCTTTTTGCGGATGTGCTCCGGCGTATCCATCCAACCGGGGATGTGCTTCGCCATGCGGGCGAGCTCTGCGATGGTCAGGCCGTGCACGTAGGGCACGTGGAAGGCACCCACGTAGCTGCGCCATTTACGGTCGAGGGGTGGACCATCGACTTTGAGGCCGCCGAGGGGGTTGGGGCGATCCAGGACGACGACTTCGACATCGTTTTCAAAACAGGCCTCCATGGTATAGCGCATGCAGCTGACATAGGTGTAAGAGCGCACGCCCACGTCCTGCAAGTCGATGACCAGCGCATCGAGGCCTTGCAGCATTTTGGGCGTTGGCTTGCGGTAAATGCCGTAGAGCGAGTAAACGGGTAGGCCGGTGCGGGAGTCGATTTTGTCGTCGACCGGCACGTTTGCCTTTTCGTTCCCATAGATGCCGTGCTCGGGACCAAACAGAGCGACGAGGCGGGCATTGGGTGCACGGCGAAGCACATCGACACTGCTTTCGCCCCGTCGATTGACCCCAGCCGGGTGGGTCAGGAGGCCGACTCGTTTGCCGTCTATGGCTCGAAAACCGCTTTGTTCCAGGACATCGATACCGAGATAGATCGGCTCGGCCCGGATCAAGGCGGGAAGGATGATCAAAAGGGAAAGCCAGAAAAGTAAGCCGCGTTTCATTTTATTTCGTTTTGCGTTGGTGAATTTTGTCGCGCAGCAGCGTGTAGCTGGCGGCGGTTCGGTTAGCGACAATTCGGTAGAAAATGCTGCCAAGAAGGCCGAAGAAAGAGCCGAGGATCAGCGCCCCCAGACTTGTCACACTGAAAACGATAAAAAGCTGGGTAAACTTTTCTCCCCAAGCGCCGTGTATAAAATTATCGAGCAGGATGCGGACTTCGGCACGGGTTAACCGGTCTACCTCGATCCCAAAAAGCCCCAGGCAGGTTCGGCCGACGCGATAGGCGGCGAACCAAATGGGTATGACGGTGATGGGATTTGAGATGAATTGTAAACCAACGAGAATCGGTAGATTGGCGCGAAGCCAGATGGCGAGCAGGAAGGCCCCGACAATTTGCAGGCCGTACAGAGGCAAAAGGCTGAGAATGCAACCGGCGTAGATCGCCGGCACGGCATTTTCCACGCGAAAGCTCCAGAGGTAGATGCGCTTGCGGGCGGACTCGGCAAAAAACTTTAGGATGGGATAGCGGTGGATGGTGGCCCGCCGGGGGAGTGGACGCAGCCATTTTTTGACCCGCCGGATGCGGCGCCACTTGGTGGCTTCGAGATCTGATTCCTCAACCGTCATGCGTGTAGAGCGTCTGAAGCACTTCGGTCACTTTTTTACGCAGGAGTTGAGGTGCGTATTGCAGGGCTTTGGGCAGCGGTGTGTTGTCGGGAGTTGTACTGTAGACCGCCGTGCCGGGAAAACGTTCGCGGACGATTTTCGCTGCCTCGTCCTGGGCAACTCCTGCCAGTAAAATAGCCGATGTATCACTGGAGTAGGCGGCGGCAAGCAGTGCGTAGGGGCCTTTGCCGGCAAGTGAGCTGGTGTCGAATTTCCCCTCGCCGGTGAGGATGAGGTCGGCCTCTTTGATCTTACTGGCGAGATCAAGCCAGGCGGTAACTAGCTCGAAGCCAGGCACGTAGCTGGCACCCGTGGCGACATTGAGCCCGAAGCCCACGCCCCCGGCCGCACCACTCCCGGGTATTTTTAAAGAGGACTCCGGCTGGTTGAAATAGGCGCATAGATTTTTGGCAATGCGTTCGGAGGCGTTGTCGAAGGCGTCAATCGCATCGGACTGAAGGCCCTTCTGTGGTCCGTAGACTGCGGCTGCGCCGCGGGCACCAAGCAATGGGTTACCCACGTCGCAGGCGATGTAGATCGGTGGCACGTCAACTTCCAGCGCGCCTTGGATAGCTTCAATTTCTGGCCATTGCGCCGGGGTCACCTGGCCGCTCCGGCAGAAATCGAGCCCGAGTGCTTCGAGGGCACCCAGCCCGAGGTCGCTGGTGGCGCTGCCACCGATGCCCAGCAGGATGGCGCTGGCTTCTTGAGCAACCGCAATACGGATCAGCTCGCCGACACCGCGGGTGGTGCAGTGGTCCGGGTGGCGCTGTGCGGGCGGGACCTGTTCGAGACCAGCTACCGAGGCCATTTCAATGATGGCCAGCTTGCCGTTCTTTGCGCCGAGGTATTTGCGGGCGGCCTCCGGAATGCGCCCGAGCTCGACCCAGCCGAGCGGGGCTTCAACCTCTTCGCCGAGGGGACCGCAGACTGTGTGGTATTCCATGTAGCCGCCGGCGGCTCCGGCGAGGATGGGGCAAAAGCCCTCGCCACCATCGGTGAGCGGTGCCCGTGTCAGGACAAGCGGCTCGCCGAGTGCTTCCAGCGCACCGGCCAGCGCAACATCGCAGGCCCGGTCGGCGGGCATGGCGTCTTTAAACTTATCGAATGCGGCCAGGATGTGCATTTTTGACGAAGGAGGATGAAGGATAAAGGCGGAGGCCAGGCTGACGCGGTCGTCACAAGTGACGCCCCTACGCTTTGAGTTTAGCGCTGTTCCTGGCCGGTCTCGATGTCGATGATTTTGAAGTTTTCGACGTGGTAGATGGGATCGGCGCGGAAGGAGAGGAGGGCGCCGTAGGAGCGCTCGATCTCGAGAAGCAAATCTTCGTCCTCGTTGCGGAGGCGTTCGAGATTCGTGGGGTGGAGGAGGACGCGGAGCTTGATCTCCTTGTCCTGACCATCGCGGACGCGGATGTGGCGAATCACGCTGATCAGGCGGCGCTGGATTTCGACGCTCATGGTGCGCGAGCTTTTGACCGAGCCGCGGCCATGGCAATAGGGGCAGTCGGTGTAGATGCCGCTGGAGTGGCTCTCGGAGTGCCGCTGGCGGGTCATTTGCATGATGCCAAGCGTGGAGATGGGGAGAATCTGGTTCTTCGCCTTATCGTTGGCCATCTCGCGGCGCATGCGGGCGAGCACGGCGTTGCGGTCTTTCTTCGCCTTCATATCGATGAAGTCGAGAATGATGAGTCCGCCGATGTTGCGCAGTCGAACCTGGCGGCAGATCTCGGTGGCGGCTTCGAGGTTGACTTGGAGGATAAAGTCTTTGCCGTCCTTGTTTTTGTTTTTATGCGAGCCGGTGTTCACGTCGATGGAGATGAGTGCCTCGGTTTCTTCGATGACGATCTCGCCACCACCGGGCAGGGGCACGCAGCGCATGTAGGTCTGCTCGATCTGGCGCTCGATATTGAAGCGCTCGAAAATCGGGATGTCTTCCTTGAAGTGGTGGATCTTCGACTTGGAGCGGGGAGAAATTTTTGAGACTTCCTCGATGATGGTGTCGTAGTCTTCTTTTTTATCGACCATCACTCGGTCGATCTCCTCGGTCAGGAAGTCGCGCACGGTGCGGCCTACGATGTCCGGCTCCACGTAGAGACAGGCGGGCTTTTGGGTCGATTCCATGCGCTGGTTAATGACCTCCCAGCGTTTCAGGAGGATGTGCAGGTCGCGGATGAAATAGCGGGCTTTTTTGCCCTCGCCGGCGGTCCGCACGATGATGCCCATGCCCTCCGGAAGGGTGAGGTCGCGCAGGATGCCTTTGAGGCGGGAGCGTTCTTTTTTGTCCTCAATCTTCCGTGAGATCCCGAGGGTGCCGGTATGGGGCATCAGCACAAGGAAACGACCGGGAAGGGCGATATTTGTGGTGGTGCGCGGACCCTTGGTCCCGATTTGGCCTTTGGTGATCTGGAGGATGATCTCGCTGCCGATGGGGTAGAGTTTCGGGATGTCTTTTACGGTGACTTTCTCCGCTTCGCGCTTGCGCTGCTTCTCCGATTTATTGTCGCGGACGATCTCGATGGAGTTGTCCTTGGCGGCGGGTAGAATGTCCCAGTAGTGGAGGAAGGCATTTTTATCCTCTCCGATATCGACGAAGGCCGCTTTGAGGCCGGCTTCGAGGTTTTGGATGCGCCCCTTGAAGATTGCGCCAACCTCGCGGGCTTCGCCTGTGCGCTCGACCTCAAACTTTTCGAGGACACCGTCCTGGAGCAGGGCCACCCGTTTCTCGAGCGGCTCCGAGTTGATGATGAGCTCGGTGTAGGACTTCTTTTCCGATTTAATCGCTTTAACGATCCGGGAAATAAGCGGCTGCTTTTTCTCGCGTTTCGCGGCGTCGTCTTTCAATGCGCGGGTGTCGATGCGCTCGGCTTTTTGCTCTTTGGGTGGGGCGGTTAACTCATCGGTGTATTGATTTTCGCTTTGTGAATTTTGCGCATTCTGTGCGATTTGCGGATTATCTTTGGAGTTTTCTGTAGTGGGTGTGTCGTTCATTGGTATGGGTTTCCCGTGGGTGATGTCGGGACCCCTTGCCGAGTCTGTTTCGACCAACGAATCTGTGTGCGTGTGCTTTCACGGGTATCATGAAAAATCCTTTCGATACCGGTATACACTTTGCACAAGACCTTGTAGAATAAAACAGCTCAAAACAAAGGAGCCTCCGTAACTTAAAAACGGAAGCGGTAGTCCGGTAATCGGGGTGATACCAATAGTCATGCCAACATTGATGAAGAAGTGGACGAGGAATAGAACACTGACGCCGACGGCCAGATACATTCCAAATCGATCTCTTGCGAGTCCGGCAATACGTATGCCGTTGGCGACCATCAGGCAAACCAGCCCGACGACGAACGCGCTTCCAAGAAAGCCTGTTTCCTCCGCGATGACGGAGAAAATAAAGTCGTTGTGTGCCACCGCTTGCGGGAGATAGCCGAGCTGCGCCTGGGTGCCCTGAAAGAGACCCTTGCCCGACAATCCACCGGTCGCGGCGGAAATTTTTGCTTGGTTGGCATTCCAGCTTGCGCCGGTGCCAGATGGATCCACCACGTCGGGGGCGACGAAGGTGAGAATCCGGTTTCTTTGATAATTGCGGATGGGGAGCGGCGACTGGTAGTCGCCGAGTTCGGCCAGAGTTGTCTCCGCGTCAGCCGTTTCCCGGGCCTCGCGCTGGGCCTCGAGATGCTGGCTGTAGCCGTAGATATCCGCCCCCAAAACCGCCAGTGCGATGCCGAATGCGGCGAAGGCACTGAGGAAAAATTTCTCCGACAAGCGGGAAATATAGAGTAAAGCGAAGATCATGGGTGGAAAAACAAGGGTAGAGCCTAGGTCGGGTTGTAGGAAAATCAACAACATTGGCAGCAAAAAGACGGCGGCCACTTTTGCGAGCACGAAGAGGGAATCCCGAACGGAGCCCAACTCGGAGCGAGCGAGGATGCTGGCTGCCATGACCAGAGTGCCTATCTTCGCGCCCTCGGTGGGCTGGACCCGGGTGACGCCGAGGTCAATCCAGCGGCGGGCACCCATGTCTTCGTAGCTTATCGGGCTGAAGGGCATCGTCAAAATAAGCCCGATGATCCCGGCTATGTAGATAAAATGAGCGTATTGAAGGACGACCTTGTAGTTAACCCCCGCAACCGCCACGTAAGCCCCGAGCCCGATAACGCTCCAGAAAAGTTGCCGCTTCCAGTGGCTCCCCCCGTAGGAGATCTGCGCCGAATAAATGAAGAGCAGGCCGATCACCAACAGCAGCAATATGCAGAGTGGGTTCACCACATCGAAGCGGAGGCGCTCCCCGGGATGCATCAGGTTTTGATACTGTTTGCTGAAAATGTGGCGGTAGGCGGACACTGAATGGAGAGGGATGAGGACGCGAAACTTGAGACCTGAGGCTTGAGGGCTGAGACCTGAGACGTGAGACCTGATACTTGAGACCTGATACTTGAGACCTGATACTTGAGACCTGAGATTTAATTATCAGTTCAAATCACCAAGATAGTGGGTTCCGGGGTCAAAAGTGCCGTCTTTGAAAAAAGCTTTGATCGCCTCGGGTAGAAGCCGGCGGTTGGGGAGTTCCGATAATGGAATCCATTCGACGCCAATCTGCTTTTTATCATGTTCGCTGCCTGGGCCGATCTTGCCGGGGTCGTCGAGGGTGCAACGAAAGACATTTTCCACCTGGTGGAAGGCGTGGTGGGCCTTGCGGAACTCGTGGTTTTTGCCGATATACTCGCGAACATAGAGGAGGGGGCCGATTTCGACCTCAGTTCCGATTTCTTCGAGACACTCCCGTTTGAGGCCTTCGTGGAGCGTTTCACCGTGACGTTGCCCGCCGCCCGGCAGGATGTAAAAAATGCCCGAGCGATCCCGCATTTTAATGGTAAGCAATTGGTTGTCGGTGATGATGAGAGCTCTCGCGGCTGTTCGGATGTGGCGCATGGTTAAATAGAACACAGGCAAATGCCGATTCTTCAAGGAGCAAGTCTCAACACGGGTTCTGTGAAGTTTATGCAAAATCGAGGGCGACGGCGCGAGCGGCCTTGTTTTGTTTCTCAAATTTGGCTACCTCATAGGCATGGGAAATCTTTCAAGAACGACCGGGATCAAAATATTTGCAGAACAATTCGCGGATTCGCCGCAGTTATTGAGCTTTATTGAAGCAAACTTTGGCACCGCGGAGCACGAAGCCGTCCGTAAAGATTTGCTGGAATCAGCAGATGAGAGTGAGTTTTCGCTCCGCCAGTGGGTCGAGTCGCTGCGTATTCTGCGGTCATGGCTCGATGCACGCGGTCTGTCGATGTTGGTCGAGGATGAACTTGGTTATGTGCACTGTGCCAGCGAGTCGGCCGGGTCCGGCTCGAATTTGACCTACCTGCCCGGTTTGGTTTCGGAGATGCTGGAAACCTACGGTTGTGAACGTGCAGAGCCGCGCAGTGCCAGCGAGCCGAGTTCGGAGAAGTGAACTGATCGGTTCATTGCCCGGGCTAATTCTCTGGCAAATACGTGATTCTCGCTTGCTTGTGGGCAAGAGGATCGTTTGCTCACGCGCATGGGAGACCCGATACAGCCCCGATTTCTTGATTTTACCATGGCCGAGCGTATGGCAGAGGCCCACGGCACGCCGCTCTACATTTATGACGAAGCGACCCTCCGCGCGAACGCGGAGGCGGTCTTAGCATTTCCAAATGCCTACGGTTTAACGGCCCGCTATGCCATGAAAGCCTCGCCGAATGCGGCTATTCTCAAGCTATTTGCCGGTATGGGGTTCCACATCGATGCATCCTCCGGCCACGAGGCCCACCGGGCGATGGCTGCCGGAATCGAGGCGCATAAAATAAGCCTCAGTGCTCAGGAGCTACCCGTGGATCTGGGCGATTTACTGGAAGCGGGGATGGAGATGAATGCCTGCTCCCTGGCGCAGCTGGAGCGCTTTGGGCAGCTCAGACCGGGCGGGAGCGTCGGTCTGCGCTTCAATCCGGGGGCGGGCTCGGGAGGCAATAACCGGACCAACGTGGGCGGGCCGTCGTCCAGCTTCGGCATCTGGCACGAATGGGTGCCCCAGGTTAAGGAAATTTTGCAGCGCTACCAACTGACGGCTGTGCGCATCCACACGCACATCGGCTCCGGGAGCGACCCACAGGTCTGGCTCAAGGTGGCCAGGATGAACTTCGACCTGGTTCGGCAATTTCCGGATGTGGCGACGCTCAACCTTGGGGGCGGCTATAAAGTTGGCCGTATGCCGGAGGAGGCGTCGACGGATTTGCAGGTGGTCGGCCAGCCGGTAAAGGCCAAGTTCGAAGAGTTTGCCGCAGAGACGGGTCGGGAGATTCATCTCGAAGTCGAGCCCGGCACCTTTCTAGTGGCCAATGCCGGCGCCCTGCTCGCCAAGGTGCAGGACGTGGTTTCGACCGGGAAGGGTGGCTACGATTTCATAAAGCTGGACACAGGCATGACCGAGCTCCTGCGCCCCTCAATTTACGGTGCGCAGCACCCGATCAGTCTGCTGCAAAATGACCCTGCAGGATCAAGAAAAGACTACGTAGTGGTGGGACATTGTTGCGAGTCGGGGGACATCCTGACTCCGGCTCCGGGGGATCCCGAGCTGCTCGCTACACGTTGTTTACCTGAGGCTGAAATCGGGGATTTCTGCGTGATCGATGGCGCGGGTGCCTACGCCTCGGCCATGACGCCCAAGCACTACAATTCCTACCCGGAAGCAGCCGAGGTTATGCTCCAGTCGGATGGAACCCCCCGGCTGATCCGTCGTCGTCAGAAATTGGAGGATATCTGGGCCAACGAAGTCTAACCCGTCTTTCCCTATTTGGGGTTATTTTGATTGATTCGGGGGCATTCAAGGGGCTGAGGAGCCAAAGGTCGGCACCGCAGCACGATTTGTGATTGCTTATGTTTTGGCGTAGATCCTTGGCTTGGGTTGTTTGGGTAGTTTCAGATTCAGTTTTTCCAAAATCATTCGATGCTCAGGCAGGGCTTGAGTGAAGCGTGACATTCTGAGTTCGCGTCCGTCGGTTGTAGGCATGTGCACGTCGAGCATTTGGATGGAGGCCATTTTCTTCAGGGCGCTGCGTGGTGTGAGTCCGGGGGCGGCTTGCTGAATTTGAAGCTTGAGGCTGACGTTCGGGCGTCCGCCATTCGGCCTGAGCGCATGGTCGAAGGCAAGCGGACACGCCACGTTTGACATGACTGTGGCCTGCTTATCGGATTGCTGCGCCCGTGTGTTTGTTATTAAAATTCGGCCAGTCCGATAGCTCCGGGTGAGTAAAACTACAAAACGTGTTTCCGAAGCAGCCCGCGTAGCCGAGCAGACACGGCCGGACGGCTCGCCGGTCATGTATCAGCGTTGGCGGGATCTCCTTTTTTTGCATTGGTCGATGGATCCGGAGCGAATCGCGCTGGATCTGCCGCCGGGCTTACAGGTCGACACTTACGACGGCCGCGCGTGGCTCGGGGTGGTGCCCTTCCGTATGGAGGGGGTCCGGCCCCGCTTTTTACCACCGCTGAAGGGCCTATCCAGTTTTCCCGAGCTGAATCTGCGCACCTATGTGCACGATGCTGCGGGGCGGCCCGGGGTCTGGTTTTACTCGCTGGATACGCCGAAGCGCTTGCCGAATTGGATCGCCCGGACATTTTTTCATTTGAACTACCGGCTGGCGCGAATGGCGGTGCATGCGAATGCGGGCCGAATTCACTATCAATCTGAGCTATGGAAAGACGGTGTCTGGGATACGCCGCAGAAATACACCTGGAGCGGGCAGGGGGAGACCTTTCTTGCCGAGCCGGGCAGCCTAGATTTTTTTCTGGCAGAGCGCTACCGGTTGTTTGCCTACAATCCAAAGAAACGGAAACTATCGATGGGGCGTGTTCACCACGGGCCGTATCCGTTGCAACGGGTTGAGCTGGAAGTATTCTCGACCCGGCTTTTTGCGTTGAGCGGGCTGGATGAACCGGCGGTTGCACCGGAATCGGTGTTGGCCTCTCCTGGCGTTAACGTGGAGATCTTTTCGATGGAGTCAGCCAGTTGATGTGTTACGGGCTTCGAACTTGTGCTTCCGTTTTTGTGGCGACACGCCGCAGTCTGCATGTGAAGAATTTCTGATCATCGCAAATTATCGCCTCAAATAATAATACCGTTTGACTAGCAGAAGTGTCCGGCTTTAGCGGCTACATTTTCGGCAGTCATTCCAAGTTCGGCCATAATGGTGCTGCCCGGTGCGGACATGCCGAAGCGGTCGATGCAAACGGTCTCGCCTTGGAAGCCGAGGTATTTGCCCCAGGTGGCGGAAACCCCGGCCTCGACCGCTACGCGGGCGGTGCAGCTGCTGGGTAAGACGCTCTCTCTGTAGTCTGAGCTCTGACGGTCAAACCGCTCGAAGCAGGGCAGCGAGACCACGCGCACGCCATCGCCCAGTTTTTCAGCGGCTCCCATGGCGTGTTGTAGTTCCGAGCCGGTTGCCATGAGGATGCATTTAAGATCGCCGCTTTCTTTTTTGGCGATGTAGCCACCCTTGAGGACGCCCTCGCGGCGCTCGCTCACAGAGATAGCATCCTGTGCGGGCACCTTTTGGCGTGTCAGAATGAGCGCGGTCGGGCCTTCGCTGCGCTGCATGGCAGCAGCGAGGGCTCCGGCGGTCTCTTCGGCGTCGGCCGGGCGGATCACATCCAGATTGGGAATCACCCGAAGGCCGCTGACCGTTTCCACCGGCTGGTGGGTGGGCCCGTCTTCGCCCACGCCGACCGAGTCGTGCGTGAAGATGTAAGTGACGGGTAGTCCGGACAGCGAGGCGAGACGGATGGACCCGCGCATGTAGTCGGCAAAGACGAGGAAGGTGGCACCGCTGGACTTGAAAATACCATCGTAGGCGATGCCATTGCAGATAGCTCCCATGCCGTGTTCGCGGATGCCGAACCAGATGTTGCGCGCACTGTAGTCTTCCGGGCCGAAATCGCCCGATTCTTTAATATAGTTTTTCGTGGAGCCGTAAAGGTCGGCCGAGCCGCTGATCAGGCTGGGCACCGCTTTGGCCACGGCCTGCATGACTGTGCCACCCGACGCACGGGTGGCGGCGTTGGTGCCGCTCTCAAAGGTGGGGATTTGATCGAGCAGGTCGTCTGGCACGCCGCCCTCCAATTCTTTGGCCAGCTCCGGGTTGGCGGCGCTCCAGGCCTGAAAGGTTTTTTCCCAGGCCGCCGATTCGATCGCGCAGGTTTCGGCGACTTGCTTGAAGTGGGCCCGCACTTCGTCGGACACGTAGAAGGTCTCCTCAGGCAGACCGAGACCTTTACGGGCGTCTTCGGCGAACTTTGCGCCGCCCTCGCCGTGACCGGCAGCGGTGCCCTCGACTTCGGGGATACCCTTACCAATGGTGGTTTTGGCAATGATAACCTTAGGCTTGCCGTTGTCGTTGCCTTTCGCTTGAGCGATGGCCCCTTCAATGGCCGCGAAATTGTGCCCGTCAATCACGACAGCGTCGAATCCCTGCGAGGTGAAATAGGCTTCGGCATCTTCGCTCTGCGTGCGCTCGGCCATGGCATCGAGGGTCACATCGTTTGAGTCGTAGATGAGGATCAGGTTATCGAGATGGTTGTGGCCCGCAAAGGCGATACTCTCCTTGGACACTCCTTCCTGCAGACAGCCGTCGCCGTGCAGCACGATAACGTGGTGGTCAAAGATAGTGTGTTCGGCGGTGTTAAACTTGGCCGCGGCACGTTTGCCGGAAAGGGCGTAACCCACGGCGTTGCCGATGCCCTGCCCGAGCGGGCCGGTTGTTGCTTCGACGCCGACCGTTTCGCCGAACTCGGGGTGACCCGGAGTTTCCGAGCCGAGCTGGCGGAAATTTTTCACCTCATCCAGAGAGAGCGCATAACCCGAAAGGTGGAGCCATGAATAAAGGAACATCGAACCATGACCGGCCGAAAGGACCAGGCGGTCGCGATTGAGCCACTTCGGAGCGGCGGGGTCGTAGCGGAGTGCGCCGGCACCGTAGAGGACGGCTCCAATTTCGGCACAGCCAAGCGGAAGGCCGAGGTGGCCGGAACTGCAGGCATGCACTGCATCGATGGCAAGGCCGCGGGCTTGCGTGGCGGCTTGGGTGAGGATTTCAGTCTTCATAGTTCTTTGTGGATGCGTTGCGGAATCACCTCCGCTTTGAATGTTAACCAAGCGCGTGAGGATGAACGGATGGGCCGGGATTGAAAGGAAAAATTATTTTCTTTCCATGAAAGTGGCTCATCCGATGGATTCAATACTCGACTCCCGAAATGACATTTGCTCACTTAACGCGATGACACACCAAGAACTAGAAGAGGGCGAGGTGCTCAATCTCGATTTCACCAAGTTGCGCAAAGTGGCCAACTGCGAGTCGGATGTGCTGCCGGCAGTCGCGCAGGACGCACGGACTGGCGAGGTGTTGATCGTCGGCTATGCCAATGACCTGGCACTCCAGACCGCGCGCAAGTGCGGCATGGCGACTTTCTGGAGCACCAGCCGGAACGAACTGTGGATCAAAGGTAAAACGAGCGGGGACTACCTGAAAATTGAGGAGATTCGCGTCAACTGCGAGCAGAACTCGATTTTATACCGAGTCGTGCCTGCCGGAAAGGGCGCCTGCCACACCAAAAACCCCGATGGCACGGCAAGGACTGGGTGCTACTACCGTCGCCTGAAGGACGACGGGGCTCTGGAGTTTGTGAATCCCGCGCAACCCCGGGCGTAGTGACAAGCTTCCAGCTTGTCGTCAGCCGTCGAGCTCCGGGCGTTGAGGTCTATTGGGAATGGCGCTAACTTAAGGCGGATTCGGGCATGATCTCATTCCTAATCTTTATCGTACTCCTAATCGTAATCGATTGATGCCGAGAAGATTACGATTACGTGGCGCCAGATCCTTAAGTTAGCAACGTTCGGGCCTATTCATAATCCCGCAGTTAACAAACGCCCAATGTGAAACGCGCAACGTTAAACGTTGAATGTTGAGCCTTGAATGTTAAACGTTAACGCTTGCCTCATTCATTTCGGAATTCCCTTCACGCATCCACCCAACCCACCAACGACAATGCACCGTATTCTATTTCTCTGCATGGGCAATATTTGCCGTTCACCTGCCGCGCACTGTTATATGCAGCACCTCGTCGACCAGGCCGGGCTGACGGAGCAATTCGACATCGAGTCGGCCGGCACGATTGGCTTCCACCAGGGAGCCACGCCGGATGCCCGCATGCAGGAGGTCATGAAGGCGCGCGGCATTCCGGTTATCGGGCGATCCAAGCATCTCGATTCCTTCGACTTGGAGCACTATGATCTGATTCTGGCAATGGACGCGAATAATCTCGCCGATGCACATGCCCTCGATCCGAAAGAACAATACCGGGAGAAGATCAAGCTATTTAGCCAATTCTGCTCTGAGCACGATATAACCGATGTGCCGGACCCTTACTATGGAGGTGACAACGGCTTTGATAACGTCATGGACATTATCGAAGACGGCTGCCGGAATCTTTTAAAGGCGCTGACTGGAAAAAGCGTCGATTCGTAGGCGGAAGCCCGTTGGCGTTTTGAGGGTGCTCCAGAGGCCTTGACCGCGCCTTGATCCGAATGGCGGGCGCGGGCGCGATCTCGTTCCTAATATTTATCGTAATCCTAATCGTAATCGATTAATGCCGGGACGATTACGATTACGTGGCGTCGTGATAGTCATGCGCGAGCATGGCGTCCAGAGTTCTGGAATACAAAATGAAAGGAATGAATGAAGAGACCATAAAATGTTGAAAAGAACT
>JAAAPI010000315.1 GCA_009908325.1 Verrucomicrobiota bacterium | reverse complement strand
GACGATTTTTTCTCCGTCGCTTCTCAAAGGTTGACGGGTCGTTAGCTCAATCGGTAGAGCAGTTGACTTTTAATCAATTGGTTCGGGGTTCAAGTCCCCGACGGCCTACCACTCTCAAGCCGCTCCAGCACTGCGCTGGGCGGCATTTTTGTGCACTGGGGAGACCTGCAAAAATCCGTTTATTACGACTTTTATTACGACCTCCGTGACCTGTTTTTGACCTGTAAATGCGACCAGATCCTCGCTTTCACACTATTCTGCGAAGGGCTCCCCTCCGAAAAGTGTCCTCGCCCACTCCTTGTAAATATCCAGAAATGCCTCTGTTGCGTGCCTGTCGATGTAATGCTTCTTCGTGGTATCGTCATCCTTATGCCCCATGCGGTCGTGGGTTTTTTCCAGCCCAATCTGGAGCTTGCACCCCGTAGCGAAGAACTTGCGGAGCTCATAGGACGGGCGACGGACCCCCTCTAGGTATTTCTCACGAAGCTCATCGTTAATCTCACCAAAAATCTTTTTCGTGCGATATGTCATATGACCTGAGATAACGAATTCCGAACCGTTGCCTTTGCAAGTGCTTAAGATTTCCTGAGCTAACTCTTCGGGGACAGGAACACTACGAACATGGTAGCCCTTGGTTTCAGAATCATCGGTTATCTCGATCCTGATATACCAGTAACCGCTATTTCGAATCCTGTCTTTGCGTAGCCATTTGATTTCCTGAGGCCTCAACCCCGCAAAAATACCGAGCAGACGAACCAGATACTTATCTGGATTCGCCTTCTTAAGCTTCCGAAGCTCCATAAAGATGCCCTTGATATTACTGATTTGTGGAAGCGAGAATTCATGATCTGCCGTCGAAAAAACGGACACTTTCATGAATTCGTAGGGAAACGGGAATTCTATATTCGCCCGACGGTAAATAGCCTTGGCCTTTTTGGAGAACAAAGAGCGTGCCTGCTTAATCGTCGAATTTACACCATTTTTCTTCCGCATCAGCTCTTTTTTGCTGAGCGAACATGCTGCCTCCTCAGAGAGCATAATGTCCTTAAACTTATCGACCACATGAGGAGTCAGGCAAGTAACAGGACGCGAAAATAATTCAGCAGCCAATTCCTTGTCGCTCATCCCTTTCTTGCGCCTGTAACCCAGGCCCTCCTCCATCAGGTCCCTCAGCCTGTTGATATTCCCCTTCGCCGTTTTGAGTTTAATCTCTACACTCGCCTTAGCTGCACCTTTCAGATAAGCATCCACAAGCGTTTGAATAGTTTCGGCATCCCTTGTAGACTTAAATTGTTCAGCAATCTCGGCAGGGCTTGAGTGGGGAACAGTTTGCTCACCAGCCTGCTTTTCCCTCTTGAGCTTGGGCAAGAGTTTAGAATCGGGCATAAATTCCTCTAAGACACTGATGGGGTCCCGCCGCTCCTCAATCGCCCGCTTGACTTTACGTGCTTTCTTGAAGGCAGAATTCACATCCCGCCCGAGTTTAATATTCAGTGGATGGCCCTGAATTTGGGCTCTGTAGTATAACATATCTGACATATATATCCTCCTATCTTTTCTGGTTGAACTACCCCGATAGATGTTAATCCCATCCCGAGTGTATTTCGGCTTCTTAGTTTTTTGTTTAGCGTTGGATTGACTCACTTTTTTTAGTTCGAGGGGTGAGACGCCCCTGAAAATTAGGTCTCGCACCGCACAGAACTGGGCCCAATCGATCAGAAAGGAACCGAGCCGTTCGGTCACATCGAGGTGAGGCATAAAATGCTCAACAAACGAATTCCCATCAATTTCATCCACCTTCACCACCTTGACTGGGACCAGCCGATTTGGATTGATGGTGGCGCTATTATATCCAGCCGCTGCCTCCATCCGATCCGCCGAATCGATAGCCTCCCGAACCCGATTCTTTACTGAATCGGTCCGTTCAAGGAAGTCGTCTTGGCTATTCCGCTTAGGGCTCACCCTAATCTTATAACCAAATCGAAAAATTAAGATATCAATCTACCCAAATTTCCTAAAAAAATTCAGGACCTAGCTGAATTCCGCCCCCAGCGCCGCTGCGAAATCCTCCAGTTTACTATCTTTTTCGGGGCAGATTACTCTCAGTCGGCGTAAGCTCGCGTTTCTACCTGAGAGGCTCCTGCGCGGAACCCCGAACTCACCTGGCTCAGATCGACCCGCTAACCTGAACCAGTTGTAGGTTGCCTGACTAAGATGCCCTAATCGGTAAGTAGCATTAATCCATCTCCTAGAAATAATGCTACACCCGTATGCATACGGGAATTTTGAAAAAAACAGACCTCGCCTACAATCGCAGCTTGAGACGCTTCTGATGAGCCTCAAAGACGAGTGCTCCGCTTTCGTCTTGGCCAACAAACTTTATAGCCTGGCTACTTTCGATATAATCTCCCGAGTGAAAAACCTCTCCATTGATAGCGACTTTGCTACCTGTAGTTGCCGTAACTTTAAGACCTTTTATATATTCTGTAACTTGGAAGATATCGCTTAAGTCTGGCTGCTCGACCATGGTGATCCGATTGATCGCGATTTCTTGGCCCTCTACAGGACTCTTTGCCGCCTCGTCCGCCTCCAGATCAGTCATTTCAGGTGATTTGTCCTCTTGAGCCCCTAACACAACCCTTTCGTTTATTTCGGTCACATCTGCGACCTTTTCTTCCTCTTGCTCTTTCACTTCTGGGTCATCTGCCTCCGCGACATCGCCTGGATTTGTTCCAGAATTCCCTACATGGTCTTGAACGGAATCGGTCTTCTCAGCGACCAGTTCGGCCTCTGCTTTGTCGCTGACTGAGGCGATTTGATGCGTGCCCGAAATCACACTCCCCACGATTAAAATGAGGACAAGTAGTAGTAAAAGCTTACGGCCTATCGGCGCTTTTGTTCGGACCGATTGATACATTCAAGCCTGTGTGGTTGAGGTTGTTGGAGTTTCTTCAATTTCGGCGGTTAGCTTCGGAAAAACCTCCTGCTGAAAAAATAAATTACAATCCTCTAAAAAAGACGTCTCAGTCGACCTCACGAATGATGCATAGATTTGTAAAAGCAACGCAGCAACCAGTGCTAGTAGGGTCGTATCAAAGGCCAATGCCAAGCCTCCAGTTACTCCCTGCAAACTTGGTAGCATAGCGTCAAGGTCTGCCCCCCCAACTTGCGAAAGAGTCGTTCCAAAATTACCAATAGCTGCCCCGAGCCCAAGAACAGTGCCGATGAAACCCAAGACAGGGATAATGTAGAGTAACATCGTTAAGAAGCTGTAGCTGTCGTCCACTTGCGCCTCGTCAGAGTTCGCCTGCTCAGCGACTAACCCAGAGATAGCCATTGGTTGCCGAAGCGTCGACAGCGATGTCAAGGTCAAATACAAGCGATTCGGCAGTATAAAATCAACAGGAGCGGGAACCAGCTTCGTCAGCTTATCCCGCAATTTCGCCGCATCACTTACCGAGAACTGCCACTCATTGACTTTTTCTCTCAGCAAAAATCTGAGCGCCGATGCCTGCGCATTTGCCTTTCTCGCTTTTAACCAAACAAGACAGATTCCCCAAAAGAAGGCCAGCATTGTAATATAGGGTATAACTCCACGGTCAGTAAAAATTCCGATATAACGCTCACTTTGCAGGCTCGACGGAAGGTTAATAAGGATCCCGTAAAACCCGATTGTCATCAGCATTGCCGCGAGAAACGCAAGACTTCGATTCGCATTGGTATAGCGTCCAGGCCTAAAGCCCACGCGCGCTTCGATATCGAGCTTTTTGAGATCTAAAATGTCCATCTATGGCATACTCTAAAATCTATTTTCATGACTTCGACTAAAAATTTCGCTGATAAATATAAGAATAGTGACCTCAAACCCTCATGATACTCGCTTCTTTATTACTGTTAGATCTTTCCCGATAATTCAAGCCTGTATGCGTATCCGAGACGAGCAATCTCAGCTTTCAGCATGTGCTCGATTAAAATCTACCCAACGAATCCAGTCATGAGTTGAGCTATGCTCAATTTTGCCGCCATTCTATAATTTGACCTTCAAAATCAAACGCTAAATTCCCCATATAGGTGAGTCTTGTCTCGCCTACTCTAAAGGTCATACCTTCCTTTATTTCAAAAGGTTCCGCTACATTAGGAATGCTGAAAGTGAGGGTATCTAAGGGTGAAAACTTACGAAGCACGGGGTCGAAATCTGAGCTTGATTGCTGCCCTGTGGAAATGATCTCAAACGAATTCACTAAAGCTTTAGTCCTGTCTAATCTCGTGACTTTTGCTCTGGCGGCTTGCGGCATCTGGATGCTCCGCAGTTCAAACTGAGGTAGCTGTTCTGTCTGCTGCGAGACAGATTCCAAAGCCAGAAAGCTTGCCTCCAGAACGAGGTTGGTTTCCTCAAGGGCTGCTTGCATCTCCTGTATAGATTGCCGTGGTTTTGCTGATGGGTCTTCTGTGTTTGAACCCCGCTCGACTTCGTGAATCGCTTCATTGGAAACACTTACCGCGTCGCGCCCCAGAAAGGTGAAAACGCCTAGTCCAACAGAGAGCGTAAATACCCCAGAAAAGGCCATTTTCTTCCACAATGAAGGTTTGTGGGTGGTTTGATACATCACGTGTTAATGCTTTATTCAGGCCTCCAAATTATTGGCGGGGGTTTCACCCCCGTCCGTCTCATCTCCGCTCGCGCCTTGCGAGTTCGGTCATTCAACAAGTTACGAGAACCAAGTTTGCCATATTGGGTAAATGCCAGACCCATAGAATGCACCGAGATATCTAGATCCATGAGTTGTTTCTTGTGCTCTAGGTACAGCTCTAGGCTAGCGGTATCAGTTTGGATTATATAAATAGGAAGCCTAGCTCCACTCATTTGGCCTTTTGACTCCTGGATAATGCGGGGCAAGTCTGATATAGGAGTTCCTTCTGGTTTGGCCACTTCAAAATCGGCAAACCAGTGGTACATATGTTGTGGTAACTCCTTCCATTTCGTCGGGTTCCTCAGTTCGAAGCTCACCCTTACATCATCCTGTATATAAGACTTAGCGTTGTAGCGCTTAAGCCCTTGGTAGGCACTCTGAGCTGTAAAGTCCGCCACGTAGGCCTTCCCATCCAGAATAAAGATATTAAGGGCTCCATCCGTATAAGAAGGCGTTGTTAACATTAATGGCATTTCAACTGCAGGTGGGGCGTTGAACGTGAGTGTCTCTATTTCGTCCATCAGCTCTTCAACCCCTTTCTGCGTGGGTAAGGGTATAACGTTTTTACTTTCGTAAACACTTAGTAGTCCTTCCATCTCGGATATTTTTTGGCTCATTTCCTGTGCCGATGGCATTTCTTTGAGTGTTGTGCTCAGCTTTTCTATATCTTCAAGACTAATACTCGATGCGGCAAGTGTATCAAAATCCTGCTTAACTGGCATAGTTGCAGCAAATACGGCGACAAACAAAGCGATGAACATAACACCTCCGAGGGTATTCGTCAGTGTGTCCAAGAGGAGTCCTGAACTATCACTCAATTGTTTACGCTTTCTACGTCTACTCATCTGAAAGGGTAATTAAAAAGTCGGCGTGTGGGATAACGTCACGCATAACGAAGTCTTTAGTCTGGAGGGCCTTATGCAAGCTCAGTAAGGCGGATAACGCCTTATCCCCTCTATTCTGGTTCCCTGCTATGACCTTTTTCGTGTTTAGTGCATCTGGGGTAAATAGCGCCACCACAGAGTCGTATCCCCCACTCTTAGTTATGGCTTCGATCTGCCCCACGTCCAATATCTCAGAATCAAGCCTGCCGTCTTGGCTGAGCAAGTAAACGCCCTTAACTGTGGCAACAATTAAGGCAGTTCTTGCAGGATTTATTTCTGTTTTTGGAACTCTTAATTTAAGCTTCTGGCGTGACAGGCGGTATTGCGCTAATTCAGCTGATTCCAATTCAGCATTCATGTAAGCGGCTAACCTTTTTCGCAGCTGGTGATATTTGGTGGCTTCGGCATTTGAAATCCCCACTTGTTCTTTTAGTTGATTGTAGGTGTTTTCGATTTCCTCGACCTTTTGGGCTTGCTGCTCGACAATCTCTTTTACTTCTCCTGCTTCCTTAGTCCGAGTTGTAATGATTGACAAAAGAAGCACTAAAACAGTTATGAGGAGTATTCCAATGGTCGCAGTGACAATATCCTGAAAGGAATATAGGTTTATCTGACTCTGCGAACGACGACTCATTGTCTGAGAAAAATAGACTTTTCCCCTACAAGCTCAAGCGCCATCTACCCTGCTCGTCCTATTTCAGGTTCGCAAAGGCGACATGCATGGAGCGGTGCCTAATTCTCCGCCGACTAAGATGCGCTCCCAGCCTTTATTACGCAGGTCGCTCAATCTCGAAACAGTTCATCAGGCCAAGACAACCATTCATTGAGACCCCAAATCTTATCACGAAACGCTTTGACCCGCTTCTCCTTTTCAGTGCCTAGAGAAAGCAGGCTAAGGTCTCGAAGCGAGGTGAGCAATGACCGCATGCTCTCGTCAGCACTGAGAAATAGTTTTTCAGCCTCTTCTAGCTTTTCCTCGAAAGAAATACCTTCATTTTGAGAAACATCATTACGCCGCCGATCACGCCTGCGCTTCTCTCGAAACTCAACCTCATCTTCGAAAAAGATAACGGCGACATCGTGGTAGAATTGCCTCAATGTTGACTCAAGCATTTCGGCCTCTGATTCCATCTTACTCTCTTCAAAATGGTGGTCAGCAAGTCCGAGTTCCAATTCGACGACTCCCCACTCCTCAAAGTCGTATTCATCAACGCGAATTTCCGCGCTTGGGCATAACTGCTGCATCGCGTTTATACAAAACTTATCGAGCTCATTATTGGAATCCTCAATCAGAGGTATGGCAATAACCACGGTAAGCGCGTCAGGCAGAGCAAGGCCCTTGTGATATGTTTCGAGAATGGTGTTTAGCTTCGTTTGATTTTCTTTCATAGGGTTTTTGTTTGGAATATTTAGTTGTGCCTGAGTAGCTTTTGAATAATCTCTTACGGAGGCGGTTTTCTTAGTATTCCTCGGGCGTCAGAATTGTTGTCACCGAACGATCAGCCTCGGTGATAACCCAGATTTTCCCGCCTGAGGCGGTGTGGACGGTGAGAATTCGCATCTGGTGAAAAAGAGCCAAGGTATTTTCCATGCGATCTTCTCGGCATGTCTCCTCCCACGAGCCGATCTGGTGACGATAAAGAAAGACTTCCCTCTCTTCGCGTGTCGTCGCTGCAAGCGCTCCTGGGGTTGCTACGATCTGACCGAGGAAAAACAGCCTGCTATATCGATCATCGCGCATCGAATGCCTCCTTTTCCAGTAGTCGCTCAGCGCGGCGAATGTTGCGCCTGACCCTCAACATAGCGAACTCGATACGTATGCGCTCACGAAGGGGTATGCCCCATAGTCTGCGGGTGGTTTGTCCCGCTTCCAAGGACATGCGGCAAAGGTAAATTTCTCGATGAATCTCAGTCATAACAGCAAACTTGGTTATTTCGTGCGAAGCATCGAAAGCCCGTGCAAGTCCAGATGCTCCTCGCGATCCAACACAACGCAGTGTTCAATTTCCTGCATGATTCTCTTCCAGGAACGCGTCACGAGGTGGCACACTTTCCTTGTTTTCATCCCAGGATCACGATGGTGCCAATGGAGGTGGGTCGGATCCCACTCCCAGCGTCCCGTGCGCCGAAAATATCGCCACTGCTTCATGAGCCGCAGGCGCTCGCGATTCTCTTTACGTTTACGAGCCTTGCGTGCGGATTCGCGTTTGCGGATCTTTTCTGGTGTTTTCACTCAGCACCTCCTTCTTCGAGGGCTTCAAGAAAATACCTACGGACTGCAGACTGCTCAGGTTCATCAACAAGCGCGTTGTGCGGGCCGAGAACGTCCGTCACTTCCCAACTACCTAGCCCTCGTAATCGACTCAACGTAACGATCACGGTGTCTTCCAAGCTAGTCCGCCGAGACACATAGATGGCTACATCTCCCGACAGGCATCGCCAATGATAACTTTCGGCGCAGTTTTGATATTTCTTCCCCACGTCTTTCAACTCGGACAGGCAGCTCACCCACATCCATTCACTATACGGACTCACAGGCGGCGGAGGATAGACTACGTCCGAGAGTTTACCCTTGGCCAGTGCCTCGCTCTCAGCCCTGAGTCTGATTTTCCGCAGGTGCTCAAGATTTCGAATCCGCCTCCACGGCCAAGTGGGTTTCCTCAGCGTCTTTCGTATTTGGGATACGTGCTCCACCGTTTCATAGACCTCAGTCGAGTATACGTTGTGATTGTTGGCCGCGATGTGCAAAAGAGACGGGCAGACTTGAACCAGCTGCCAGCAGTTGAAGCTAACCATCATTACATCGAGATTTACTACCTCAACATGCGAGAGTAGCCGAGCCATACGAGGCTGTTTCCACGCGCTAATTGCCAGATCGAGATAACCGTGACTGCACAACGTCTCATCTCGTATTTTGCGCAGGAATGAAGCGCACCTACTCCCAAGGCCGAGTTGCCGAGCGATGTCATTTTCCTTACGTCCAAGCAGGTGCTGCCCCCAATATCGAGCGCCCCAGAGTGGATGCATTGCAGACTCCCTCGCGATCACGCAGGCCAACGCAGGGTTCCTTTTGGCCAGCCTTAGAAAGGCCTTTGGCTCGCACTCGGCGATTTGGACCAACTCGATCGACCACTGCGGCAGGTGAAAGATAGACTGACGTATCTCCCGTGGCACGCTCAGGGCAATGCGGTCGATGCAAGGAGCGGAACCCCTAGTGGCGTGATCTCTGCCCCCGTGAATTCTGAGCGCGGAAGAGAGAAACATTGGACGCTGCTCTCCGTTATAAGGCTCACGATGACAGCCCGAGGCCCCGAAACCTTCAGGGTGCCCCCAGGGTCGGAGAACCTCGGTAAAATCGTGGCCACGAACAGTTACGGAGCCATCGGCGTTTTCAGTGAATATAGGATCGATATGTGTAGATTTCATAGGAATTTTTAGTTCCTACGGGCATAAGAGAGGCCACCCCGCCGAGAGGTGGCCTCAATGTTCGTCGATAAAACGACGGAGTTCTAATTTACATATTTTCCTTTCCAGAGGAGCGGGGATCGAGCCGTGCAATGAATAACCCGTTCCGCTCAAATATTCTTGGATGTTTTAGGCGAAGCCTGCGGTAGGCATACTCTCTACCCCAAACCAGCATTTGGATCGATAGCAGCAATCCAATCCAGGCTTGGTTTGCATAGGTCAGGCGCTTTCCCTTCAGACAGTCAAACCAACTGTAGCCCTGGGGGATCCCAGAAAGAGTTCCCAGCCTACGATGCGCGTGAGGCCAACTACCTTGTAGATTTACTTTGAGCCTTTGACTTAAAATGACTAAAGTTCGCCGAGGCGCGAAAGCGCCTTGCCGAGCTTTACCGAGCTCTGAGGAAAAAGATTGCGCCGTCTATGCTTCTTGATTACCCGATCGCGGATCAACTGCGAAATTCATTTGGTTTTTTTATTTTAAATCATCGCCCCAAATTTACGCCCGCCCCCTCTCATCTCAGAACAGGATAGCTTCAAGGAAACGCATATTATGAAAATCCTCTTGGGAATTCTCTTTATACTGTTTTACATTTCTACTTCAAGTGGGTTTGAGCCCAATATGTGGCTGTTTGTTAGGCTTCTGCTTTTGGGTATAGGCTTTTCCTACCTTGTCAGCTCTATCTTGGGGGTAAGCTTGGCCTTTAGAATTTTCCTCCTTGTTGTACTCTCTTACGGATATTGGTATTTCTTGATGTTCAACCGAAGCGAATCCTTTGACGACCCAGAAATCTTAACCTTTACGAAATACCTAGAAATCAATACGCATATAGCAGAATACTTCTCAGAAAAGAACCAAAGAAATTTCTACAATGACTATGTTAAACGCCTGAAGAATAAGCAAGCAAACGAAATAATGCGGGTAACAAAAGGTATTGTGCCCTTTTGGAGGCTTTGCGCTCAGGTAAATCGATATACTTACCAGTTCTATACATTGACTGGAAGGTATATGGCGCAAAAAATGCACCTAGAGCCTTGGATAAACCGACCAAAGACAAGGTGGCAACAGTACACCTTAAGCTGGAGATCCATTTCGGTGCTGCGAGAGCGCATACTAGGTATATCCTCAATACTGGTTTTCTTGGGATTTGCTCTCATTATACAAGGTGCGCTCCGCAAGCCTAATTCTGCCTACACCTACAATATTGAGGAGGGCGAAGTAATGAACAGGGAAGGAATCTTCCGCCTTACTGGGATTACTTTCGTCTTCGTTATGGGGTCCCTGGGCTTTTGCTTAATTGAAATAACCACCGTAGGCCTACCCTACGTTTACGCTGCTATTTTTACGCCTGCTGTATTTGCACCTGCAGTGTGGTTTATGCTGCTGCGCAACACGAGGTAGGCTGAACAAAAAAGTGACGTAGCCGTAGGTTTATTGTGCACCTCTGTCCATCCGCCGCAGACTCTCCGTCTGTGCAGCCTCTATAACAGGGTGAATTTCGGGCCACTCCTGGGAAATATCAAAGGTGATCAGAGGCACTCCCAGTCGCTCACATATTTGAAGTGGCGTCCGAAACGCTGTCTCTCTTTGTAGCCGCTTCCATCCGAAGCGATATACTCGTAGACCTGAACAATCGAGCCAGGTTTGACGCCAGGCATCATCAAATACGGTCATCACTTCTCTGAGATCGTCAATCAGCCCATCTGCCGAAGCTTGTTCCGAAGCGTTATGAAGAAACATTCTGGCAACTTCTTGAGGTAGCGCCTTTGCAGCCAGCAGGTGCCACATACTGTATCCCCTTATTTCCATGCAGGGAATTGCCTCACAAGAAAGCCGTCCTCCCCAAATACCATGATGATTTTTAGTATCTTCAGTCTCCTGCCACCAGAACCCATCTCTGGGCATCCAATCACCCTTCATTTTCCACCCTCCGTTCGCAGAACCTGATGCACGCGCAGCTCACTCATCTCTTCAACATCGAGCAACATCCTGCTGATTCGGTCATCGCTTTTATGTATGGGCTCGACCGCTCCAAGGATTCGAGCGAGGTCCGCGTCGATTCTTGCAAGCCCTTGCTCGATTTCCTCAGACATACCTCCGCCGAGACGCTCACTATGATCCGCGATTGAAACAACTCTGTTCGTTTCGCAGCAGCTCAAGACGCCACCTCCGCATCTTCAATTTCCCCAGAAAGCGAGGTTACACCTGCCAGCCTGAGGTAAATGTCCCGCGTCAGCGTCAGATCAAGTAGACCGTATCTCTTGGCCGCTTCGTGACGCTCGGGATCGCGATACCACTTGGCAAATTCCGCTCCACAGCAGGCCTGATCGGTTTTGTTCCCCAGCCCTAGAATTCTGGCGCAGGCATCCAGCTTGGCGAATTTTCTGAATTCGTGGACGCTCCAAACCTGCATCAGGTCGAGAAAGGTGTCCGATATCCACCGCCCTCGAAAAACAGTTGCGGGCACGGGCACGCCAATAATCCAGCTTCGTTTGATCAAGTATGGGATGTCGAAGCCATTACTGTTCCAGCCAATGATTCGTCCTCGCCGCCGCACGACCTTCTCATACCCCGCCCAAAAGCGCCGCAACAGCCACTCCTCGTTGAAATCAGCGTCGTCCAGAAAGGCCTCCTCGTCTGGCGCATCGACTAGGAGGTAGCCGATGGTCACCACCCTCCCCGTCTCCGCGTTGAGGGCGGCCTTCTCCAGCTTTTCTTCCCAGTAAGCTGCCTCTTGAGCGGCATGATCCTGGCGGGCCGCCTCAATCTTGGCTGACTTTTCCTCCTCGGTCTTCAGGTTACCGCATTTTACGCCCTGAGGAACAAATTGGGGGTAAGGCGGATAGATCTCCTGAATAAAATCGAGCGTGGTGGCACCCTCGGTTTCGATATCGAATATAACGTCGTGTGGATTGTATTTTAGCATGAGGTTTTTTGGTTTTAGGCGGTCGCTACCTGCACATTGTAGCCCTGCGCTTTACCGCAGTCCTGGATGTAGCGGTCGGTCTCCTTGTTCCCACTGGTCACGAGTGCAACCTTCACTCTTGAGGGCGAAATATACGCCTCATCCAGATGCTGCAGCGCCCCCTCGTCGCCAAACAGGCCTCTGCATGCCATGATTTCCATCTCCATTTGGCGGGCTGTGCGCCGATCGGTGTGCAACTCCAGCTGGACAGTGCCGCGTTCACCGTCGAGGCGAGGGTCATTCAGGTCGATCCGACCGCGTTTCAATGATTCGAGGCCACGAATGGTTACGTGAGCAACGATTGAGATGAGTTTACTTCGTTTTTTCATACGCCAATTGGCGCAGTTTCAGGCGAAGCCTGACGATTACTCCAACAAGAAGGCCCAACTCATGTGTGAGCTGGGCCTTCAGGATGTCGCTGATACTCGGTCGTGATAATCGACCTCAGAACTGGACACTCACTCCAGAACTCAAGAATAATAGCCTGAAACAATCTGCCTGTTAACCGAAGTCTCTGAAAAAATCAGATTTTCTGCAGAAAGGCCTTTTTTGTGAAATTCACAAATACAATTGGGGGCATGAGACATTCACGCATCCCCTCCCGAGTAGGTAAAAAGGCGAATCAGATCGCCTCTAAAATAGTCAAAGACGGAGTCAGCCCATTTGCGCTAGGAGGCAAACGGCTGCCCAGCCTAGGTGGCACGATCTCGGTGCCAGTCATGCGACGCTACCGAGCACTGTTCGCAGCAATAGACTCTGCCTTTGAGTATCTCGGCTGCATTTCCCACGAGCGCTACAACAAACTCCAGCCCGAGTCAGTCACCCACCCCCGCTAGAAATTTGAAGGGCCAGAGGTTCTGGCTCAACAAACCCAAGAAAAACAAACTGATAAACAATTGACAGTATCGAGGGTCGCCTGCTTCGCGGCATGGGAACGAATGCGTGAGATCGATCAGGAAGAGAGCAGCCCAGAAAATATTGCAGAGAAGGCGTTCTATTTAGTCCGCATGGGAGAGCGACAGCTCGGACTATCCGAGGCCGAACGCGCTTTGGAAGAATATCCGAAGCACAGCCTGCTGCTCTTCGTGAAAGGCATGGCATATCTGGATGAAGCTCAATATGAACAGCGACAGTCAGATTTTCACACCATGATGATCTCGGAATCGGAGCCCCTTTCTGGCGCGGAACATCATCATGAGGAACAAGCCGCCGACCGAGCCGAGAATGCACTTCAAAGTCGGTTGGCCGCATCTAAGCTATCTACCATACTACAGCTGAATAAATTCCTGTGGTTTAAAGATGCCAGTAGATTTTTAACTTAGACCGTTGAAATTGATTCTCCAGAGGACACCCAAAACTGTATAATTTCGCCCCTGGATTCCCCTTTAACTTGCCTAGACAGGTCGCGTAACTCATTAAATGGGAGCAATTATGCCTCACTTTGACGCTCACCCTGCAGAAGTCCCACCCCGTTTTCCATAATGGCCATAACCTCGACCATTCTTTGATCAAGGCGTGCAGGGGTGCCGCCCAAGTGAAGTAGTCGAATGTCATCAACATAGACGCCTGAATATGAACATCTTCCAATTCCGAAACAAACTCATTGAGGACTATAAGTCTTATGTGAAGAGCTTTATTCGGATCAAGGAGCCTCGAATTCGGCAGTTCGTTGAGGACAACATGAAATCGGGCTTTCTTTGGCCCAACCCCCTGATTCAGCTCAACCCCGCCTTCGAACCTGGGGCATCCATTGACGAACTCACCTCCAATGGTGTCCTGGATTCTGAATGCGCTAAAATTTTCCGACGCGGAAAATCCAAGGAAGACCCCGTGGGCCAGCCCCTTAAACTGCACAAACACCAGGAGGAGGCAGTTCAACTTGCGCGTAAGAAGCGCAACTACGTTCTGACCACGGGAACGGGCTCGGGCAAGAGCCTTGCATACATCGTCCCAATCGTCGACTACGTGCTGCGCCAGGGCAGTGGCAAGGGCATCAAGGCTATTGTCGTCTACCCCATGAATGCACTGGCCAACAGCCAGTTCGGCGAATTGGAGAAATTTCTCTGCGAGGGCTACCCCGAGGGGAAAGAACCCGTCCGCTTCGGGCGCTACACGGGGCAGGAAAAGGATGAGCAGCGCAAGGCCATCATTGCGAATCCGCCCGACATCCTGCTGACGAACTACGTCATGCTGGAGTTGATTCTGACCCGCCCTGAGGAAAGAGGCCTCATCGAAGCCGCCTCAGACCTACAATTCCTAGTGCTGGACGAACTCCACACCTATCGAGGACGACAAGGCGCGGATGTCGCTCTGCTGAATCGCCGTGTTCGCAACCTGCTAGGAGCCGAGAGCATGCAGTGCATCGGGACCTCCGCGACCCTTGCGGGCCCAGGCACCCACCAAGAGCAGCAAAAGGAGGTCGCGAAGCTCGCCAGCCGTCTCTTCGGAGCCAACTTCGAGCCCTCGGACATCGTCGGCGAGACGCTGCGGCGGATTACCCCAGACATCGACTTCGACGCCCCTTCCAATCTCCAACAACTCAAGGAACGCGTCTCAGCTAAAGTCAGTCCAAGAAACGAATTTGACGCCTTTATCAACGACCCACTCGCCGCCTGGATCGAGACGCACTTCGGGCTGGAGCGTGAACCTGAAACAGGGAAGCTGAAGCGAACCTCCCCAAAAAGTATCGAGGACAATGGTGATAAACTTGGAGCTGCTTCCGCGCTTTCACAGCAAATCGGAGTGTCGGTCGACACCTGCAAACCGCTTATTCAGGAAACTCTGTTCAAAGGCTACCACGTCCGAAACCCCGACACAGACTTCCCCGTTTTCGCTTTCCGACTCCACCAGTTCATCAGCCGAGGGGACTGCGTCTATGCCTCGCTGGAAAAGGAAGATCAGCGGCACCTCACTCTACACAAACAGACCTTCGTCCCCGACGGCACCCGCGAGCGCAAGCTGCTACCTCTTGTCTTTAACCGTGAGGGCGGCCAGGAATACTACTGTGTGCGCCGCAAAAAAGATCCTTCCACAGGAGATTCCTACTTTGAGGCACGCGATATCGGAGATCGAAACGACGGCGACCATGATACATCGGGCTTCCTTTACCTCAGTTCGACAAATCCATGGCCCGAGCGCGGCTCCCAGGAGGAGATGGACCGACTTCCCGAGGACTGGTTGGAACGTCACAATGGTGTCATCCGAGTGCGTAAGGATCGCCGAAAGTACCTACCCGAGCACATACGCATAGCCCCCGACGGCAATTCATCCCCCTCAGGCATCAAGTGTGTCTTCATCCCCGCACCTTTCCGCTTTTGCCTGGATTGCGGCATATCCTACTCCTTCCAGACCCGAACCGACTTCGGCAAACTTTCTTCGCTCGGCTCGGAAGGCCGCAGCACGGCGACGACCATCCTTTCACTTTCAGCGATCCTCAGCCTTCGCAAAGAGCAGGACATCGACAAAGAAGCGAAGAAACTCCTCAGCTTCACCGATAATCGGCAGGACGCATCACTGCAGGCAGGCCATTTCAACGATTTCGTGGAAGTCTCGATGATTCGCGGAGCCATCTATCAGGCAGCCAAAAGCAGGGGCGAAAACGGCCTGCTTCACCACGAGCTGACCCAAAAGGTATTCGAACACCTCGACCTTGGACGACCTCTCTACGCAGCTGATCCTGAAATCAAGTTTCAAGGAGCGAAAGAAACCGATCAAGCCCTCCGCGACGTCCTGGGCTATCGGATTTACCATGATCTGAAGCGCGGCTGGCGGGTCACCTCCCCAAATCTTGAGCAATGCGGGCTCCTCGAAATCGAATACTCCTCGCTGGACGAGCTGTGCGAGAGTCAGGAAGATTGGGCCGTCTGGGACAATCAGGGCACCCAACACCCCACTCACCCAGCGCTCCAAGTCGCCACTCCTGAAGAGCGCCTCAACATCTGCCGCGTTTTGCTTAACTTTATGCGCCGCTCTCTGGCTATCAGCGTCGATTACCTGGACGACACCTATCAGCAGCAACTAAAGCAGAAGAGCAGCCAGCGTCTGGCTAACCCCTGGGCGATTGATGAAAATGAACGCTTGGAACATGCCGCCACCGCGATCCCTCGCTCCAAGCGCGAGAAGGAATCGATGGAGAACGTTTACGTTTCGGCCAGAGGCGGCTACGGACGCTATTTGCGCAAGCCGAATACATTCTCGGCCTACGGGCAGATGCTGCAACTCGATGAAATCGAAGAAATGATCCCGCAGATCCTTGATCGTCTTCGCATTGCAGGCATCGTCACTGCCGTTTCGGATCCGAAAGACGAAAACGACTATCCTGGCTACCAAATCGTAGCAGGCTCTTTGGTCTGGAAAGCCCGAGACGGCCAGGAGTCCTATCTGGATCCGATATCCATTCCCAACCCGCCGAAGGATCTATCCAAGCCCAATAGCTACTTCGTCGATTTCTACCGAAATCTGGCTCAGCGGCTCAAAGGGCTCGAAGCCCGAGAGCATACCGCACAAGTCCCTTCTGAGGAGCGTCAGCGCCGAGAGGATGCCTTCAAGGAGGCCGACCTGCCGATCTTGTTCTGCTCGCCGACGATGGAATTGGGCATCGACATTAAGCAGCTTAATCTAGTCAACCTGCGCAACATTCCACCCACGCCAGCGAACTATGCGCAACGCAGCGGGCGTGCGGGCCGCAGCGGCCAACCTGCCCTCGTCTTCTCCTACTGCACCCTGGGCTCCCCCCACGACCAGTATTTCTTCCGCAACCCTCAGGACATGGTTGCAGGTGCCGTCACGACGCCGCGCCTGGAGTTGGGCAATGAGGATTTGGTTCGAGCACACATTCATTCGGTATGGCTTACAGAAAGTCAATTAAGGCTCGGCTCTTCTCTCAACGGCATTCTCGACTTGAAGGGCTCGCCTCCCCCGCTCGTGGTCGAAAAAGAACTCTGGGACGACATCAATGATAAAGACAAGCTGAACGCCGCCAAGAAGGGTGCCCGCCAGCTACTGGATGCGCTGACCGAGGACCTCGCTGAATCCGACTGGTATGACGAACACTGGCTGGAGGAGATCCTCAACAACCTGCCAAACAGCTTCAACCAAGCATGCGAACGCTGGCGCACGATGCATCGTTCGTCCTACCAGCAAGCGCAGCGACAGCATGATATCATCCATGATGCCACTCGCTCCTCTGAGGAAAAAAAACAGGCGCGTCGCCTCCGTGACGATGCAGAGTCCCAGTTGCGGTTGTTGGAAAACGTCGACAATCGGAAGCTCGCGCAGTCCGACTTCTACACCTACCGCTATTTCGCGTCCGAGGGCTTCCTCCCTGGCTACAATTTCCCGCGACTCCCGCTCTCGGCTTTCATCCCAGGCAGGCGCATCAAAAACAAGGAAAGCGAGTTCCTCTCCCGTTCGCGCTTTCTGGCCATTACTGAATTCGGCCCGCGATCCATCATCTATCACGAAGGCTCTCGCTACCGCATCAATCGCGTCATCCTCCCGATACGAAGCGACGACTCCGACGAGGTCACCACGGGCAGCGTGAAAATCTGCGCCCACTGCGGCTACCTGCATCATGTGGCCGATGACATGGTCTATGACAATTGTGAGTCCTGTGACAGTGAACTGCCCAAGGAATTCAAAAACATGTTCCGCCTCCAAAACGTCATCACGACACGAGTCGAGCGCATTAATTCGGACGAGGAGGAACGCCTCCGCATGGGCTACGAAGTCCGAACCGTTCTGCGCTACGCCCAGCGTGCAGGGCGCACCCTCAAGCGCACGGCCCGAATCGAGGTCAATGGCGAGACCTTCGGGACACTCGCTTATGGTCAGGCGGCCAACCTCTGGCGCATCAACTTCGGCGAGAACCGTCGTAAAAACAAAGATCAACTCGGCTACATGCTCGATACCGAGCGTGGCTTTTGGCAAAAAAGTCAGAACGAGCAGGAAGAAAACGACGCAGCCGATAGCGACCCGATGAGCAACAGTATCGCCAGAGTCATTCCCTACGTCGAAGACCACCGAAATTGCCTGATCATCGACCTGTCCGAAGAAATCTCCAACGAGCGCATGGCTTCCTTCGAGGCGGCTTTCAAGAAAGCGATCCAGGTCACCTTCCAACTCGAAGATCAGGAACTGGCCTCCGAACCCCTGCCCACTAAGGCCGAGCGCAAACGCCTTCTCCTCTACGAAGCCTCCGAGGGTGGCGCAGGTGTCTTACGCCAGTTGATCGACAACCCTAAATCTCTCGCAAAGGTCGCCAGAAAGATGCTGGAGATCTGCCACTACGATCCCGATTCCTTCAAAGACCTTGGCCGACACGCCCACGATGGCGAGGGTTGCGACGCCGCCTGCTATGATTGCTTGCTGAGCTACTTCAATCAGCCCGACCACGACGACCTCGACCGCACATCGATCCTCAGCCTGATGTCTGACTTGTCTCAGTCCGAAGTCGTGGGCGCGAGTGCCGAAACCAGCCGTGGCAACCAGCTGGAAGAGCTCGTAGCCTCTCTTCCCGATAATGACCTGCTCGCCCGCAAGTGGCTCTACCACCTTGAAGAGCGCGGACTCCGCCTCCCCAGCCACGCAAGAATGCCACTGCTCAATGGCACCATCACCCCCGACTTTCTTTACGAAAATTATCATTTGGCGGTTTTCCTCGGTGCTCAGGAGGACGCGGAAAAGATCGATGAGGCGCTTTTTGAGATCGGCATCACCGCACTCTTCTTTGAATCTGAGGCCGACTGGGCCGAAAAAATCGACTCTCAAAAAACCGCCTTTTATTGCGACGCATGACATTTGCCCCAGGAAACATTGTTGAAGCCCGTGATCGGGAGTGGGTCGTCCTCCCCGAATCCACCGAAGAGCTTTTGATGCTGCGTCCCCTCGGCGGCACGGATGCCGAAGTCACTGGCATTCTCACGGCACTCGAAACGGTTGACGCTGCCGCGCTCGATGCCCCCGACCCGACTCAGTTGGGCGACCATCGCGCCTGCCGTCTCCTGCGCGATGCCATCCGCCTTGGCTTCCGTTCCAGCGCGGGTCCTTTCCGATCCTTTGGCCGTCTCGCCTTCGAGCCGCGCCCCTACCAGTTGGTCCCGCTGATGATGGCGCTCCGCCAAGAACCCGTGCGCCTGCTCATCGCCGACGATGTCGGTATTGGTAAGACCGTCGAATCGCTCCTCATCGCCCGCGAGCTTCTTGATCGGGGCGAGATCCAGCGCATCGCCATCCTTTGCCCGCCCCACCTCGCCGAGCAGTGGCAGCAGGAGATGGAGGAAAAGTTCAACATTCACGCCCAACTCGTTCTCTCGGGCACCGCACGCAAGTTGGAGTCCGAGTGCGCCCGCAACCAGTCCATCTTCGAGCTGCATCCCGTCGTCATCGTCTCGACCGATTTCATCAAGTCCGACCGTCGCCGCGACGACTTTCTCCGCACCTGCCCCGAGTTCGTTATCGTGGACGAGGCCCACACCTGCGCCTCGGGGGGCCAGGGGCGCGGAGCCCGCCACCAGCGCAACCACCTGCTTAAGGGCCTCTCCGCCGACGAGACCCGCCACCTTGTATTGGTCACGGCCACCCCCCACAGCGGTAACGAGGGTGCCTTCCGCTCACTCCTCGGCTTGCTGAAGCCTGAATTCGAGCAGCTTCCTGACGACCTTGGCGGTCGCGCCAACGAGGCCAAGCGCCGCGAGCTGGCCCAGTTTTTCGTCCAGCGCCGCCGTGCCGATCTGCGGGAATACCTGGAGCAAGACACCTCCTTCCCCGACAGGCAGGAGAGCGAGCAGACCTATAAACTCACGCCCGAGTATGCTAAATTCTTCAAACGCATCTTAAGCTACGCCCGAGAAACGGTGGCTGACGAGTCGGGCGGAAAGTTCCGCCAGCGCATTCGCTGGTGGTCCACCCTCGCCTTGCTGCGTGCCATCGCCAGCAGCCCCGCCGCGGCGGCAGCCACGCTGAGGAGCCGCGCATCCACCCTGGAAGCCAGCACGGTCGAGGAGATCGATAAGATCGGCAGACTCTCCGTGCTCGACGCGAGCGAAGACGAAATGAACGAAGGCTCCGACATCACGCCAGGGAGCCTGACCGAAGGCGAGGAAAGCAGCGAAAGCGGCTCACTCCGACGCCGCCTCAACGATCTGGCCAAGGAGGCCGACACCCTCTACGGCGAAAATGACCAGAAGCTCCAGGATATCGCCAAAATCCTCAAGAAACTGGTCAAGGATGGGCGCAACCCGATCCTCTTCTGCAAGTTTATCCATACATCAGAATACGTCGCCGAGCAACTGCGCACCATGATGCCTAAGGTGGAGATCGCCTCCATCACGGGCCTCCTGCCTCCCGAAGAGCGGGAGGCACGCATCGAGGATCTGGGACAGCACGACAAAAAGATCCTCGTCTGCACCGACTGCCTCAGCGAGGGCATCAATCTTCAGCACTTCTTCGATACGGTCATCCACTACGATTTGGCCTGGCTACCCACACGCCACGAGCAGCGCGAAGGACGCGTCGACCGTTTCAATCAGCGAAGCCCCGAAGTCCAAGTGCTCACCTATTATGGCGCGGATAATCAGATCGACGGCATCGTCCTCGATGTCCTCATCAATAAGCACAAAAAGATCCGTAAAGACCTGCAAATCTCCGTCCCCGTGCCCAAAGCCACCGATGAGCTGGTTGAAGCAATATTCGAAGGCCTGCTGCTTCGGGAGCAGGCGGGATCCAGCACCGAGCAGCTTTATCTGGCCATGGACGAAGTCATCAAGCCCAAGCGGGATCAACTCTACCTTGAATGGGAGCGCTCGGCGGACAAGGAGAAGAAGTCCCGCAGCATCTTCACCCAGCAATCGATTAAGTTCGACGAGGTCGCCGCCGAACTCGACACCATTCGGGCCGCCATTGGTGATAATGAGGTCGTCAGTCGCTTCAACATCGATGCCCTCGAAACGCTTGGTGCAGCCGTGACAAAGAATGACATCATTCAGGTCGACCCCAGCGAGCTCCCCGTCGGCCTGAAAGACACTCTGCCGATCACGGGCGACAAGCCATTGAACATCAGCTTCAGCTTGCCCACCCCGCGTCACGCCACCTACCTGCACCGCACCCATCCATTGGTGGAAGCGCTTGCCACCTACTCGATGAATGTGGCCCTCGATCCTCTGGCCACGGATGAACTGAGCCAAAGCACCGCCAACTTCGCCCGCAGAGCAGGCGTCACCCGCACCAGCAAAGTCAGCAAAGTCACCACCCTGCTGCTGCTTCGCCTGCGCTATCAATTGGAGCGCAAAAAAGACGACGCCACCCAGGATCTCCTGGTCGAGGACAGCCTCATGCTCGCCTTTGAGGGATTGCCGAAAAATGCGAACTGGCTGGGGGCGTCGGAAATCCGACCGCTGCTGGACTGCCGCCCCGAGGCCAACGTCGTCTCTGAACAAGCCACCGCTCAGATCCAGCGCGTCCTGAACGAGCTGCCCGAGCTTCAAGCCAACATTGATGCCGAAGTCATCGCACGCGGCGAGGAGCTACTGGCCGCGCATTCGCGCGTGCGGTCTGCCTCAAATTTGAGAGGTGTTAGATACAGTGTCTCGCCTGTGCTGCCCGCAGACTTGCTGGGTATTTACCTGTTTCTACCTACTTGATTTACTTTCCTCATCAACCATGAAGCCTTTAGCTCCAAAAAGTTCGCTCCTAAAATCCATTGAGGACAAAATTCACCGTGAAGGAGGCCTGGTCTCTTGGGCAACTCGAACTGCAGGCAAAGAGTGGATTTACATTACATGGTTCCCGACGATTACCAATGGCCTGATATTCTCAGATCCAAATGGCTTATTGGAGCAAGATGAACCCATTGAATCGAAAGAAGACGCCGAACATAACCTACAAATCCGTATTTCAAATGCTGGAGATTTAGAAATTGGCTGTGGCGAAGGCGGCGGAACTTATTTGGAAACTACCATTCAGTCGGAGTGGGACTTAGACGAAATCCTTGATTTTTACTCCAATACGAGGCTCAAAGATGAGCCGCTAAAATTGAAGTCCTTGATGGAATTAACCGATGAGGTCTTTCTGTATATTCCAGACGACTTAGATTCGAAAGAGCCTAATCCAGCATGCTTGTGGAAAATCAAACCTACTCTGCTGAAAAAGGAGCATCCCGAACTACTCCCAATTATAAGTGCATTTCTTGAGGACGACATTGACCAAATCGTAGAGAATGGCTTTTGGCACTTCGGAGAATATCTTTCAGACAAAGGCTTTAAGGATGTTTTTTCGAATCGTTATGACCTCGAAAACACAGACATTGTTATCGCAGGAGACGGCAGCACAACGTGGGGCTCAAGCATACTGGGGAATGACGACTCTAAATTTGGATTTGAACCCGCAATTGTCCTAAGACCTAAACAGAATCTCTCGAAGATCTGGCTTTGGGATTTCTTGAATTTTTCATCGGAAGGCGAAGAAGTCATGCAAAGACTGCTCAAAGGCTGGCAGTATCTACCGAAAGGCCTCGCCAATATCAAAATCAATATACCTCGAAGCAAAACAGCACAAACCGCAGATGCCATTATTCGTAGGAATGCTCGCCAAGCGTATTTGCATAAACTGCAATCCGCTATGCGTATTCGTGAACCCTTCTCGGAAATGGCTCGCCTTTACAAAACCCGCGCCGCCGCTGCGGACGCCCTCCACAACGAATTCCTGGAAGAGATCGTCGCCTCACAAAAACCCCTTCCCTTCTTTATCGAGTACCCCTACCGCGCTTTCTTAAAGTCCGACAATTCAGATAAGGTCAAATGCAGTCAGCGCCTCCTCGGCATCTTCGCAAAGATTCCCCTCTTTCTCGTCATTGAGGAACTTGAAGCGGGCGGCTCACCACTCGGCGCAGAATATTTGGAGAAGATCAAAGACGAGAAACCACTTTCAGATGGGGGCTTTCTCAATCTCCAGGTGGAGCTATCCAAAGCCATCAAGGCAAGTAACCCGAAGCTCAGTATTTTTTCTCGCTTGGCTGCGGTCTTGGCAGACTCCGATTCACTTAAAGCCATGGTGGCCGCTCGCAACCGCATGCACCACGAGCCCTACGATGAAGAGGGTTTTATTGAAGTAATGACTAAGGAGTCGAAGAAACTAATCGACCGCTATCGGGAAGCCTTTTCAGAAACCAATTTTGTTATCCCAAAGGGCATCCGCATCGAAGACGGTCAGACTGTCCTGACCGCCGAGGACATTACAGGCTGCGACGGCTTCTTCAGGGAACGGGATTTCCCGATTAGTGCCTCCATTGAAACCTTCGAAAACGGAAAGATCGTCGCCTTTCAAAAAAGCGGGACACAGGCACTGAAGCTGTCCTTCCTCTTGAACGCCCAGCAAAAGACCAAGCGGATCACCGACTTCGGTATCTTTGATCGCATGCGCCCTAGCGGGCCAGAATATACTCTTCTTCGCGATTAGATCCCATGCGCATCAGCAAAAATAACTTTTTCCAAATGATTCGCTTTGATGGCACGCTTCTCCTGATGATTAGCTGGGGATTTGTCTCTTACTTCCTACTTAATAACAAACATAAATTAAATCATGCTTATATCTGAAGTGCTAAAACTAAGAGAGTGGAAAGACCACGTTGAGTCTTCTCTATCCGTTGTAAGCAAGCTAACAAAGCTGCAAAACGTCCTAAACAACAATGTTAATAAAAATAACAATAATCAGCCATTCCAAGCATTTACAGAGCAGAAAAATACGGCACTAGACGCTATCTCAGCAGTTGACCTTACAGAGTTAAGCGAAACCCAGATTGCTTGCCTTAACTATAAAGACGCTAGTGAATACTTGGGCCCTGAAGCTTCTGCGAAATTAAGAGAAACCTTTAGGGACGAAGGCCATGACTTGGCTCATCTTCTAAAATGCGTTCAAACGGCGTTGAGTGCCATTCAGGAATCATTCCAAGAAATAGACAAAGTAACGAATGCCTTTGGCGTGTATGCCGAAATTCTCAGCATATCGAGCCTACCTGACGAGCAGCCTAGGTTTAGCATCATATTTAAGCACCAAGTAGGAATAGAGACTTTAGGAGATTTTGAGGCCAGGCTTAAGGATTGGAAAGTCGTTATGCATGGTATCGGCGTAGCGCTGGACATACCCCCCGATGATTTCAAGGTCTTAGGTGCCAGAAATGGTAGCATAGTAATCGACCTATACATTGCTGCAGCGGCGATTGTTCCAATCGGCTTCATTCTAGTTCGTAGCCTCAATATGCTAGAGCAATTTGCAATTACCACCAAGCGCATGAAAGACATATTCACGCTCGACCTGGAAGACCCTCGGTTTAAAGCGATTGAAGACAAAGTTCAGGCTGCTAGTGACGAATATTTTAACATCAGCAAAAAGATCGCAGCTAAGGATATTTCAAAGCAAATACTGGATGAAATAAACTGTGAAGAAGGTCGTAGAGAAGAAGCAGATTCGTTTCTACAGAAAAGCATAAATCGAATCCTGAACCATTTGCGAAAAGGAGGAGAGCTTGATGCCTACATTCCAAAGAGCGAAGAAGACGACCCTGATTCGACGAATGAACAGGCAGCTTCTTTAATCAGAGAATTTAGAGAGAAGATACTGGATTCCGACATTGATGTTCAGAAGTTGCTGGAGTCTTTTGAGTTCCCTGTGGAAGAAGATAACGACAGCTGATCGTAATGGTAATCGAAAATTAATATAACGGCCTCTCCTTCTAATGCGCACCACCAAAAACAACACGTTCCAAACCATCCGCTCCGAAGGCGGGCTCTTGCCTGCCGATCTCCTGCAGCGGCTCTCGGGGCGGGACAAGGACATTCCTGGTGTCACCGATAGCAGCTACCATCTCTCGGGGGAACGGCTGAACGAGGCCATCAACCGCTCCTGGAATCGTCTTTCGGGCGCATGGACCGCCTTCCAGGAGGCCCTTGAAAAACTGCCCGAGGCGGAGCCTGCCACCTCCATCACTCGCGAGAAGTGGCTGCTCCCGCTTTTTGAGGAGCTGAAATATGGCCGCCTGCAAACCAGCAAAGCGCAGACGATCGATTCCAAATCTTATCCCGTCTCTCACGGCTGGGGCCATCTTCCGATTCACTTGATCGGTGCCCGTGTCGGGCTCGACCAGCGCTCGCAAGGCGTGGCGGGTGCCTCGCGCTCCAGTCCGCACAGTATGGTGCAGGAGTTTCTCAATCGCAGCGACGACCACCTCTGGGCCATCGTCTCCAATGGGCTACAGTTGCGCATCCTGCGCGACAACATCACCCTCACCCGACAGGCCTTCCTGGAGTTCGACCTCGCCGCGATGTTCGACGGCGAGTCCTATGCCGACTTTGCCGTGCTCTGGCTCGTCTGCCATCAGTCGCGCGTCGAGGCGGAAAACCCGAATCTGTGCTGGCTGGAAAAGTGGTCGCAGTTCGCCGAGGAGAGCGGCACCCGTGCCCTGGAGAAATTGCGCGAGGGCGTGGAGCAGGCAATCGTGTCTCTGGGGCGAGGCTTCCTGGCCCATCCCGCCAATACCGAACTGCGCCAGAAGCTTTCGAGCGGAGAGATCGACAAGCAGGATTATTACCGCCAGCTCCTGCGCCTCATCTACCGCTTCATCTTTCTCTTTGTCGCCGAGGACCGCCAGCTCCTCCTCCAGCCCGACACGGACAAGTCGGCCAAAAGACATTACGATGACTATTACTCGCTCTCCCGCCTGCGGAATCTCGCCGAGCGCCGCATCGCCACCCAGCATGTCGACCTCTGGAAAGGCCTGACTCTCCTCTTCGATCTCCTCGACGAGAAAGGATGCCCCGCACTCGGTCTGCCCGCGCTCGGCAGCTTTCTCTGGTCGGCTCAAGCCACACCTACCTTCGACGGTGCCGTCATCGCCAACCGTGATTTGCTCCGCGCCATCTATCGGCTTGCCTTCGTGCAAGACGGCAGTGTGCGTCGCTCGGTGGACTATCGCAATCTTGGCGCGGAGGAACTGGGCAGCATCTACGAGGCCCTGCTCGAAATGCACCCTCAGATTGATCTGGGGGCAAAGACCTTCGCCCTCGCCACCGCCGCAGGAAACGAGCGCAAGACTACAGGCAGCTACTACACCCCCACTTCTCTGGTCAACTGCCTGCTCGACAGCGCACTCGATCCCGTCATCGCACAGGCCGCCAAGTCGGAATATCCCGAGCAGGCTTTGCTCGACCTGAAAATCTGCGATCCAGCTTGCGGCAGCGGCCACTTCCTCATCGCTGCCGCCCACCGCTTGGCCAAGCGGCTGGCCACCGTCCGCACGGGCGATGAAGAGCCCTCTCCCGAGGAAACCAGCAAAGCCCTGCGCGATGTCATCGGGCGCTGTATTTTCGGCGTGGATATCAACCCCATGGCCGTTGAACTTTGCAAGGTCTCGCTCTGGATGGAAGCCATCGAGCCAGGCAAGCCACTCTCCTTCCTCGACCACCACATTCAGTGCGGCAATAGCCTGCTGGGTGCGACACCCGCGCTGATCTCGCGAGGTATTCCCGATGCGGCGTTCAAACCGATTACGGGCGATGACAAAGCTATCGCCGCCGCCCACAAAAAGGACAACAAGGATGCCCGCAAAGAAGGCGAAAAGAAGGGGCAGGAACTCCTCGACTTTGCCCAAAAGAAAGCCCCTTGGGAGCAACTGGGTAACATCCCCAAAGCGCTCTGCGAATTGGAAGCGCGTGACGATTCGGATCTGGATGCCGTCCGCGCCAAGGAGGCGAAATACCGCGAACTCGTCCGTTCCAGCAGCTATGAGAACGCCTACCTGCTGGCCGATGCCTGGTGCGCCGCCTTCGTTTACCCCAAAGACGCCGATCATGAGTTTGCGCCACTCCACACAGGCGAACTGCTCAAAATCGAGCGGAATCCGCACAGCGTGAACCCGAACCTGCGGGCTGAGATCAAAGATCTGGCGGATCGCTACCAGTTCCTGCATTGGCATTTAGCCTTTCCTCAAGTTTTTCAACCGATTGAAGCGACCAATAAAGACGATATCCTTGGCTGGGAGGGCGGCTTTGATTGCGTGCTGGGGAATCCGCCGTGGGAACGCGTCAAGCTCCAGGAGAAGGAATGGTTTGCCGAGAGGGATGCGGAGATTGCCAATGCGTCCAATGCCTCCACGCGAAAAAAACGCATTCAGGCACTCAAAACCGAAAACCCAGCACTCTGGGATGCCTTTCAAGCTGATTTGCGTAAAGCGGAAGGCGAGAGCCATATCATTCGCAATTCCGAACGCTATCCGCTTTGTGGACGAGGCGATGTGAACACTTACACCATTTTTGCCGAAGGCAACCGACAGGCCATTTCCAGAAGAGGCCGAGCTGGCTTTATCGTGCCAAGTGGCATCGCCACCGACGACACCACTAAGTTCTATTTTCAAGACATTATTGGGAAGCGCTCCCTCGTCAGTCTCTACGACTTTGAAAATCGAGATGGCATTTTCGAGGGCGTGCACAGAAGCTACAAATTTTGCTTGCTGACGCTGGCAGGCCCCGAGTCCAAATGGGGCAAGGGTGCGGAGTTCGTTTTCTTCGCCCATCAGGTTGAACAACTCTTTGAGACCGACCGCCGCTTTATGCTGACAGCGGAAGAGATTGAGTTGCTCAACCCCAACACTCGCACCTGCCCAATTTTCCGATCCCGAGCCGACGCAGAGCTGACCAAGGCCATCTACCGCCGCGTATCCGTCCTAATCAAGGAAGCCCGCGACAGTCAACCCGAGGAGAATCCATGGGGCATCAAATTTGGGACTATGTTTCACATGACAAACGATGCCGACTTATTTGAGACCCGCGACGAGTTAGATAGCAAGGGTCTGAAACTTCATGGCAATATATTCAAATCCAAAGATAAAACTTGGCTTCCTCTCTATGAAGGCAGGATGGGGTGGCAGTTTAACCATCGGTATTCCAGTTTTGAAAATGGCGATTACAACACCATACCTGTCCATGATCTAAACGACACAAAAAGAAATGCACTCCCGCAATATTGGGTATCTTCTTCAAGTTACTACGAAACCTCCCAGTACTCTCGAAAATTATTTCCAAATGATCCTTGGCTTGGTTTTCGAAGAGTTAGCAGTAATACGAACGAGCGATTTGTGGTTGCCTCACTCATTCCAAATTATCCAAGCTCTTACGGTTGGATTCTCTCAGAAGGCCCCTCAAAATTAGATGCGCTAAAGTTACTTTCCGCATACAACTCTTTCAACTTCGACTACTTGGCTCGTAACGCAATTGGACAAGCTAGCATACCTCAAGGATCATTTGCCCAGCTGCCAGTGCCAATTATCAAGGATAAACCCTTAGTTACGAGTAACACGATTGAGCTTGTGAATACTGCAAACGACCTTTTCAGGGAAGAAAGTGTATCTTCGTATGTCGGCCCACCCTTCCGCTGGGACGAAGTACGTCGCTTCCTGATCCGCTGCGAACTCGACGCCATCTTCTTTCATCTCTACTTACCAGCCGACGACAACGGCGACTGGAAGCCCGCTCACATTGAAGAAGGAGCCGTCGTCGATGAAACCGAGGAACAACTCGCGGAACTCAAACAGCATTTCCCCACTCCCCGCGATGCCGTCGCCTACATCATGGAGACCTTCCCCATCGTGAAGCGAAAGGACACTCGTGACCACGGCCACTACCGCACCAAGGACACCATCCTCGAAATCTACGACGCCATGCTGGAGGCACAGCGCACAGGCCAGCCCTACCAAACCCGCCTCGATCCACCCCCAGGCGATATTCGAGCCGCACACCTTCCTGAACTGCCAACAACCGTTCGGGCAGCCTTCCCGAAAAGCTCAGACTACGTAAATTTCCTTGTTTATGCATTAATCGGTAGAAGCATCGGGGGATGCAGCCTCAAAGTAATGACTCGCGCTTTCAACCTACTGAGGGGTAACGGCCTGAGCGTATCGACATTGCCAGAAATTCCATCTGATTTGATAGAGGACTGGAGCAAATCATTTAATCAGAAACTTTCTCAAGGAGACTTGAGTGTTATGGTGAAACAACTCGTCGAACGCGGGGCATTAAGCACGGAAGAAAGCGGTGATGATCTTATACTTAAACTGGAGGTTCAGGAGATTCCCGACATACCTCCGTGGATTGGGGTCGATGCCGACCTTTCACTGAGGGCCGCACTTACGGATATCAGCAGTCAACCTGAACTGACTCAAGCCGAGGAAGCAGAATACTCCACAATCTACGAATACGCACAGAGCGCCTAGATTTATGGACCAGCAAACCGAACTCGATTTCTTCCAATGGAAAAAGGCCATTAAGCCTTCTAATTTAAGGAAGGAGCCGACGTTTTGGATTCAGGATCTGGTATTTTTCAGGAGCCTGGAGAATCCCAGTAAAAATATACAGCGCCACTTCAAACTGCACCGAGGTCTAAACATCCTGTGGGCGAAACCGTTCAATCCCGACAACTCTGCATCAGAGCAAGCGGTTGCCTTCTCGGGGCACGCGGCAGGGAAAACTCTCTTTTGTCGCCTATTGCGTTTCGCACTGGGCGAACACCAACCTGCAAATGAGTTGGTTCGAAAGCGGTTAAGCGTTCGATTTCCTGATGGCTGGGTTGGAGCCACTGTTTTTATTCGTAGTGAACCATGGTTTGTCTGCCGCCCAGTTACTTCGCGTCATGGACAGTTTGCCATACAAGGAGCCACGCTGGATGACTTTTTGAACAACGATTCGCTACCACACCTGCCCTTCAGCGAATACAGTAAGACCTTGAATGAGACAATCGTAGGCTCACTCCCGATTCGTGAACTCCCCGACAGGCCTGGCGAAATCGGAGCCCAACACCTGCTGCCATGGTTTTGTCGAGATCAGGAGTCTCGGTTTTCAGGGGTTGCTGATTGGCGTAACCCAAACAGCGGAGCTGAGCCTCCTGCCACCGACTCCGAGGAGCGACATTTCTTAATGCGCGTGGTGCTTGGACTGATTGAAGAAAAAGAGAAACCCGAGCTGGATAAGAACGCCCAGCTCACACAACATAAGGCGGATCTGGAAAAGAAGATCCCACTGTTGCAGTTTCGCTCTAAAAGCGACCTCGCTCAGCTCCGAGAAAGTTTGGCGCAAGAAGGCATCGAGGATTTGCCCGAATCTCTGGATGACGATCTTTTCGTCGATTCGGTCCAGCAGAAGCTGAAAGGCAAACTTGAAGCTATTGAAAATTTGCTCAGCAGCGCTCCCAGCTTCAAGAGAGTGCAAGAGCTGCAAGAGAAATTAATCGCTGCATCAAACGAAACTGCCCTCGCCCGCAGGGCCAAAGAAGAGGCGGACTCAGTAGCATCCAAAGCCAAAACCGATGCGTCTGAGTGGGAAACACAGACCTTTTCCGAGAAACTTGCAAAACATCAGGAGAAGCTGGCACCGCCACCAGGCCTCTGCCTCACCCAGATCGAAGAGGCCAAAGAAAAGGGATGCCCTTGTTACACAGAAGCACCTCTTAACTTTCAGTCGGAAAAGGATAGGCTGGCTGTGGAACAAGATTCCCAGAAGTTGAAAGAAGAAGCTCAACATAGGGAGAAGGCCGCAAAAGAGGCTGAAGCCGCGTTGAAATCTGCCGTGCAAAATGAGTTGGTAGCCCGAAGCGCCTACTCCGAAGCGGCAAGTCGTAGAAACACCGCCCTTGAGGATATTAACAAATCAAAGGCTAACCTAATGGGTCTCATTGCCACGGCCAAGCGCGCAAAACATGCCCACGACGAAGCCCTTAAAGCCCGAGAAGACATCAAATTTTACCAGAAAGAAATCACCGATTCCTATGAACGGCAAAAGCTGCTGAGGAAGTCTATCCAGACCAAAGTCGCTGAATTCAACGAGACTTTCGAAACTGTGTGCCAATTTATCTTAGGGTCTCGGGTGGATGCAGCTGTGCGCCTCTCTGGTAGAAGTTTTTCACTATCCTTGTCATGCGGTGGCGTGTTGGATAGCGCGGCTCTGGAAACTATCAAGGTGCTGGCCTTTGATCTAGCCGCCCTACTTTCTGGAATCCAGAATCAAAGCTTGTTCCCAGGCTTCCTCATCCATGACGGTCCAAGAGAAGCCGACATGGACCCATGGCTATACCGCAGAATCTTCTACGCCGCTAAAAAGTTAGAGGAGGCCTCCGACTCCGATGAGCCCGCATTTCAATATATCCTTACCACAACAGAACCGCCACCAGACGATCTTAAAAGCCCAGAATGGCTCCTTGATCCAGTTCTGGATGCGACACATGCAGAACAAAGGCTCTTGGCGGTGAATCTATGAGCGACTTAACAAAGATGCGCTCAATAGAGAATCTGCGCCGAGCATGGCGTTGGATTCGTTCGAATGCAGACGCATCTTTTAAATCATATTTCCGCCAGCACTATCAAAGCTACGCCATTGCGGATGATGCTTTATTAGCAGACCTTGCAGACCGCCTGAAGCGTAACGTTTACGAGCCTGCACCACCCTGTAAATTATATGCACCTAAAGCTTCTGGTATCCTTCGACCCTATTCTTTGATTACCGTCGAGGATCAGATTGTCTATCAAGCTGCGGTCAATATTGTCGCGGATCGGCTCCTGCCTAAAGTCAGTCACCGATACTACAAACATGTCTTTGGTCACCTTTACGCAGGAAAGACTTCCACTTGGTTTTACAGAAAATGGAGCGATGGCTATAAAGCCTTCAATGATGCCGCGAGGAAAGCAGATGCTGATGGCTTTGAATACACTGCTAGTTTCGACCTGACTGCTTGCTATGACAGTATTGACCACCGCGTCCTTAGGCACTTTTTAGAGAAGAATGGGCACGACCCCGAGTTCAATAAAACACTGACCAGCTACCTGGAAAGGTGGACGCCAACAGAACAGGGAATCTTCCATAACCACGGAATCCCACAAGGGCCACAGCCATCAGGGCTTCTGTCTGAAGTTGTCCTATCGCACTTTGATAATCTGAAGCTGAAGCAGGTAGACTTCAGATATTTTCGCTACGTCGATGACATCAGGCTTTTTGCACGCAATGAGCACGATCTCAGACGCCTTCTCGTCGAACTGGACATGATGAGTAAGGACATTGGCCTTTTCCCTCAAAGCGGAAAAATAAGTATACATCGTGTTAAGAACATTGAGAAGGAACTGAAGACCATCTCGAATCCTTCTGAAACCTCAGTGAAAAGAAACTTCGTAGACCAAAAGCGGCTGCGAAAGCGTATAGTCAAGCTGACTCCAGGGGCAAAGGGTTATGAAATTGAGAACCCAACACGTTTTAAATATTTACTTGCACACGCAGATCCCAATTCGGAACTAACAGCGCGTTTGTGGAAAATACTTGATAGGCATCCAGAAATCTACCGTAGCGCGTGTAATTACTTGCGAAAATATAAGAGGCTGCCGCGCGTTCCGAGCAAAAGACTGATTGAAAAAATCAAGGAGGAGACATTGTATCAATCAGTCAGAGCAGAGTATATTAAAGTAGCAGACGGACGCCTTGGTGATATTGAAGAAAGAACTTTGGCAAAATTGGTAAAACCTCTCTGGCTCCCCCAATCATTACACCCAGAGTTACTGGTTTCCATGGGAAGTTTCCTCATACGGACGGGAAACCTGACTTCCAACCAAGTTATTTATGCGTGCCGCCACATAAGGTCTTGGTGGGCTAGAGCTACACTGATCCAGGGGTTAAATGACGAGAATATTCCGACAATCGGCATTGAAAAAATCATATCTGGAGGCATCGATGATGAGTCGAACGAAGTAGCTAGAGTTTGCGCATGGGAATTGTATGCGCGTCAGGTAAAACCTTCTAGGAAGCGATCACAGTGGAACAGAGAGGCCGCAATTATGCTTAGAGAGCTAGGGGTCATAGGCAAAGTCAGCACTTTTTGCGGAATTAATAACTCTTTTCTTAAATTGTGCTCCAAAGCCCCAGAGATAAAATGGAAGAAACTTTTTGGCACTCACCATCATCAGGCTGAACGCTATGCTGTTGAGATGGTATCTGCAGCAACAGCAGTGAACATCGCAGCATTTGTAAACGTATTGGATACCTTCAACGATCTCTTACTACACTGCATCTACAGAAAGGACGGCACGCTCGGTGGCTACAATCTAGGAAACATTGGAGGAATCATGAATTCACCAGCAGCACTTGCGAGCAACTATCCAGCTGTCATGAATTTAGCACAAACTATACACAGCAAACGCTATGAGAGCCTGTATTCACATCCAGTTGTTAGGGGATCGAATAAGCCGACTGGTCGAATTAGCTATAAGTTTTTAAAGCCTGCCAAGGTGCTTTTGGAAAAGGCCATTCGGGAGCTATCTGCTTCAAAAAACCTTACCTAACTATGGAAAAAATAATTACCGAACAAATACAGCTCTACGGTGCGCAGGTAGCAATATTACTGGCCTTCGCTTACATAATTGCTAAGATTCTGCTTAAGCACGGGCTAAGGAAGGACCTAGAAGACCACAAAGCATCACTGACCCAGCAGAAAGCATTGTTCGAATCTGAGCTTAGGCACGCGCATTCTACTGAAATCGCAAAACTTGATGCCGAATTAAAACAACGTCTTGCGGAGCACCAATTAAGAGATGCGAGGATATACGAGAAACGAGAGCTCATACTCGGCGAAATCCACAAGGCGCTGGTGCAAGCACTTGAACTAAGCCATGATGTCATCTCACCAAGTATCAAGCGTCCTGTTCGCGAAGCTCTCGACGCCTTAGACGAAATTCTGATGAGCTTCAAGGAGCGCGAATATTATTTCAGCCTTCAATTCTGCGAAAAAGTATATGTATGCATCGGCAACTTAAAATCGTCACTAATCGAATTTGATGCCACCCGCGACCAAAGGACAGACAACTGGGAGCAAGACAGACTTGAACTCAAGCAGGCCGTTAACAATTTCTCCGAAGCATTGCGGGCGATTCGAACAGAGCTAGTAGATGAGATTCGCAAGCTCATCGGCACCTATGGGAGAATGGAGGGAGTCCGTGTTCAGTAATTCGACGGTTAAAGATCTTATCAGAGTTACACGCCCCGTTTGCTTCAGCAATGATGATGAGAGTTTCCCCTATTCAATGCGCGGGTCCTGTGTTTTACTGCGATTAAATGATCGTGTTTATGCAGTGACGGCAGGCCACATCCATCAAGGCGAAAGACCGAGTCAATTCTTGTTTCCCTATGAAGTAGGGTCTCATTTATTTCTCCCCTTGAGCATGTCATTCAATGTAGAAACAAACTATAATGAGGAGACGAGTCACAGAGACATTCTATTTTTCGAAATTTGGCGTGAAAAGATAGAGTCTAAATACTTCGATCTAAGAACGACTTTTGACATCTCCTCAGATAGAATAATCCCCAAAAGACTGAAAAAACTTTATTTCATCAGCGGCTTTCCTAACGAACTACAAGAAGTTGAATACGAAAACAGGAGGCTTAGACAGCAGTCATGCCAAATTGAATTATCAGAGGTATACGAAACCGATGTTCCTGGCATTTCTGAATGTCGATTTTCAGCAAATGCTGGCTTATCTTCCTTCAGTGGATTCAGCGGTGGAGGTATTTTTTCACTTACACCCCAAGGAGGAAAATACCACGCACAATTTGAAGGAATATTGCTTCAAGCCACTTCAGTGGACTGGAATATCGGGCGATTCATCAGAGCAGAGCTAATCAGGGATTATATACTGAAGCAACAAAGTGGATCGGACGAAGAACTCCGCAACAATTACCCGAAGAGAGAACTCGGATAGTTACAATATGTAAAACGAGATACAGGCGTAATTGCCTTGGGATAGACTGCAAAAAGATGTCTTAGACAGATAAACGGCAACATCATTGAGAGCTTTGATTAGAAATGGAATTTCCGTATGGACAAAGCATACGTTCGTATGCCATAAGCATTCATATTGAATATTATCGAGCACATTTTCCCAAAGACCAGAGCTGAACTGCTGCGTCTGCTTTTCACCAATCCTGAGCAGTCCCTGCACCTGCGTGATCTGGCCCGCCTGAGCGGTTTGGCGCTTGGCTCCATTCAGCGTGAGGTGGCCAATCTGCGCGATGCAGAACTCATTTTGGAGGAGCGGGACGGCAACCGCCTTTATTTCAAAGCCAATACGGCCAATCCGATTTTTCCCGAGCTTCAGGGGATCGCCTTGAAGACCACTGGACTTCGTCAGCAGCTGGCAGAAGCCTTGCACGGGCTCGACGGAGTCGATCTGGCCTTTGTTTACGGCTCCTATGCTGCAGGAAAGGCGGGTTCCGAGAGCGACATCGACCTCTTCGTCATCGGCTCCGTGGGCCTCCGTAAACTGTCTCCCAGACTGCGTCCGATCGCCGACACCATGAATCGGGAAATCAACCCCAGCGTGATGTCAGCCGCTTCCTACACGGAAAAGCTGAAATCTGGAGATGCCTACATTCGTAACGTGACATCGGGGAACAAATTGTGGATTGTGGGAAGTGACGATGAGCTTACAGCAATGGCATAAGAACGGGTGGCTCCGCCCCTACGAAACGAGTCGGAAGCAGATTTCCGACCTTTTCGAGATTGTGGATCGTGACCTGACCGATGCGGGCACGGCCCGACTCAGCTCTGACTGGCAGTTTGGCATCGCCTACAACGCCGCCCTGAAGCTCTGCACCGTCTTGCTCTACGCCGAAGGCTACCGCCCCGACCGAGGCCTCGCCCACTACCGCACCCTTCAAGCTCTTCCCTTAGTGCTCGGCGACTCCCGCAAAGGCGATGCCGACTACCTCGACAGCTGCCGCATCAAGCGGAACACCGTCGAATACGACATGGCGGGCCGTAGCAGCCCTGAAGAAGCCAAAGAATTGATCGAATTCTCGAAAGAACTCAAAGCGGACGTCCTCGACTGGCTGCGCCAGAATCACCCCCAGTTAGCCCCGAAAGCATAAATGCCTGACTCTCTGATCACCCCCCTCCTCCCGCTTTTCAAAACGCGATTTCCTGATTTTAAGGATTTCCAGCTGGGTGACCCGAAGTTTACCGAAGAGGAGGACTATAAGCGTGAGATCCTGGCATCCTGGCAAGCAGCCGATGGCGTATCGGAGATCAGAAAGCTAGTCGCAGAAGGACATGGCTTCGAAGCGCTGAAGTTTCTGCGCAAGGCAGCGAAGTTCGGGATGAAATATCACCCGATGGGTCGATACGACATTCCCAGTGAACTGGAGAAGGACGAGCAGAAGCTAATCGAATTGTTTAACGCTCTGGATGAAACCACTTCAGACTCTCAACACACACACCTCCATTGGATCAACGGTTTACTTGTTCGCGTAAGAATTAAAGAGATCCCAATGACTTGGGCCCTCTTTTACTTTCTCCTGTGGCTCTACCGACCAAAGGACTTTTTTCCTGTAAAGATCACCATTATCCGAACTGTCGCTGAAAAGTGCGGTTTCGAGATCCAGGCGGGAGCATTCAACGAAGACGCTGTCCGCCAGATTCACGAGTTCGTCTCAAAGGTTCACGAGGAACTCGAAGCCTACAAACCCCGCGACCTTCTGGACGCTCAATCCTTTATCTGGGCCTGTCATAGCGAAATGCAAAGCACCAACGAACTTCATCAACTCTGGGCAGAATTCCTTGAACAATGGCCGATCGAACGGCTGCGGGAAATGACGCTGGAGGAATATACCAACCTGAAGAGTGAATCCGACGACTATTTCTGCTATTGGGTCGAACGAAAGACCGAGAGTCTGGGAGCAATCTCAGGTGGATTCGCCTCCATCTTCGGTATTTACCGATCTGCCAAAGCTGACGGCAAGCTGCGTAGCGGACAGAACACCGACGGAAAGTATGTCTGGTGGGAGAGCATGGGGGCCGACCCTGAGTCTGCTTTTGCCACTGCTAAGAATTTGATTCTTGAAATTGTTACTGAAGCGCAAAACGGCGAACAACCGACGAAATTCAAGGACCACCTGGGGCCCATGTTCCAGCTGAAACTGCGGTTTCTCTATCAGACTAAGCCATACAAGCTACTCCCCATGTTCAGTCGGGAATTTCTCACCAAAGTCTCAGAGAGACACCTGAATGAAAAGTGCACCTACAAAAACATGGTGGAAATCAATTTACGGCTTCGCCGTGAACACTTCCCCGACGAAGATGTTTTTGAAGTCATGTATCGCATGGTCGAGGAGAATAAAGCCTCAGAGAGAACGCGTCGATACTGGGCGGGCGGCATCGATTGGGGCGGCACCCCGATGCAAGACGAGTTCATCGAAAACAACGAATGGCGAATCGGATGGAATGAGGAGAGCGTTCAGAAGAAGCCATCCGCTCAAAAGTTTCTCGACTGGTATGCGGATGTCCAAGTGGGCGATTATTTTGCGATGAAGGGCTATGGTGGCCGCAACGACCTAAAGGTCCACTATGTAGGCGAAGTCATTGATAAAGACGAGGACAACAACGCTCTCTCACTCAAACCATTAGACGATGTCCCGCTATTTCACGGCAAAGCACCAAAAGTGGGAGCAGGAGGCAACTGGTTCGGATCACTAACACCAATCACCAATCCAGAAGCCATTCACAGCATTTTCGGCGTAGGCGAAGCACCAATCATCAACAAGGAGACGAACATGAGCAGCAGCAAAGAACTGAACCAAATCCTTTACGGTCCTCCAGGGACGGGGAAGACCTACTCCACCGTGCGAAAGGCCGTTGCCATCATCGATGGTAGCTACGATGACGCGTCCGCCAACCGTCGCTTTCAGGAATTAAAACGGGCGGGCAGGATCGAGTTTCTTACCTTCCACCAAAGCTATTCCTATGAGGATTTTGTGGAAGGCATCAGACCCGATGTTGATGAAGACGGGGGTGCACGCTTCACCTGTCAGGACGGCATCTTCAAACAGATCGCGACTAAAGCGACCTATCGATGCCTGGAGGAAATTACGGATGTCCCCCAGCAGAGCTTTGATGATCTGTGGAAAAAACTGTCTGACGATATCGAGGCAAACCCAGGTAAGTCCTTCGATGTCTCGGGCATGAAGCAACTCTTCGAGCTATCCACGTCTGCCCTCGGGCACATTGTCGGGCACGACCAGCAGACCAAAGCTGAATTCACCTGCAACAAGGACAAGGCTCGTAAAGTATTCAATGCCAGCAAACCTACGGGCCTGGTCAGTCCAGAGGAAGCCGCAGCTGTCGGTGACGATCAAGGTAACGCACCCATTCTGGCCTTCGTGGTCAATGTTCTGCGTCAGTATGCAACGGGGCACAAAGAAGGTCCAACCTTCTCGCAACTATGGGACCGCCTGTTGGAGATCATCGATGAGGACGACAACTTTCGGCTCCAGCTCAAAACGCAGGAATACATTCCACGGATCACAGCCCGAGGCAATATCGACGCAGTCAAAGAGAACAATCTGGAGCATGTCGTCGCCAATTGCGGCAGAGCACCGACCCAGGAGGTGTTCACCAAGCTTAAGGGCATGACTGAGGTCAACAGTGGGGACGTCCATCGAGCCATGGGGAGGGGAGCCAACTGGCATTTAATCGCAGCGGTCGTCAATGAGCTGAAAAAGCTGGAAACAAATTGGAAAGAGGAAGACGATGCAAACACCTCCGAGGCCGCCAAGGAGATCACGACTGAGGAAATGGAGACGATCGTGTCGGCTTTTCTGAGGGATGGAGAAAAGTCAGGCTATCGCCTGAAACCAGTGGAAGAATGGCCACCCTTTGTTTTGATCATCGATGAAATCAATCGCGGCAATATCAGTAAAATCCTCGGTGAGCTGATTACTCTGCTGGAGCCCGACAAACGCCTCGGTGCAACCAACGAACTCTCTGTGCAGCTCCCCTACTCCAAAGCTGTCTTTGCCGTGCCAGGCAATCTGCACCTGATCGGCACGATGAACACAGCTGACAAGAGTATCGCTCTGGTCGACGTGGCCCTGCGCAGGCGGTTCCAGTTTTTGGAACTGAATCCCGACTTCTCAATCTGTCCCGAGCTACCTGCAAACCTCAGGGAGGTCATGGAGACGATCAACAAGCGGATCATGCTCCGCAAAGATCGCGACCACCGCATCGGGCACGCCTACTTCATGGATGTCGATACAGAGGAAAGCTTCGATGCCGCCATGAAGCTGAAAATCATCCCACTGCTGTCAGAGTATTTCTACAACGACTGGGACGGTCTGCGCTTCGTCCTGGGCGAGAAAGACAACGACGCAGGTCTTATTCGTCCGCTCAGCGGCGAATCTGGCATCGGACGTACCCGCTGGGAGTGGTATTACGATCAAAACAGTGCAGATGACATTTCCCCTGCCGAAGTGCTACTGGGGAATTTCAAGCTGACACCCGAAACCAAAAGTGCCGAGTAAGACGATAAAGCTGACCGAGTGGTCCACCCAAGAAGTCGACCTCACCAGCTCGACGCGGGAACAAATTGCGTCTGCAGTCGAGCGCTGGACGGCAGAGAACCGTCTCTCGCAGGCACCCCTCAGCTTCGGCGGCACAGACGGTAAAAAATTAACCGCAGCCAACTTTGTCGGCGTAGTCGAGGCAGGCGGCCAAGCAATCGAGATTTACCCCAAGCTCGACCGTAGCCTGTTCGACGAAGGCGTCATCATCGACGAGAAGAAGTCGCAATCCGCGATGGCTTCTCTGCTCTGGATGCTGGAAGTCGCGAACCACGAGGACATCTACGAGGCCGACACCAGCAGCTTGGAGGCCTCCCCCTCCAGCTTCCTCGACCTCTGGGCCACACTCCTGGCTAAAAATCTCCATCGAGAAATGCAAATGGGACTGGCCCGCGCCTACCGTCCCATGGAAGACAATGCCACCACCGTCAGGGGTCGCATCCTCTTCCAGGAGCACCTGCTCACCAATTTCAACCGCCCCGACCGCATCTACTGCGGCTGGGACGAGTTCACCGAGGACCGCCCACTAAATCGCATCCTGAAATGCGCCTGTCGGTTCCTCACCTCGCACGTCCACAACCCCGACACCCAGCGCTTGCTCTTCGATTGCCTCAGCATGCTGGACGAGGTCGCTGACGTCGATCCAGGCACCGCTCTCCGACAAGTCGACCGCATCGTCTGGGACCGTTCCATGCAGCGCTTTAGCCTGCCCTTCAAACTGGCAATCCGACTCCTCCAGTCCATCGGCCACGAAGCCTTCCACGGCGGATCGCAGACCTACGTCTTCCTCCTCGACATGAATCAGGTTTTCGAAGACTACGTCGGCGCAGTTCTGGAAAGAACACATCAAGTCCCCGTCGATCAGCAACGCGTGATCGGACACCTTTTCAAGACCCCCAGCCGAATTAAACAAAAGCCCGACTTCTACTGGCAAAAAGACGGCAAGGCATACGTAGCCGATTCCAAGTATAAGCCTTTTTTCTCCTGGGACGCTGACAATGAGTCCGACGAGGGCTCCCAATACTTTCAACCCAACGACGTCCGCCAGCTCATCTGCTACGGCCTCATGGCAGAAGCCGACCCCGAGCAGACCGAGCTACAAATCATCTACCCTTGCGTCGGCAACCCGCAACAAGTTCCACAGCTGGAAAAGGCGACCTTCGCGGGAATGAGGCTAAAAGCGATACCTATTGCAGTAACCAAGCAGTTCTCCGAGCTCGCCATTGGACAATAGCTTTAACCGACTTAGTTTCTACCGATCCAGGCCCCCAATCTCGTCCTGCTCCATTCTTCGAGCGCGCACCTCTTTTCTGCGCTCCTCGGCTGAGACCTCCTGACCGACGACATCAGGCAAGCTGCGCAGGAATTCCTGAACCGATCTACGGTCGAGGGTATTGTCCACGACTTTTTTACGAGTCTCATGCAAACGGGTCTTGGGATCAGCTCCACCTCGGTGGTAATCTGCCATACCGCCCCTGAGAGTGAAACTCCCCGTCTCTGTGCGCATGCTTCGCAAACGACGTAAATTCTCATGGAGTCGTGTCGCAAAATTATCGTTGGGTCGATCAGACACCTTGTTGGCTCCCCGTAAAGTGCCCTCATTAGCTGCACGTTGTTTCGATTCAACTCCTGCACGCATCGTGTTGAGCGCATCAATTGGAATTTCCATATCCGCATTTTTCCAGTGGCGATATTCTTCCAGGAAATCTGGCCTTCGGCCTTTCTCGACAGCCTCGAAAATGTCCTGCTTTAATTTGTTCGATTGCTGCTGAAGGCGCAGCTCTTTAACACGCCGAGATAATTCTTCCCTACGCTGCTGAATCTCTTTTTGTTTATCACGGTGGACCAGTATGGCATGGTTCAGAAACTCCCGCACGAAATCCTTCTGAGCGCGTCGGGAAAGAAGTTCATTCTGGCGATGATAGCTTTCCAGCATGTGGATCATTGGGTTCTTGAGTTTCCCCGCACCAAGAGAAATACACTCGCGGGCGAAACGGTCTTTTTCAGTGAACTTCTGTGCGGCTATGGGATTTTCAGCACTCGCCTGAACGGCCAGTGTCTCTTTCGAGAGTAAGATCCGCTCTTCACGCTGCCTCTTTTGCTCGACCCAAGTTCGAACATGCACTCCCAACTCGGAGGAGTCGGCCATCGTACGCTGAAACCAATCAAATACCTCGGGACCCCGAAGGTTGTTACCACCCTCAACAGCTGACCCATGATTGTAACGGTAATGGCTCCAGTTCGTTGAATCCATGTAGAGATCGCGCCTAATTTTGGCGAATGCCTGTGCTTCAAGTTTAAGGTCTTTTAATTGGTGCTGCGTATTCTTCATTTGCTCAGCGAGTTGAGCCTTCTCCGCATTCACCTTCAGTGACTGCCTTCTGAAATCCGCAGGCTCTTTGCTCTTCTTAGTTTCACGCACCTCTTCAAAAAGTCCCTCAGTAGCCTCGTAAATCTCTTTCATGTCTCCCTGCAACTCGCGTTGATCTCCCAAAAGAATTCTATCACGCTCCGACATAGCCCATGCCTGTCTTTGCTCAGGTGAAACCTCACTTTTTTCCATTGCTTCTTTGGAACGCTTGTAAGCCAGCAAAGAAACTAGTTTGGGCTGAGCGTATTTTGCAGGATTCCGTTCGGACGCACGGAAGGGCGACTTAATCTCCTTTTCGTAGTAGCGGGCCACTTCCTTTTCCGCGAACAAGCGCATATCGGTAAAGGGACGCTTGTGGCCATGCTTCTTGTTCTTTTTCGAGTAATCGGTCACCAGAAGTAGCTTTCCTGACTCCGTAGTAGGAAATAGCATGACATGGGCGTGCAGGTGGGCTTTGTCGTGGTGAATACCCATGAGGTAGCCGAGCTTTTCCCCAGGATAATATTTTTCCTGATATCTCCTCAGGACTTTCCGCACGACATGCGTCAGAAGCTCGTCGGCAGAATGTCCCGTTTGCGCCATGACCTCGCACATTTCAGGATTAAGAGAAAGCACATACTTGTGGGCGGCACGCTTAATCTTTTTCTTCTTTTTCCGCGACTCCCACGCCCCGAGAGAGGCATAAATCAATTCGTTATTTTCCATTTGATGAGGAATACGTCCTGCCTGCCTGAAAATATCATCCCGCAGGAAGCCAAAAGCCTTTAGTTTGCCCTGCTCTTCCTTTGTCAGATAATCAACCCCTTGTTTGAGCCAATTTGGGTGATTACCCGCCTTGAATGCCTCCTGATCGACTCCTGGCTTGGTTTGCTCGGAAAGATAGCTTTTAATATCTTTTCGGATTATGCGGTTTCCCTTCGGGCTCGAAGTCCGCTTCCAGATCGCAAATCTGCCTTTTGCCTCAAGCGCGGCCATTTTCGGACTTAGGCTCATAGCATCCCACCCCCTCCCAAGCGTTCATGCCTATCTAAGGTAGGTATCTGGGGATCATCGGCCTCCTGGGCTTCCTGAGGGGACGGCTCATCAGCCATATAATCCAGAAGGCTCTGACCAGATTGCAGCCGCCTGTTGAAAATTGCCAATCGCTCGACAATAATACGGCCAGATTCGTCTCCCTCTGCCGCGAGAGACTCAAAAATCGCCAGCTGGTCGAGCCAGCGCAGGACGAATGTCTTACAAGCCAGGTAGCGATCAAAGAGATCTGCCCGTAGTGAGTCCGAATAGACCGAGTTCAAGGGTATGAATTTCTGGAAGGTGCCCAAGATGGCCAGAAGAGCCTCCTCAGCGCTCATTTGGAACCGCCCCAGGTAACTGGCTAAGCTCTGGTTGGTCCCCTTCGCGAGGCTCACTGTGACCTCCTTAAAGCCCATATACTTAAAGATGAGCGTACAGGCTGCGGACTCTCTCAAATTATCCAGATCGAGGTGAGAATAGAGCGGATGCTGAATTTTAGAACAGCCTTCATAGACGGGAAACGAGGGGAACTCATGAGCGCGGCTACGCTTGGTCCAATAATCGCTCGATGGAACGTCAAATGCACCCCCGTCTTTGCCTTCATACCGCACACAGTGCTCAAGGTAAAGTTGCTGAACACGTCGGTTCCTGAGGTGCTCATCAATCCGTTCTGAGACTTCGTGGGTGAACGATCCTAGTTTCCGAAATCCTGTCATCGCATCCCATAAACAACGACGGAAATTGTAGGCCGCAGGGTGGGCGGGGAAGTCCTGATATTCATCCAGGCAATAACATGCGAAAGCCACGGCGTCGTCGATCAATACGTCGGAGGTTATGCCCTTGTTCGCGTATCCTATCTGAGGCAAAATCCGCTCCCAAAATACCCACACGCGCTTGTCACACCTGAAGGCGTATTGATTTCTGGAATTGCCCCTGACTGTTTCTTTATCCGCCATCGGTTAAGGCCTCCCTTCCTGTTCCTTGTCGCAGTCGTAATCGTCCACCCCCTCCAGCGTATCTTCGTCTGTAGAAAAGTAAGGACTGGCCTCCAATTCGATAGCTTGTTGAGCAAGGTCTTCGAGGGCTGATGTTTCTGTGCAAAGCTCCTGATTTTGGAGTGCTAAATTGTCCAAAAGAAAGCCGAGGTCGTGGAGCATGCGTCGCTCATCCTGCATTACGCTACGGTAAAAATGTAACATCGCGGCGAGGACGACTTTATCCTGCGTCTCGCCCAATTGCTTGCAGATAACAGCGATGATATCTTTTAGGATGGGGTTGGCCCATATCCCGACATTTTCCTTCTGGCTCAAGTCAATTTTGTGAAGCTTCATTTCAAGCTCATGTGCCTCTTGTTGGACCTCGATTGAATGGATGTCTGCCGCCTTCGAAAAACGCTCATATTTCTCGTTCATGTCCGACTCGTCACCACGCTTATTTTTGGCTTCAGACTCCTCGTCTGCAGCGGACTCCTCTAAGCCATATTCCGAAGGGGCACAAGGAATCGTGTTTCCGTGCTTTTTGGCGACCGAATCATTACCCTTTTCAGGTGCACTTTCCACAGCGGAACTAGCAGCACTAGAAGCCCCATTTTCTGTCGGCGTCTGATTGTCGGGCTGCACATCGGAAGGCTCTTCGTCCAACCCATCTGGCAGGTCGTCAATACTGGATATTTTCTTTGGGTCTTTGTTTAAACTCATGGGTAAGAGTATAACTCAAGTGCCCGAAAAAAGGAAAGAAGCGCAAAATTCACCCAATTCGCTCGTAACATTATATCCCGAAATTTGCAGTTTAGGTCCCTAAATCACCCTAGACTAGTGCATAAGACCTCCATACTGACCTTAGAACCAGGCATCGGCGTCGGGCAGAATGCCCAAATCACTCTAGAGGGGTGTCTATGATGTGGAGCGCGAGCGGAACATTCTCTTTTTGAGATTTGCTGGCAAATCTCTATCTTGCGAACCGCCCTCTATGGTTGCCCTGAAAAGCCCCTGAAAGAGGAGGTCCAGCCAAAGGCTGAAAAAATCCAACACCTAGGAGTCACTCGCGAGGCGAGTCCCTGGCTTCGCCAGAAACTCCGACCTGAGGTGTTATGAACATCAAATCCATCGAATCCGCCGTCACTGAAAACACGCCCAATCGCGAAGAAATCCTAGCCGCTTGCCTCTACCTTAAAAGGAGAGATAGAGAGGCACATCCCGAGGGTTATTTCGATAAGGCAGGCCGCTGGTATTCGAGCGGTCGAGATGCCGAAGTTATGACCGTCTGTCGCCTCCCTTCCAGGGCGTGGCCTCTGTCCGAAATGCACGCCTGTCGAGCGCTCTGTCACTGCGCCCGATATCACGACGCCGATGAGCTCAAAACCCGACGGATTACGAACGCCATTGAGCACCTCGTTTCGGGCAAAAAACTGACCAAGCCAGCGGAGCAATATGTGGAGCTAATCAGGGTCGTCTGCACCACAGTATCGATCTGACTTAGCGACCTCTCAAGGACACACAAAAGCCGCTCAAACCCGAGCGGCTTTTCTTCGCCAGGTACCCACTGGCTTCGCCAGTAACAGCCAAGCTTAAATCCATGAAAAATCTATCAGACATCTACACAATTAGTATTAACTCGGAGATCGTAGCCACCAACTTTTGGGAGGACTACGATAGCCCTTACCACGAGCATCATCTTTCGTTTAAAATGGGAGTCTTGAGGATTCTTTGCGCTGAGGAGCTGGGACCTCAGGATATTGAGAAGATGATACGTTCGAAACACATATTCATCGTCCGCATCCCACACAAAGATCCTCACTTCATATGTGTTGACTTCACGGACGAAAATCAGGTTTCAGATCTAAGGATAATCAGCCGCAACACGGAGATAGAGGAGCACCTGCCAAACTCTACAGTCGGAACACATTTTGGTGTCGCTGCTTACCTTCCAGATCAAGACGGACGACCCGTTTGCAAGTTTCGCGGGGCAGGCCTATTCCTTGTCGCCCAATAGCAGGCAGCCAACCCAGATCACTCCAAGGCCGCTCGGTTTCCGAGCGGCCTTTTTTATGCGTCTAAAAACTGGCTTCGCCAGTAACAGCGATCGTTGTTGAAGGCTGAGCATTCGAGCAAGGCCACAAAGCAAAAACCAAGGAATCAAATGAATACCACCAAAACACAATCCGCCATCAACGAAACCCAAAACAAAGAAAATACCATGATCAACAAAGACAAGTCATCCACCACCAAACAAACCCAAACCAAAGGAAACAAAATGAAAAAGACAAAGATCCCCAAGACCATCCGTGAAGTAGCCATCGCTAAGGGCACCAAGGGCGAGATCAAACCCGAGACGATCCAGACATCGGTCACGCAATACAACGCGCGACTTGCCGCATCCAGCATGCGGATGATGAGCCCCCAAGAGCTCGCCACCCTTAAGGTTGCCGACGAATATCAGCGGGAAGAGAAAAAGAACCATATCGTGCGCCTGACCAAGGTGCTCCTTGAAGGGGGTGAATTCCTCCCTCCGATCGTGGTTGCCGTTCGAAAGAATGAGGATGGCACCTCCGACCGCTACATCGTGGACGGTCAGCAACGCCGCCGCGCTCTGGTGGAAGCCAACCTGCCGCAATACGTGATCGAAGTCCCCTTCGACTCGCTAGGCGAAGAGAAGACACACTTCCTCGGAATCCAGCGGGGTATGACGGTCAACACCAGCCACATCATCGCCGTTTCAGACGGTAAGGTTGCAAAGGAAATCCGACGTCTCGCCAAGTTGGAGGGGCACCCAGCCAAGGATCGCATCTTCCTCGGCAAGGAACGTCGCCTCAAGACCCAGATTCCCGCCAAGTCGGTCGAAAATCTCGTAAACCGCTTTGAGCTCCCACTGGATAAACTGGACCGCTGCCTGCGTGTTCTCTTCGGAGCCTTTGAGGAGCGCAACATCGATGCTTCGGCGGTTACCTCGGCCATGCTTCGCGGGTTCGTCGGCTTCTACAAGGCCTTCGAAAAAGAGCTGGATCCGAACGACGAGGCCCAGATGACCTCGCTCTACGGGATATTGACCGCTGCGCAGAAGTTCCCCCGCAAGGGCGATAATAGCACGGCAGGTGGCAAGAGCTGCCAGACGATCCTCACGAACGAGTTCAAACGCTGCAAGGCAGCCTAGAGCGCCTGAGATATCCTAGAAACGCCAAAGGCGGTCTTCCCGAAGGGAGGGCCGCCTTTTTGCGTTTTAGAGCGTTTCCGCCCCCACCCCAGCTGTTTCAGGCGAAGCCTGAAGATGTCGCGAGGACGCCAAGATCGAGGTAGGCTTTAAAATTGGCAGTGAGGTCAACCAGAGTCGTGCGCAACAAAGTGAGCGCGGCAGAATTATTTCTGTTTTAGGCGAAGCCGTAGACATGCTTCGCATGTAACTATTTTAATAGTTAAAAGAAATCTATATAGTAGACAAGCCTTTAAAGCGCATGATAAGTAACATTCTGCGCCACTTTGTCTATTTCTATTAATTTTTAGTATTTTATAAAAACTCATAACACCCTGATTGAAAATTATTTAAATATTTATCAAAATTTATAGAGACAATTAATATAATTATATTTACTTATAGTTACTTACTCTAAAAGACGTAATTGAATAACTGTCCAAGGGTGAACTATTTTTCATTGCGCTTGGCAAAGGCCAGCGCAACTAACCTCTTATCCCCTATAACACTTACATGATCTGACCGCTGCTGGAAGAATTTATACAGGGTCGAACGCTTGAACTTACACTTAGGATCTTCCCCGTCCACAGCTTTAGCCTTAACCTTCTCCATGCGCTTGATTATGCTAGAAAGAGGTTGCCCATTTAGTTCGGTATAGTTGTCCCTTAGGTATTTCAGGATCTCCTTCTCCATTTTGTTCTTCGGCCCCCTCCGACTTGGCTCGGTGGATAATAAAATGTCCGTTTCACCCTTACGGCTTAGCTCAAACACAAAATCGTGGAGCGTCAGACCGACAGGATCCCTGCCTTTTAGGTGCCGCAGGGTTATATCTAGGCTAAACTTATTCTTCAGTTCCTTCTGCTTCGCCCTGGCCATACCTTCGGCAACGCGACTTAAGGTCATTATCAAATCTGGGTAACGCGAAAAGACACCCGAACCAGAGATGCGGTCGCTTGATGAAGTACGCCAATCGCGCGGCCCTTTTCGGAAGTGCGTATTGATAAGAACTGCGGCACCAGTCGCCCTACGCAGCAAGTTAATCTCCTTGAACACGTCCGCCATCTCAGTCGCACTGTTCTCATCACGCCCTCCCAGCAGCATGTAAAGCGGATCGATGATGATTAAATCATAGACGTCCGAATACAGACCAAAGTCCTCATCGAGAACCTTCACCTTCGGGAATCTCAGTTTGTAACGATTGCCATCCTTATCTGTCCTGAAATCATAGGCTTGCGCAGTTCTCTCACCTTTCTTGAAAGCTTGCTCAGGATGCTTGGTGCGGCGAATGGCGTCCAAGATCGTAGCGATTTGATTCCTCGAATCAAAGTTAGCCCCCAACATTAGAAAATCTGGACCGTGCAGCGGACCATACTCTTTGAGTAACCGCCCGCCGTCCCAATCTTTTTTCTTTCGCTTCTCCTCAGCGCTATCTCCATTTTCCTTGCTTATATCGTGGCCGCAGAGTTTTGCTACCCGCCCTGATATCGAAGCATGCGAGAGCTCATAGTCCACGTAGAGGACACGACTTTTTCGGGTCTGAAAGCCCAGCCATTCACGCCCCTGACAAACAGCCAACGCAAGCTGCAGCGCCATCCAGCTCTTATAGGATTTACTCGCACCCGCCAGTAGGCCAATCCAACCTTTTGCGAGCATTTGCTCGATAAGGATCTTCGGCTGCTCCTTCGGACGCCCGAACAGCTCGTTCAAGCCGATGATGCTTTTCCCATGAACCTCGCGCTGATCGATCTCCGTGAGTTCGAGAACATCCTCATCATCCTCCTCAAACTCACCAACATCATCCTCCTCTTCATCGATCCCCAGCCTTCTCTTCCACCTTCTATTGACGTGTTTTTCGTCAGCTTCAATCAAGTGCCTTATTCCAGTTAAAATGTAGTAGAGAGTATCATTTAAACGATCCACCTCCTTCTGGATAAGCTCTCTCTCTTGCTCTCTGCGGACGGAAATAATTCGCCCCTCTTCGTAAATATCAGACAACGCCACATCTGCCGCTGTGTATGGCGGCCTCCGACGAAAGACCCAACGCCCCCCTACAAATTCGTAGTTCCCCAAGTCACGCCACGACTCCACGTCTGGCAATCTGTAGATGTCTACCTTACTCTGACTCAAAATACTGACATCCAGACTGGAGAACTCACCGCTGCGGAAACGCCGCTTCAACCTCCAAAGCGCTTTCTTCTGCCGCTGCTCCTCGGACTCCAGCCTGCCTACCGCCCGACTACTATTCTCTTCAGAATCATCACTCATCAGCCTAGTCTCAAGATACTCGTCTCGTCTCACAAGTAGATTTGAGACAAATTGAATAGAATATCAGCATGAGACTGCGCCGAACGACCTATTGTGGCTTACAACTTGGTCTCTCGCCCCAAATTTGCTTTATCGCATAATTACGAGGCTGCTTTTGAATTAGCTTCCCCAATGAGCGGTAGCGCCTACTTGCATAAACGCTTGCAGCAAAACTACAAAATGCATGGCATTTGATGTTGTCGAATTACTTGGTTGGAATAATAAGTCAGACTTCGATCGAAGCATGCAATCGCTGGTATAACCGACCAACCACGGGTGGCAAAGGATAGCCTCAACTTAAAACATGAGCCCAATATCACCTAAAGTTGAAGAGCAGCTACAGCATCTCATTAATGAAGTTCGGGCTTCGGACGCATTGGTCGTATTAGGTGCAGGCGCATCTTTTCATTCTGGGATGCCGATGGCGGGACAGTTGGCGTCGCTTGTTTGGCATACAATAGAAGAACATCCAGATCTTCTAAGTAAACTGAGTCTAGAGATTGGAGGGCATGCCACTTCCGCTAAAGAACTTATCGGTGACAATAAGGCCGCGATCATGGCTGCTTTCAAACTGATTGATTTAGATTCGTCTGCATCAGCAACTTTCCGCAGAGTATTTTCGAACCTGAATGATAGCCGCTTGGAGGATTTTTCTCCCTTTCACGAAGAACTAGCTAAGTTACTTTTTCTTAGAAAAGTCCTAGGTGTCATTTCTTTTAATTGGGACACTTTACTAGAAGCAAATTTCCAAAGGCTCTACGGGATTTCTCCAAACGCTCAAACCCACCTCATGTGGAAACCACACGGCGATTGCGCGTCATCGGGAAAATGGACACTACCCCATGAGCCAGGTAACATCCCCGAAAACCTTATCCAATGGACTAGCGAAATCGCTAACTTACGTCCGAGGGCTTTGCTTCTGGTTGGATACTCTGAACAAGATAGACTGGTTGTTGAGCGCTTGATTAGTCCGCTTAGCCAGAAATGGCGAATTTTCCGCATTAACCCCAATGCTAAGGGCGAAGGTGCAATTCAACTCCCAGCCTTAACAGCAATGCGAGAAATTTCTCGCCACTTGCTGAACCCTCCAACCAAGCTACTATGGGAGCCAGTCACATTTGATAACCAGCGAGGTCTTGAAGCAGCTATTTCTGGAGAGCGCCTCTGCCAAAGGGATGCCGACGCGTGCCCAAAACTCCCTCATTATAAGTATGCCAAGAATTCATTGGCACTATTACATTTGGCAGAGATTGCAGGTGAACCTGGATGCGGAAAATCTATCACTCTATGGCAGCTTGCCCGAGAATATCAGCGAAAGGGCTGGTTGGTTTTTCAGGCAACTCAATTCAACGAAGGTGACGAGACTACTGCATTAGAAATGATCCGCCAACTCACATGGCAGAGCATTATTGTGCTCGATGACAGCCAGACATACAGCAGTCAATTTGTTTCAAGGCTGAAAAACCTAGCCAATGTGAAATTAAAGATAATCCTAGGGACAACTGATAACGACTGGACAAAGGACGGTAATATCCGAATTTCTGCGGCGGCCTCCGTTGAAACCATTGCAGCTGCGTGCTTAAAGCATAAAGAGGTAATAATGCCCATCATTAAGCGATTCGACTCACGAATAGGTGACGGCTACATGGACACTCGTTATGAGGGTCGCATTGAATTGGCTAAAAATGAGAATACACCATGGCAATTCTTCTTTGTTCTTCGGTCTGGATGGCAGCAAACAAGTTTGGAATTCAATTCACTACGTGATTTCGGAAATGCTAGCCACCTTTTGCTAGTAATTGCCGTCCAACAATTGGCCACACTCGATGGAGGATTGACTCATGCAGAACTAGTGGAATTTGCGGAGCGAGAAGGGATTAACAAAGAATCAATCGAGGGATGCCTAAAGCTACTCAAGAGTAAGAAAATGATTCTAAACAAGCAGCATATTCGATGTCTGCACATACGCACAGCTTCGATGATTTTAAAAATTGCACTTAGTCGTGATGTCAAAAGTGAACGAGAGATGGCAGTAAGACTAGTTAGATCAACGTTAACTGACTGCTCAACATCGCTTCGAGGTGCTTCTTGGCTAATAAGTGAATCATCCTTTCACAGTAATAGCCTGATCCTCGATTTAGATACAAACATTACCCTTCTTGAACGCGCATTCAGAGCATCCTCTAGCTTAGAGCGACGTGATGCGTGTTTTGTTATCAGTCGTCTCCTCGGGTTGAGAGGCAATGGAGTAAGGAATTTTATAAAATCTAATAGTCCCAAACTACATTCTTGGATTAACGAAGCTCATTCAGAAAACGCACATGCTTTGGGTTCAGTAATAAACAACTTGCACAATGATGACGCGGGTTACTGCGAAAAATTTATTGCAGCCATCCCCGTCAGTTCAATTGCAATAAAGTTAACAGAGATGAACCATTCCGATGGATATGCTTGGGGGCATTTCCTCGGAAGGATTGGCTGTGGGGCTAGCGATAAATGGAGAAATGAATTCAGCAAGGAAATCCCCCGAAAATCAATAAAAGATTTCATAACTAGATGCCCTACTAGCGAGGTAGGGAACATCGTTGAGTTTATTCAAAGCATCGCATATTATGACTTCAATTTAAGCTTAGATCTATTAGAGTTAGCAATTTCTAGCATTTCACAGTCGTTCTCAGAAGATTCTATTCGTACTTATAGGAGAATCCACGACTTGGAGTTTTGGGTTTTAGGTCGGGGCATTTTTGGCGAAGGGCGCCCATCCAAAAGGCAGCGTAGTATCGAGAAAAAACTTTTCGAAGGTATCGACCCAACTGAACTGGCGAATGGCATTCTAAGGAGTCGTTACGGTGATTGGGAAACATACTCGCGTTTGATTCATTGGATCAAACAGGCACACCCTAGGCGGCACAAAGAGGTTGTTAATAAACTGGATCTTGATGGTTCAAAAGTTACTGATGCTCAATGGAAAAAGCCTAGTCGCGAGTTGCGCTTATTACTCTGGAGCTTGACAATGAAGGACTCAAATGATCCAGCTTGCGGGTGGTTGCTTAAAAATGCCTCAAAAATTGAAGAGATTGATCCCGTTTTAACAAGTATTTCACCAGATCTAGCCGTCAACCTGCTAGATCGTGGCGGCAAAGTTGACCTAGGTGGGCATAACGGCAACTGGTATAGCAAAGTTATGGCAATTGCTAGTGTAGCTGATACCAACGAGGACTCTGCACGACTAATTTTGCGGACAAATTTCGAGCATATATTAATCGGCGTATCTATGCTTTCATTGCCCGATGGACTGCCGATGTTTTTGGAGCTAGTCAAGAAACTCGATGAGGAGCTACTTTTAGACATCGCAAAGGCAATTAATCTATCAGATGCAGGAACTTCATGGGAAAAAGCCCTTAAAGATCATAGGGTAGAAGAACGCAAAGCGGCGCGAGGCGTGCTTAAGATATTTGCAGCAATGAATTACCAGCCAGTCAAAATGTTAGCCGAAAGCTTACTGCGAAGGGTTCGATACCGAAAAGCTAAAGCTGCCGACTGAAAGGTTTTTGGTCTAATCGCTATATACCTAATGCTTTCCTATTTCTGCAAAGATACTTCCGCGAAGCAAAAAATATCGAATACATGAGAGATCAAAATATAATATGGAAGGAGTATGACTGCCTAAGCAGAGAACTACTTCGGGACATTTCCATCCTAGAGGAGGAGTTGCGGAACACCGATACACAAACTTCTCGAAGGTGCTTCTGTAGATCCGTCATTGCCTACATTGAGGGCGTTTCCACATGGATGTCGCAATACACTATACATTTAAATTATCCGCACATCCTAGGAGAGGAGGAAAAAAAGGAATTAGAAAGAAGAAGTGGAGCCATACGCCGTTTATACAACGCATTTGACTTATATACGGATACTTCAGGCGCAATCACTCCATTTGAGCAGGATTCAAATGAATGGAATATTATGCAGGCAGCCATAAAAATTAGAAACCGCGTAACTCATCCCACTTGCGGGGCAGATTTATGGCTCTCAGATGATGACGTTAAACTCTTGAGAACAACCTCGTCCTTATTCCAAGAACTCTTAGCCGAAGTTTTTAAACGCTCTGGAAGTGCTCTAGTGAAGAAAGCTAAAGACGTTTCCAGAGTATGGACTAAACATCACAACCAGCAAGTGACTTAAATAAGTCATCTAGCCCTGCCAGAGCTAAAACACTATATTGGACAAAAATGAATACTGACTTCGCTTATCGTGACATCAGAAACACGTTAGTTCACGCAAGAGCTTGTGATGAAATCTGGTGGCTACTTGAAGGCACTCATAAAGAACGGGAGATAGTAAAAGAGGGATGTAATCAATACGTCGAATTCTTCCAAACAGTGAGACCGAGCATGTTCATCTCCTTCGCGATATTGGTTAGTTCACTATTCGATAATAGAGACGATTGCATCACGCTAAAAACAATCCCCGAATTCCAGGAGGACCAAATCTTCACCCAACTATGGGATCGTGGACGAAAACTACACAAATACAGATCAAAATGCATTGCCCACCGAGATATTAAAAACGAGGAAAAGAACTATGCGGCAGATACTGAATTCTCGTATAACGACATCAGGAAGATTCTAAATGATTCAATTGAGCTATATGATCGAACCGCGAGGAAAGAGAACAGGGTTGAGATCTCAGACATAAACATATCACCTGGGAAAGATTTTCTTAACCTAATGAGGAGGCTGACTCAAACGGAGGCCCAACAAGGCTAGACATCACGAGGTATTTCGGTAACGCTCATACCCGACATTCTGCGAAAGAAATGAAATTTATAAACTGTAGATGTGTCCACTGTTTGAAGGAGTTCGAAGATTTAACTTCAGACCATGCCTTTCCACAGGCGTCGTACACAAATACGACGCCCCCAAATCTAGAAAAGTGGCAGGCTCCTTGTTGCGCTGAATATAATGGCCGCCTCAGCAAGATTGAAGAAGAACTGCTCACTAGAATAGGTCTCTGCATTGATCCTGATGCCCCCGAGTGTGCAGGAATCGCGGATAAAGTGCTGCGCTCGGTTAACCCTGCCTACGGCAGAAATGAACGGGATAAGAGATCCAGAGAAGCTAAGTTCAAGCGTATCGCAAGAGGCTTAAAGCCTTTATCAAGTGAAGAAAACCGAACTCTGGTCGCACTCAGCCCAGACCCCTCTGGGCCGCTAGTTGAAATCAATGACCCTTAAATTTATTACGACATTTATTACGACTTCCGTGACTTTTTCACGAAATTCCGAGAGACCGTTTCCTTGATTATCAACGCTTTACAAGTCCGTAAATCCGATCAGGTTGACTTTTAATCAATTGGTTCGGGGTTCGAGTCCCCGACGGCCTACCACTTTAAAGCCGCTCCAGCACTACGCTGGGCGGCATTTTTGTGCCCTGCG
>JAAAPI010000314.1 GCA_009908325.1 Verrucomicrobiota bacterium | reverse complement strand
AAGCCCCGGCCGTCTGATACGCGCTCAGTGCTGATTGGGTATTTGGGTCTGTTTGGATTGATCCCAACGATCCGGTGGAGATCGCCACCTGTTCGGAAGGTGCGGCCATAGTCTGAGGGATCCAACCCAAAGTGCGCTGCCAGCACCTCAAACATGGCTTTGTCCGGGGAGTAGATAGCGCCGTCTGCCTGTGGAATGCCAACGCGGAACCCGATGTCGAAACTATGGCGCAGGTCGATGTTGCTCAGCTCGCCGCCTTCTACCGTGAGCCCGTGTGTTTCAGCAACGGTGATGCAGGCCTTCATCATATCCCGGCGTAAGCGATCACAGAGCTCTGGCGTCAAGTTGCGCGGTGGCGAGACGGCTTTGGCCTGCACCAATGATGCTTTCTTTGGAGGTCTTGCTTTACGCGCGTTCTTTTTCACGGTGTTTCGGCCTTGATGCTATCGTGTTCGCAGGTCAGTTGCGCCTTTGCTTTATAGACGGTGCCACGCGAGATCCCCATTTCACGGGAAATTTCAGTGGGGGAGCAGCCTTCAATAAGCTTTGCCTGAATGGATGCCATATCGATTTTGGGTGCCCGCCCGCGATAGACGCCTTTGCCCTTGGCTGCTTTGATCCCCTCAGCTTGCCGCTCGCGGCGCAGGTTGGTTTCAAACTCCGCGAAAACGCCAAGCATGTCGAAGAAGGCTTTGCCCGCCGCTGTGGAGGTGTCAACGGGCTGCTCAGTCGCCGCCAGATGCGCACCCTTTTCTTTCAGCCGGGCAACGATAGTCTGGAGATCCTGCATCGAGCGGGCCAGTCGGTCGATCCGAGTGACCACCAGAGTTTCACCGGGATGAATGAAGTCGAGGATAGTCTTCAACTCAGGACGGCCGTCAAGCGTCGCGCCACTGCGCTGTTCCTGTCGCACCATGCCACACCCCGCCGCTGTCAATGCCTCAATCTGGGCATCGAGGTTCTGATCCACGGTCGAGTACGGGCATATCCAATTTTCGCCTGATAAGTGTTCATTTTGGGTGTGCCTCTGACATGACCTGTTCATTATCTCGAAACAGACCCAAAGTGAACACGAAATCCGCTTGTTTCCGTGTTCACGCGCAATGTCATTATGGGTATACCCTTATCGACACCGTCGCGCGCTGCTATCCTTGTTTTATTGGTTCCAAACGTACCGAGCCGCAAAGATTGTTCCATTTTTGTTCTTATGGCTGATCATATGTGCAGCTTCGGGCCCCTTGGGCCTTCCTCGACAGCCCGCGCATCGCTAACGTGATCTCCCGGTCGGATTTTCAGTTCGCGGAGCTGCAACAGCAAACCGTCTCGGTGTTCCTCGTCCTGCCGCCCAACAGGCTGGACGCCTACGCCCGCTGGCTGCGCCTTCTCGTCTCCCAGGCGCTTCAGGACATTGCCAGGCATGCCGAGGGGGTTGTGCCCCCTGCTGCGGCCCTGAACGGCGCTCAGGACGCGCCTGAGGCCACGCAGGCGGCGAAACCCAGCAAGAGGCCCCCTACCTTCTTCCTGCTGGACGAATTCGCCGCTCTCGGCCGCCTGGAAGCCATCGAGCGGGCGATGGGGCTGATGGCAGGCTACGGGCTTCAGCTCTGGCCGATCCTCCAGGACATGAGCCAGCTCAGCGATCTCTATGGCAAGCGGGCCGGAACCTTCGTGGCCAATGCCGGGGTGCAGCAGGTGTTCGGGGTGAACGATTTCGAGACGGCGAAATGGCTGAGCCAGATGATCGGCCAGGAAACCACCGGCTACCAGACGCATAGCTACAAGCCGGACGATCCGCCTTCCACGACCCAGAACCTCACCGGCCGCGATCTTCTGACCCCCGATGAAATCATGCAGCTCCCGCCTGAGCTCCAGCTTCTGCGCGTCCAGGGCACCCCCACGGCCATCGCCCGCAAGCTGCGCTATTACGCCGACCCCGAATTCCGGGGGCTGTTTGCCCCGCAGGACCAGTAACAGGAAAGAGCTTCCCCGATGACCGATCAATCCCCCTCCCCTGCCCTCTCGGACGATGAGCTGCGCGAAACCCTCGATCTTCTCAGCACGGTGCTGGCCAGCGTCTCGGATCGTGTGGATGCCCAGACCGGGGCCATGGACCGGCTGGTCAAGACCGCGACGGAAGCGCGGCAGGCGGCGTTCGCGGCCCGGTCCCAGACCGATCCTGAGCATTACGGCGAGTTGGTCGGGAAAACCATTGACGGCAAGATCAACGATAATCTCGTCCGCATGGGTCAGATGTGTGTTGATCTGTTCGAGGCGACGCACAGGGCACAAGCTACGCTCAAGAAGGCGGAAGAGGACAAGTGGGCGATTCTGGAGAAGGTACGGGATCGGGAACGGAAGGCAGAGCGCCTGAAACGCAATCTTCCTTGGTTTGGTCTGGGCGCTGTCGCTCCGGCCCTGGTCCCGGCGGTGACGCTTCCCCGTTTCTCAGCAATCAACGGTGCCACATGCGCTGTCTTTGGAGGTCAGTGGCTGACCATGCCATCAAGCGGATATGCGTGCGTGCGCTACCAGGACTGACGGTTCCCGGCGGAGTTATCCACAGGCAGCCATCAGCTCGTGGGTGTTAAATATGTGTTAGATTCTGTGTTACGTCTCAGATGATCGATCTTATTTATCTGAATTTAAATGTATTTTCAGTTTCTTTGGTGGGTAAAAGCACGAAAATCGGTGGGTGATAACACGAGAAATGGTGGGGAAAAGCACGAATCTGTTGACCTTGGTGTGTGAAAGCACGAATGTAAGAACATGGTGGGTGATAACACGAATTCACGATCTCCGCTTTTGCCGGATCGGATGCAGCAAGCGGACTTCTTTGTCTGCGATATCTTCGATGCTGTGCCAAAGGGTGACATGGCGTCGATGGAACACCCGATCTTCTCGATATCGACCAAGCCGGATCGGCGAATCCGCCGGTACGAAAACGGGCAGAACTTCGTTGAGATCACCCCCTCGATGAAGGGGCTGGCGACAGTCCATGATCGTGACGTGCTGATCTACTGCATTAGCCAGTGCATTTCTGCCCTGAATGAAGAACGTGAGGTCAGCCCGACCATTCGGTTCAGGGCATATGACCTGCTGAAGGCCACGAATCGAGGAACGGATGGGCGCGGGTACGAACAGCTCAGGGCCGCTCTGGAACGCCTTCAGGGCACGGTGATCACGACCAATCTTATCACTGGTGGCAAGGAAGAGTTCGATGGCTTCGGGCTGATTGACCGGTTCAGGATCGTTCGTGAAACACGCGACGGACGGATGCAGGAAGTGGAAATCAGACTTTCAGATTGGGTCTTCAACGCGATCCGGCATCGTGAAGTACTGACCCTGCACCGCGACTATTTCCGCCTACGCAAACCGCTGGAGCGGCGCATCTATGAGCTTGCCCGCAAGCATTGCGGGGCAAAGAAGGAATGGAAGATCGGGCTGGCGAAGCTGCAAGCAAAGTGCGGATCTTGCTCCACTGAAAAGGAGTTTCGCCGTCTGGTTATGAGTATCGTGCGCCAAGATGCGCGGCATGCCCATATGCCCGACTACGCTGTGTCGATGGAAAACGACATGGTGCTCTTCACCAACCGGCGCAGCGATCAAGCCGGAACCGCCCCCCCTGCTCTCTCGCACATCCGGCTCGATCCGGAAGCCTACCATGACGCACGGGTAGTCGCGCCGGGATGGGATGTGTATGTCCTCGAACAGGAATGGCGGGAGTGGATGACGGAACCGCCCCGCAATCCTAACGCCGCCTTCATCGGGTTCTGCAAGAAGGTCTTCGAGAAACGCGGCCGCCCTTAACCTGAACCGTTATGCTTCTCCGATAGCAACAATTCAAGGCCCTGCCAGAGCGTCAGATTGCGCTCCCGGCAGAATGTCCGGAATCCATCGACAACACGCTTGGGACCCGGAATGGAAACCTTGTCCTGGGGCTCCTTGCGCTTCGGGCCGGGTTTCAACCGTGTGGAGCCCTCCCGGCTGACAAAGCCTAGGGATTTGCCAGCCTCGACAGCCTTCTCAACAGAACCGGGCTCGACTTTGGGCCGCGTTTTTGAAGAATCGGAAGGCTTGGGAAGCTCGATACCACCGCCAAATCCATATTTGCTCATGTTGCCCTCGTTTTCGTGAGGGCATGAACGACAGCCTGGGCGTAGTCACGGGCGTTCTCGATGGCCCCGGCCACCTGCTTCATGGCCTTGTCTGTGGCAGACGCCGCCTTGCCTTCGTACTCGGCTGAGACGATGTCGGGCAATTCCGCCAGAAGCACCCCGTCGCGGAAGATGCGGGTATAGGGAGCACGTCTTGCGATGCGGATCGGCAAGGTCGGGATGTTATTGATCTCCATCTCCTGCCGCACGTCGCGCTCGTCTGTGGTCTGGAAGGCCGCATTGGTCCGTGTGAACAGCAGCGAATATTCAATCGGGGCACGGATCATGCTCGATGTGGTCTGCACAAGCCGAACGGCCGCAGCGGCCTGCCGGGCCTCCATGGGCGAACCGTCAAGCGGGATAACGCAAAGGTCCGTCCGGGAAAGCGCGAAGGTGACGATCTGATCCTTCGACCCTTCCAGGTCGACAATCAGGTAATCCGTCTCGCCGGAAAGGCGGTCAATAAGTTCAACCGTATCTTCGGCCTGGGGGCGCGCATGAACCGAGAAAGGCACATCGCGCCCTTCCGCCCGCCTGCCTTCAGACCAGGCATGGATATTGGCGTTCGGATCAAGATCGAGAATGGAGACTCGACCGCCCGAGAGAGCGATATGCTCGGCAAGAAGCATGGCGGAGGTGGTTTTCCCCGATCCGCCCTTCGGGTTTGTGAAGGTGATAACATACATGACGCAATGGTACTAATGCTAGAGATAATGTCAATATTGTAATTAACTCTAACTCTAGAGTTAATACTAAGGATGACGCATCGAGTTTGCCTTACTTTTTCATGCGCCTCGCCCTGTTGAAACGATAAAGTGCGCTATTTAAAGTCTGTAGACTCACGGTCATCATCGTCCAAAAGCTGCTCCTCGATCTGTGTTTTCACACCGCTAGGGGCATATGGGCGAGAAGCAACTTAGAAAACCGAGCAAAGAGTTGACGCAAATTCTTGCGGACAACATCCGTGCCTACAGAAAAGCCAAGCACATCTCCCAGGAAGAACTCGCCGACATGTGCGATTTGCACCGGACCTATGTGGGCTCGGTGGAAAGGGAAGAGCGCAACGTAACCCTCAGTACATTGGAGGCTTTGGCCGCTGCTCTTGGTGTGAGTGTCACCGAACTTCTGACCAAGAGAGCATTTAAGAATGGCAACTGACGGTAATAGCCCAGAGCGGTACGTCGAGGCGATCCAGCGAAGCGGCCTGTCGATCTACGACCCTATAGATATTGGTGATCCGGAGATGTGGATTCCAACTCCGGAGCTGGAACAATTGCTCAACGTTGCGATAGCGGGCGTCTCGCTTGCCGGGCTGCCGCTACGCACGCGCTCGAAGGTAGTCAAGGAACACGTCTGCCGGGCGCTCGGCTACCCGGTTCCGTCCAGTTTCAAGAAGACACAGCCGCGCTTTCCAGGGCAGTTTTTCGACGCCTACACTCAGAAGTCAAACAACCTCCAGGTCTGGAACGAGGAACTCGCGCCCACGCGGCGCTATGTAATTATCCGGGTTGGGGAGGACGATGTGATCACCAAGGTGAAGGTGGTCACGGGCGACACCCTGGCGCTACTGGATACAACGGGCACATTGACACAGAAGTACCAGGCGCGCCTCATTCCCGGTGAGACAAAGACGGAACTGATTGCTGACGAGGATACGGAGCTTCTACGCCCGTTCGTACAGCCGAGCGTCGATCTGGTCACCGTGGCCAGCCCGGTGAATCATCCTCGGGCGGGACAGTTGCTGCCGATCCGGGAAGTTTACGAGCGGCTTCAATCGCTCGTCGGGGAATCCTTCCCGGATATTGGCTATGATCAAGAGCGCAACAGAGGCGCGGCACTGCACCGGCTGGTATGCCAGAACCTTGGGTATGCCGACTACCGGGACGATGGGCAATTCCCAGATGTGCGACACCAGCTACTGGAAGCGAAGCTGCAAACGTCGCCGACCATCGATCTCGGCCTGGCATGTCCGGATAGCGAGGAAGCTCTGGACGTGCCGAAGATCGAGGGCCAGCAGGTTCGCCACTGCGATGTGCGCTACGCGCTGTTCTATGCGGAAACGGACGGGCAGAACGTCACGCTGACGCACGTGTTCCTGAGCACTGGCGAGAAGTTTTTCACGCGGTTCCCGCAATTCCAGGGAAAGGTGCTGAACAAGAAACTCCAGATACCGCTCCCGGCAGACTTCTTTGATGAGTAGTCCCCAATGAACACAGCGCGGCGGGGAGCTGGACGGAATGTTCACACAACCGCCGTGCCGCTCGGGGATGATATTAGGCGGGTTTGCCGCCGGTGAAGGCTTCCCACACCATAGCGTCAAGATCGGTCTGGAGCTGATCGGCCTCGGGCGAGGGTACAGAATCGTATATCCGCTTCGCCTTTGCGATGATGTCCTTGCCAAAGCGGCTGTGCGGATCGGGCAGGGGGAACTTCTCAACATACTGCGTGATGAAGCGGCGGCGGCCCGCATACAGCTTGTTATGGAAGCGAAGATCGTAGAACCGTTCGATGAAGGTTGAGTTGCCCACGGCTGCCGCGAGCCACAGCAGGTCCGTCTGGTCGGGGTTCTGGCCGATGAGCCAATAGCAGTCGCCGTTCACAACGGAACCACCCAAATCGACCCAGAACGTCGGTTCCTCGGCGATATCGCGAAACACGAGCTTGGGTTGCTCCCAGGCGTTCGGGTCTTGCGGCACCCATATTTCGTACCATTCCCTGCCCGCTTCGATAACGTACCGGCGGCCTTCAAGGGTGTGCCGGTGCGCCTCAAGATAGGCTTGGCTTAGGGGATACTGTGGCAGGTTCACGGCGCGGCGGCGCCCCTGCGCAACCTCGTGTGGGTAGAGGATCTGATTTTCCTGGTTGGACGTGCAAGCCTTGAAGCGGCGCGCAATGTGGTGGGTGGTGAGCGGTTTGAGCAGCTCGGGGCGGTCGGTTTCAGGTATATCCTGCCAGTCGCTTCGGATGAAAATCTTATCGGCGCATGTTTTGACGCCGACGCGGATTTTTCCGATGTCTCGAAAAGTGCCCCAGCTATGGGCCTCGACGGTCGCCAGCCATGTGTCTACGGCATCCGTAGCAATACGCCAAACGCCATCAGGGGTGCTGTTGGTGTTCAGCTTGCCGTGCTGAACCTGAAAATGCCGCCCGTCATTGGTCTCGATGACGCCTTCGGCGTCGAGGGCGGTGATCGGGTCAATGGCCGTCCCGGTCGCCGGTTCGGTGGTCTGGTAGATTGACGTGAAGGCCGGGGTTTCCAGTTTGTGGCCGTTCTTACCTTCAACGAGCAAGACGGCAGGCAGCACGGCGGCCTCAAAGAGCTTGGTGTCGCCCAAATCCCATGCATGGCGGATGTTGAAGCGCTCGAACAGTGCCTGCCGGACGGAAGCGCCGGAGCGGGTGGTCATGAAACGGTTTGAAACGATGATTCCGGCAATGCCTTGGGGCCTAAGAACCTGGGACATGCCGAGAATGAAAGCGTAGTAGAGGTCCACGCGACCGGCCAGGCCGAATTGCTCGGCGAGAAGCTGCGCTTGTGCCGCGCCCATGATCTGGGTGCGGACATAGGGGGGATTGGCGATGATGAGGTCATAAGCCTCGGGAACCGCACTTCGAAACAGACTGCCGTGGCCGCCCGCTCCGAAGTGCTCAAGAACGAACTTAAGGAAGTTGTCCTGCTCGAAATGGAGGGACACGTCGGGGAAATTCTGTTGAAGCCGTTCCGTGGCAGCGTCGAGGGCCTTAGGATCGGTCTCAAAACCATAGACTTCGATGTTCAGCCCCGGCTGGTCGGCCAGTTTCTCTAGCAGGCTGACAAGCAGCTCTCCATGGCCGATGGCGGGGTCAAGAATGCGAAGGGGTCGGTCAGTCGGAAGTTTCCCGGCCGTCTCGACAATCTGCTGTGCAACAAAATCCGCGAGGATTTTGGGCGTGTAGGTAGCTCCACCGGCCTTTTCTTCGGTGACGGTATCGTAGCGTTTTGCAAAACGTGGCTGGTGGAGTACTTCCATTTGATTATCGACCTTCGGGTTCTAGTTAGACAAATAGCCGCGCTACTCATAGTCATCTCTCTGCGCATGATTGTCAATGGAGCCAGGGCAACGTGTGAAGGGCGGCCGTCTTCATTTCACATCCGGCACACTTCGATCTTCTGTGCGGGTGGGGTCGGCGAGGCGTGCAAAAGCCGCGATGTCTGCGCAAACTGGACGACGGGCTCGCTTATGAACCGGAAAACAGGCGCTTAAGAGACGGGGTTATAGTGTTAAACGCCTATAGGCCAAGCGCAGCCCGCCTCCAGAAGCCAAGCGCCTTGGCTCCGATGATTCTGCGCGGCAAGAAGCCAGAACGGTCAGCTTGCCACCTTCTTAGGCTCTCTCGCTGGCTTGGACGGAGGCTTGGACGGAGGCTTCCCAACCTTCGCAGACCTAGAGAAATCCGCTTTTTTTCCGTCGCTTAGAGAGTCAAACCTCTGCACAGTGCTCTTGAACGACTGGGTAAAACTAAATGTTGCCTTCTTGGCGTGGTCCGTCATCATGCCCTCCTGATCTTCCCCCACTACACCACATCTTGTAGCGTTTGAGAATCTTGTTCATGCTGGATGTGGGAGGATTTTTGGTTGAGCAACGTCCGAGATGCCGAACTGGTGATTGGGATCGTTGGGCGGATCGGTGTGGACACACGGGCCGTCACATCATGGATTGAGAGGGAGCTACACGCTCTTCACTATGCGTGCCATCCAATTAAGATCACCGATTATCTTTTGACTAAAGGCTTTGATTTTGAGCTCAAGGATTCTCCCATAGAAGATCGGTACACAAGTCGTATCGATGCCTGCAACGCGATTCGCGAGAGGTCGAATAGAAACGATTTCTTTGTAGCATACGCCATCCAGTCTATGATTGAGCACCGCTCACAAAAGACTGGCGCACCAGATGTTCCGGCCGCGCGCACAGGATATATAATTGACCAAATCAAGAGACCTGAGGAGGCCGCCGCGCTTCGGTCGGTCTACGGTCAACAATTTATACTTATTTCCTGCCATCAACCCATAGATAAGCGGCAGGAGCGCCTAGCAAGATTAATAGCCGAAGGGCACGCCAGCGCGCCTAGGCCAGATCAGTGGAACTCCAAGGCTGTTGAGCTAATCGTTCGAGATGAGAAAGAGTCGCAAAAGAAATTTGGCCAACGTGTCAGTGATGTCTTCCCGCAAGCTGACCTAATAATTGATGCGAGCAGTGAAGCTTCCGCCGGACAACTCCTAAAACGGTTCTTTGAAGCGCTATTTGGGAACTTCGCGATATCACCCACTCGCGACGAGTTCTTTCAGAATATTGCGCATAATGTTTCTCTAACTTCTTGCGACACAGCACGACAGGTGGGCGCTGCGATTGAGAGGAATGGCGACATAGTTGCAACTGGCTTTAACGAAGCGCCAAAAGCGTTTGGTGGAACCTACTGGGCTACGGAAGGCGTAGATGCACGTGATGTCGCTCTGGGTTCAGATATCAATACTGTACGAAAGAGACAGATGGTCGCGGAGGTTGTACAAATCCTGAGAGACAGTGGTGAATTGGCTGAATTCGATATTGACGACCACGACATCGAGGAGCGTTTCATAGACTCCGAGGGAGCCCCGTTAAAAAAATCTCAGATAATGGACTCGCTTGAATACGGGCGCGCGGTGCATGCTGAAATGGCAGCGCTGTCGACTTCTGCGAGATTGGGCCTCAGCGTAAAGGATGGGCGCTTGTTCTGCACGACGTTCCCATGTCATAATTGCGCTAAACACATCGTCGCATCAGGTGTACGTGAAGTATTCTATCTGGAGCCCTATTCAAAGAGTTACGCTAGTGAACTCTATCCCGACTCCATTGAGATTGACCAGTCGAATGCAGACGAAAAGAAGGTTAGGTTCACTCAGTTTATTGGGATAACCCCCAACCGGTTTAGAAGCATCTTTTCAAAGTTTAAATTGAAGGATTCTCGAGGACAGATCGTGACTTGGTCTCCGGCAGATGCTCAACCCACACTTGAGAAACTGGACCAAGCGCACACAAGTCGAGAGGTGCTGTTTCAGAAAGGACTTCGTGAAAGCCTTGATAAAGATACGGCCGAGTACTTAGGACTGGAAGAGCAGCATCCTGACGATCCTTAACACTATTATCAATTCTGTTGAGGATCTGAGCGCCGGGACCGGCGGAACGGAGGGCAGATCGGCGGGGCAGGGGGCCTTTCCAGCTTCCAGGTTCAACAGTATGCGGGAATTCCGTTGTCATTATTCGGCGTGGGATCACGCAGCCACTCATCGAGCTTCGACCAGCGACGCCGCCCAGAGACGTTCTTGACAGCGATCGCCACGGCTTTCTTCTGGCCGACCAAGACCACCAGCTTTTTCCCGCGTGTCACCCCGGTGTAGATCAGGTTCCGCTGGAGCATCGCGTAATGCTGGGTCATCACGGGGATGACCACCGCGGGGTATTCCGACCCCTGGCTCTTGTGGATCGTCGCCGCGTAGGCCGGTACCAGCGTGTCGAGTTCCCCAAAAACGAAGGTGACGGTTCGCCCATCAAAGCTCACCGCGACCTCGCCCTCATCCAGATCGACATCCTCGACCGTGCCGATGTCCCCGTTGTAGACGTCCTTGTCGTAGTCGTTCTCGATCTGCATGACCTTGTCGCCGGGGGCGAAGGTCCAGCCGAACCGCTCGACCTTCTTCTCACCTGCCGGGTTCAGCGCGGCTTGCAGCTCGATGTTGAGGGACCGGGCCCCGACGCCGCCCCGGTTCATCGGGCAGAGGACCTGGATGTCCCGGATCGGGTCGAAACCGAACCGGTTCGGGATGCGCCTGGAGACCAGTTCGACAATCCGCGACACCGCTTGCTCCGGGTCCGCGGCGGGCACAAAGTAGAAATCCGCCTCTCCGTCCGGCGGAGCGAGGTCGGGCATGCGCCCGGCGTTGATCGCGTGCGCCGTCGTGATGATCTTGCTCTCCGCCGCCTGACGGAACACCTCGGTTAGCCGTACCACCGGCACGGCGCCCGAGCCGATGACGTCCGCGAGCACCTGGCCGGGCCCCACCGAGGGGAGCTGGTCGATGTCGCCGACGATCAGGAGCGCGGCGTGGTCCGGGACCGCCTTCAGCAGGGACTGCATCAGCATCACGTCCACCATCGAGCTCTCGTCCACGACGAGCAGGTCGCATTCGAGCGGGTTCTCAAGGTCCCGCTTGAAGCCGAACGCCTTGGGGTCGAACTCGAGAAGCCGGTGGATCGTCTTGGCCTCCCGCTCGGTAGCTTCCGTCATCCGCTTGGCGGCCCGGCCGGTCGGGGCGCACAGGAGCAGGTTCACCCGCTTCGCCGCCAGGATACGCAGGATTGAGTTGACGATGGTCGTCTTGCCGACGCCCGGCCCGCCCGTGATCACCGTGACCTTTGACCGAAGCGCGAGCCGGATCGCCTCGGCCTGGCTTTCCGCAAGGCTGAGACCGGTTTTCTGCTCGATCCAGGGCAGCGCCTTCTCGGCGTCGATCTCGGGCCAGGGGAGGGGGCCGGAGCGGATCCTCTGGATCTGCTCTGCGATCCCACGCTCGGCCAGGTACAGCCCGGTCAGGAATACGCACTCCGCATCTCCCACCCGATCCAGCGTGACCGTTTCCTCCTGAAGTTCCTCCGCCAGCGCCCTTTCAATAAGGGAGGGCGGGACCTCCAGAAGCTTTTCAGCCAGGCTGATCAGTTCCTTGCGGGGCAGACCACAATTCCCGTCCCCCATCGCTTCGGTCAGCGCGAAGGAGATCCCGGCGCGCACCCGGATCATCGCGGTCTTCTCGATACCGAGCTTCTCAGCGATCATGTCGGCGGTCCGGAACCCGATCCCCCGGATGTCCTTGGCGAGCCGGTAGGGATTCTCGCTCATGACCTGAACCGCGTCGGTGCCGTAGGTCTTGAAGATCCGAACGGCCCGGGCCGTGCCCACCCCGTGCTGGTGCAAGAACACCATGATCTCCCGGATCACTTTCTGGTCGGCCCACCCCGAGGTGATCTTGTCGGCCCGCTTGGGGCCGATCCCGCCCACCTCCCGCAGCCGTTCAGGGGTCGCTTCAATGATGTCGAAGACGTCCTTGCCGAACATCTTCACCAGTCGCTTCGCGTAGACCGGTCCGATCCCCTTGATCATCCCGGACCCGAGGTATTTCTCGATCCCATCGATGCTGGAGGGGGCTGACGTCTTCAGGAAGTGCGCCTTGAACTGGAGTCCGTGCGTCCGGTCGTTCACCCAGACCCCGGACGCCGTGACCCACTCCCCTGCAGAGATCATCGCGGCGTGCCCTACGGTCGTCACCAGATCCCGGTGCCCCCGGGCCTTTACGCGTAGGACACAGAAGCCGCTCTCCTCGCTATGGAAGGTGACTCGCTCCACAAGCCCGGCGAGGACCTCGGTCGTGCTGTCAGGTCCTGCGCCGGTCACCGCTCACACCACTCGCCTGATCGTCTTCTCGCTGACTTTGAACAGCGCGGCGATTTCCGGGATGGGGCGACGCTCCTCGTCGCGCATGCGTTTCACTTCAATCTTCTGGGCCGGTGAAAGGGCAGGTGGCCTACCCCCGACCCGGCCCCGTTTCCGGGCCGCTTTCAGTCCCTCCTTCGTCCGCTCCACGATCCGCTCTCGCTCGAACTGCGCGATCGATGCGAAAACGTGAAATACCAGCCGCCCGGCCGGGTTGGTCGTGTCAATATCTTCTCCGAGAGACCGGAACCCGGCGCCGCGAGTCTGGATCAGATCTACGATCTCCAACAGGTCCTTCAGGCTCCGGGCGAGCCGGTCGTATTTCGTGACGACGACCACATCCCCAGAGCGGAGCTCCAGGAGGAGCCGGTCCAGCTCGGGCCGGGTCCGGGACGTTCCCGTGATCGTGTCTGCGAAAATCCGTTCGGCTCCGGCAGCCGTGAGGGCGTCGCGCTGACCATCGAGAGTCTGGTCCCGGGTCGAGACGCGGGCGTACCCTAAGATCATGGACAGAACCCTCCCAAAACCTTTCTAGTTTTGACATGGGGTTTTGTCCCGGTCAACTTATTGAAATCCCGTGGAGCAGGGAAAGGTGGTCAAAAACGGTCGTTTCCGCCGGTGACAGAAACGGTTGAGTTTTGGCACATCCGGCCCTGCCGCGAATGCCAGTTTCTCTGCTCTGGCCTGCTCCCAGTTACAGTGGCTTCAGTGCTGCATAGCTCTGCACTCTGCGTAGATCGCTTGCCGCCGACGCGGCAAAGGATACAGAAAACAGCGCCGTGACCAGCAACAAGCCCGCTTCTGGCCCGAACCAACCCGCCACTGTGCCGCCCAGCAAAGCCCCTAATGGCCGTGCACCGTAAATCGTCGTTTGAATGACCGCATTGACACGTCCGAGCATTTGCGGCGGTGAGACGAGTTGCCGGACCGAGTTTTGCGCGATGAGCCACATGAACGGGCCGAACCCCAGAAGAAGCAGGCACGCGTAGAGCCAGATCGGGCTGGCACCCTCTTCTAAGACCAAGAGACCGCTTGCCGCCAAAGCGGAACTCCCTGGTCCGAAGAGGAGGATTATCCAGGGTGGCAATAGCGCGGACACCCGACCTGACAGCCAGGACCCGAGGATCGCGCCCGCGCCGAATGCCGAAAGGCCGATACCGAAGGCCCCAGCCTCAAACAACCACAGGCTCTGTATGGCAGGCACCAATACCACCAGCAGCGCCGCGAAGGCGAGGTTCCAGAAGAGTGCAAAAAGCGCGATCGGGCGCAGGAGCGGATGCCCGACCAAGTATGCCGCACCCGCGCGGATGCGGGCGACAACTGGTTCCGTCGCTTTTGGTGCGACGTCGAACGTGGGAAGCGTCGCCGTGAAAGTCAAAGCCAACGCCGATCCCGCCATCGCGATTGCAAGGATCGACCATGTCGGGATGTTGGCGATCAAGAGGCCAACACAAAGAGGAGCCGCGAAGGACGCGACCGCCCTTGGTAGCTCCAGCGAAGCGTTAGCACGCGGCAGCGTTGTCGCATCGGTCACGCGTGGAAGGATCGAGAGCGAAGTGAGACCGAACAGGACAACGCCCAAGCCGGCCAGCGTGATCGAAACGCCGAAAAGGACCACGAGGCCGAGAAGGACAGAAGCCGCAGCCATGCCGAACCCGACTAGGGAAATCGCAGCCGACGTCACGGCCAGCGCACGGAGCCTGCCTTGATCCACGACGATACCGAATGGAATGGAACCGATCAGGTGTGCCGAAGTCTGGCAAGCGACGAGAAGACCGATGAGTTCCGGCGTCGCTCCGAATGCCAATGCGGCAACAAGGGGCACCGCAACAAGGGCGGTCTGATCGGCGATGTGCGTGCCAAGGGCAGCGCCAGAGAGGCGTGAAACAACTGACATTTGGTGCTCCGATTGCGTCGCACAACACTGCGACGCATGACCGAGCCTACCAACCCGATACCTGCGCAATGAAACTCTGCCGAACCGAAACCTCGCCCAAGCATCCTAGAAGCCCGTCGCGTCCACATATCGGACAAAAACCCGTTGCCAGAACCTACGCGCCACAAACGGTGGATATCACCAGTGACAGAAACGGTTGAGTTTTGGCACGCCTCGTTGCGGAAAGGATGCTGACACATGGTAATTCTGCTAAGGGCTCCGCAGCCCAAAATTGCTTTTGCATCACACTAGCCCTAGAAAATATCAGCTGCGCACCACGTCGTTTTTCGTCTCCACAAATTGAACCTTCTAACCTATAATCACCCTATGGTGTTGATGATGTGGTGATCGTGAAACAGGTACTTCTGACCGTTCTATGTTGCGTTTTGCTCTCCCTCTCTGCCGGAAGAGCAGAAGAACCGAGGTCGCGACCGGACAGGAACGAACAACCTCCAAGCACCATCGACCCGGACCTCGACCCGTGCCGGCACTTCTCTCCAGATGAGCCGATGGTAAGCTTCTTCATCGAGATGGAGCATGAGGATCGACTTATCCCGATGCACGTTCCAAAACGCTATTTGGAGGATCGCTTTGATCACACCGAAGGAGCAGTGCATGGAACGCAGCTGTTTAGCATTGAAGTTCCGACCTTTGAACCGATCACACGGCGTGAAACAGGACGTCGAAATGCGTCAGCACTTCCATGGGATTGGATGCATTTCGTTGTTACGGATCAGCTTCCTGTGGATCAGACAATTGGAAAATCCCTCCAATTGCCACTTTCGGTAGAGGACATTGGTAAACCCAGGACTGATCCCAACTGGCGCGATTTTCCAACTGAGAAGGGCCCATACGGGCTGATCCGTATCATCGCCCCCGATCATTTGGGGGGGGAGGACCTTTTTGTTCATTATGATGAAAATGGAGGTTTGGCCGGATGGATGCTGTGCGGAGTGCGTGGGATAAACAATACTCTTAATGAAGGCTGTCGTCACACAACCCGTCTTTCAGAAATGGATGTACGCATGAGTTTTCGGCGTACCGAATTGCCAAACTGGAACGAAATTTACAACAATATTGCGCAGTTCCTGACTTGCGCGACGTCCGAAAACCTTTGAAAGGAAGAGTTACATGCCTTTGAATCAGTCGCAGCTGGATATTCTTAGAATCCATGTCGAAGCTAGTGACCGGATCGCCTATTGGGAAACGCTATCATCCTACGGGTCACAATACGCAAATCTGGCCCTAGGCGTCGTGCTGCATGATACAAGCTCAGGAGCGACGGCTAACCGCTACTTTATCAACGAAGCCAGCGAAGAGGGCGTCACCATCTCCAACGAACTTCTTGCGCGGGTTGGCGAAGGACTGATGGAGGCCGATTTCGCGCTCCGCGATGAAGATAACGGCCGCGATCTGAATGTCGATGATATTCAGGACTATCATCGCGTAGTGTTTGAAAATGTGGCAGGCGTATCCGCCAACGCCTGGACACCGGACTACTACCTCAACAGTTTCGACACCTTTGCGGAGCGGCAGGTAGCCTGGGAAAACATGCTCACCCGCGCGGCCTTCGTCACGGCTATCGAAGTGGAACTGCAATTCGAACCTTTCTTCCCCGGCTCTGAAGAGTTCGAGTATGTTTTTGATCTTGAAACGCAAGGTGTTTTGGGCCTAGCTGACGCAAATCTCGGTCGAGCGCCATTCAGTGACTACGTGGTTAACATTTCAGGTGGAAAAGTAGTCAGTGACAACGGCGAAGATGGTACATTAGCTGGCGGGAGTGGCAATGACATCGTGATCGGCCTCGGTGGCGATGACACATTGACCGGTGGAGCGGGTGCTGATCGCCTGAATGGTGGAGACGGCGACGATATTGCCGATTATTCCGACGAAAGCGTAGGTATCCGAATAGAATACGGCAACATTCAGGACGCCGCACAAGCTGAATTATGGGCAGGTTTCGGACGCGGACGAATTTCACAAGTCACAGATGGCAGTGGCGCTCTTGATACGTTGATTGATGTCGAGCGCCTTATCGCCACGGCTCATGACGATGTTCTTAGTGTGTCTGCGGAATATCTTCCCGGAGGCCTACTTGGCGGCGGGCTGCGTGAGAATGGCATTGATATGGGCGGTGAGGGTGAGGAAGGCGATACTGTTGACTTTTCTCCCGTGGCCGGGCGCGGCGTTGTCGGCTCGCTCGAAGATGATACGGCGATCATTGGCCTGCGAGATTATCCGGTCGAAATCATGGAGGTTCAGGATGTCGAAATCCTCCGCGGTTCGAGCAGCCACGATGACTTGGAGGAGGGCAACGGCGATGGTCAAATCGAGGGTGGAGAAGGAGCTGATATCCTCAACGGAACCGGAGACGGTCGTCTGAATGGAGATCAAGGCGCCGATATTCTGATTTATCGAGATGGAGCTACGGAACTCAATGGCGGCACGGGGAACGACTACTACGACTTCACACAGGCGACGAGCTCGGGCGCGGTTGTTACCCTTGAAGAAGGTTTCGGTCGTGATGTCTTTTCATCAAATTATGGTGTTGTAGACAGGGTTGTGTTCGAAGGCCTGTCCAGCAGTGACGTAACCTTCACCTGGAACTATAGCGTGCAAACCATTAACCAGGGGTTCTTCGTATCGCAATTTCTCAACGGGGAAGCGACGATCACCGTCAACGCTACCGGTGATAGCTTGTATCTCGGCAATGTTGGTGGGCAAATTGACTTTGATCAATTCGGTTTGCTTAACTCATTCATCCAATCGTTCTTCGCATTTGAATTCACTGATGGGGTCTTCGGAAACTGGAACTCTCTTTTTGGACGCCCTGATCAGATATCAAGCCAAGCTGTCGATCCGGAGGCAACCACGGCCCTTCAGGATCACGAAGATGAACGTGCAGAGGATCCGGAAACAGAGACCGAAACGCGCGAGTTTGATGATGGCCGCATTCTGATCAGTGAATTCGTGAATGGCATTCAGGTGTCCGCCAACATGTCAGACGCAGGGAATGGATACGCTTGGACCAGCTATGAGGATAGCTTTGATGCCGCTGGTGTCATCATCAGCCGCTCCTGGGATTATGATGATGGCCGCACGGCCGAGACGGCCTATGCCGATGGCGTTCGGAGTTCGAACATCATTACCGATGCCGCCGATCAGTTCGTATGGACGATGCTGGAC
>JAAAPI010000216.1 GCA_009908325.1 Verrucomicrobiota bacterium | reverse complement strand
TTTCTACGCTCGCGATGCTCGCCAGCGGAACCCGTATGCTCCAGCGAAGCCCGCATCGCAGGTATAAAACGTCCCCGTGCAGCTGGATGGGTCGGAAACGCATGGCCCGATAGTCGCCGACGAGCCAAAGCATTCCATACAGGCCAAGTGCGGTATGAATCCAGGCGACGGTTGGACTCCACAGGTGCAGAAGCAGATGCACACCCACGAGTTCTATGACTAGAGCCACCATAATACCCGCCAGTATAACACCATATCCACTCGACTTATGGTAGGTGTACGTCGACGCTTCGGGGCGTGCGCTGGGGAGACTGCTGCGCCACGAGAAGAGCGCGTAGTAGAAGACAGCCAACTCGTGAGCAATGACGTCGGCAAGAACGCGCACATCGAACGCCTGACGCATCGTCCGACGAAGATGCTCCAGGAGATCCGTGTCGGTCGGGTCAGAGCGCCGAAGACCCATGCGGCGAACCGTGCGAACGGCCCTGAAGAGCACGTACCCGATCAAGGAGATTTCAATCGGAACCGCAACGTATGTCAGGAAAGCGAGAGGCGCCTGGTGCGCCGCCGGAACGACAAAGTGAGCGGCGTAGAGACTGATGAGAAAGACGACGGCCGTCGTGACCGCAGGCCAGTCCCGCCCGCGCACGAGAATCACATGATAGGCGAGCGGCACAAGTACGACAAGATCCACCGTCAGCCCAGCTGCGATGATGCCCGGGTAGGCAGCAGAGGATAGGCGCGCGACGATGGGTAGCGCGGCCGCGTACACGACGGCCACGACAAGAGCGAAACTGGCGGGATGCGCGTAGCGCTGCGTGGTCGTCCTCATAAACAAACGCTTTAAGGAAAGGACGCGCACATAACGGCCGAAGCTTATCGGCGGTGCTCACACAGCCCTCGCGATGAGCGGTCGAGACATCATAGTCGATTCAAGGCGCAAACGGGCACCGGCCGGTGCAGCCATGGGTTAAGCACATTTACTCGAATAGGCTTTCATCATGCCGAATATTGTCACCATACCTTTTACTTCGACGTTTAAGGGTTTCTGGTCCTACTCCTGAGTCCCAACCGTCCCGTATCGCACGATGAAGCCTAGCACCTAGACGGCTCTGCAAGTCTAGGAATGTTCGTCGCAGTTCACTATCTAGCCCCACTTCCGGCAAAAGGCGATTGTACGACAGCGGAATGGGATATCTTCCCCAATAGGGAATTGCATCTTGGGCTACCTTGCAGAATTTAGCCTCTGCCTCGCTCAAGTTGATATCTTTTAACTTCCCAGCCAACACCAAAATTCTGTGTTCTCTTAGCTCCGAATCTAGTCTTCCAGTATTTATCAGTGACGGATTGCGCGCAACGCAAAGACCTTTAAAGACGTTTTCGATAGAAAACCCAGCCAACAACAGATATGGGCGCGATATATAATAGTACTTATTTATTTTCTCTTTGTAGACAAGATCGCCCTGTTGAATCTCGCCTACTTGCTCCATGCTCGTTCGGAGGTCGTTAGACTTGTCATGCCACAATAACTCTGCAGCGTCCCTGAGCTCGTCCGAGTGATCTAACCATTCTCCCGGCATTGCATCTCTGACGAAGACTATTTTATCATTCAACTTCTGAAGCTGTTCATCAGACAGCTCGCTAATTTCTTCCTGAGAGAGACCGAACATTGGAGAGTGATTTAAGTGTGCACAACGAAAGGACTAACCTGACTAGGGGGCGGAATCGTTCACTTGCAATCGACGCGGTTCGAATTGCAATCTACGACGAAGTATCCATTCAATCACATCACCACCCTAGGCCGAGCAAATATAATTGCTCTACCAGGTTAGCAAGAAAAGGACAGAACCCCGAGTTGAGGTGCAGGCGTGGTTATGCATTTCCTCTCGTTTAAGAGTCGAGTTTCCGATCTAGGGCAGCGATGATCCTAGGGCTTTCTTTAAAAGCCCACTCGGCCACTGAAGGATCAACTTCCGCTCCGTGAACTGCTCGATTTCCCGCGTCCACCAGTTCCAAAATACCTGACGCAAAATCTTCCTCAATCACGCGTTTGCGACGCAACTGGTCAAGTTGACTCACAAGAGCGCCCTGGGGGTCCAGTTCGTTTTTCTCCACGAGAGATCGAAGCCGCTTCTCAACTTCTATCCGCAAGCCAGCAAGAGCAAGGTTGGGGTCTTCACTGCGAATGCTTTGATATGAGTATTCGCTTGCGGCCGAACTTCCACTATCATCTGTGCCCGTAATCTTTGTGCCGGCTGCTTGAACGTCTCTGAATTCAACTTTCCATCCCCCGGGGAACTCCGCACTTCGAATTAGCGAGGAAAGCCATGGGAGAACGGCAATTGCAAGTAGTCCGAGAGCGACAGCGTCGATTTTTAACGAGGGCCAAATAAGACGCGCTGCCAAAAGAATGACAGCAACGACCGTGACGACAAGTTTGACCCAAAAGTCTCTCATTTCAGTTAACCAGCTCGAAATTGCATAACGGGGAAGCTCTGCTGCGAAAAATTACGGCGCAGCGGTTCATACGGGCAGACGTAGTTCGGAAACTTCAAGCAAAGCGCCGACGGGTCCACTTTTCGTCAGCAGCAGCGTTGTGTTATGCCGTGCGGTGTTGAATCGCTTCGTTCCTTCACCCGGCAGTGATTTCGATTCATGTAGTAGTGGCATCACGGCATGTTTTCAGCCAATCTCTGAGTCGGCTTTCCGACAGTACGGGTTCGCCACTCGTCGTCTCTGTAGACATCGAAATATCATCACTCGACCCGATTTCTGGACCTTCAGTTGAATTCCGCCATCCAGTAGAGGAGAAAGCATCTATGGTAAAGTTGTTGACCTCAATATCTTTGGCATCAACTAAAGACCGCATGTACATGAGAGCAGGAATCACATGGTTGAACCAGTCTTCGAGCCCACTGCTGCTTTCGCCAGTAGTCAGAGGAGGATAGCGGTAAGCTGTACCACCAATCGTCTCCCACCCAAACCTTTGGAAGGCAAGCCTAATCCTTGTCCTGTCATTGTTGTCGGTTGCATCAGAAAAGTCGAAAGTCACAGTCACTGGCATAAGCAAGTGAGGTCTGAATTAGAAAAGTATGCTGGTTGAGTCCAGGGCGGCATAACGGGAGAGCTCTGCCGCGAAGGGTAACGAGAAGTTATGAAATTGGCAGCGGAGGTGGCGCAGTTCGAAACT
>JAAAPI010000342.1 GCA_009908325.1 Verrucomicrobiota bacterium | reverse complement strand
ATTGAGGAAAACACTGTCTTGGACATAGCCCTTGAGAATGGGTATGTGGTGCAAGCAGAAATTGAGTTTCATCAAGCAGGGCGCCATTCAGAAATTGGCATAGATGCACGTGAAATCGAAAACACAACGTTCAGCGCACAAACCGAAAGCTTGGTTTTTGCCAAAGATGTGGAAGCATCCAAGCTTCTAAAGGCTATTGGGGGATAGTATGAAAAATATGAGTAACTTCGGAGCTACGAGCTTATCGCTGCCAGAAAGTCGCGCATCAAAGACCCGTGCTCTTCGTTTGGGGATTGCAGGCATCTCATTGATTGCGATTGCCGGCTGTACGGTCACACCCACACCCTTCACAAAATCCGAGCTCAATGCGTTCGCAGCCGAGCGGGAGCGCCGGGTTGTTTCAGAAAGCCAAACGCCTGTGACGCAGAGCATCGACTTGTACGAGGCGATGGCACGCGCCTTGAAGTATAATCTCGATTATCGCCTGGAAATGTCCGATGTCGCGCTACGAACTGCCGAAGTTCGCGAAGCGGAGCTCGATATGCTGCCAGAGCTTGTCGCCAAAGTGGATTGGTCCGACAGGGATAACGATCCGTTTTCGAGGTCAATCGACCAGAATGGAGTGATCGACCCGGTCGCGTCTACATCGGCTGATCCCGGCAGCGACTCCGGCAGTCTGGAACTCAGCTGGGACATTCTGGATTTTGGATTGTCCTATTACCGAGCGAAGCAAGCTGGTGATCGCGCCCTTATAGCCGAGGAACAGAGGCGTTCTACGATCAACCGCGTGATCGAGGATGTGAGAACCGCCTATTGGCGTGCCGTTGCGGCAGAACGGCTTTTGGGCCAGATTGGTCAGCTTGAAACTCGTGCCCAAGCGGCGTTGAACGTGGCCCGCCGTCAGGTCGCCAATGGCGAAGGCGATCGCCTCGAAGCCCTTCGCTTCCAACGTGAAATGCTCGATACGCTCAGGACAGCCAAAGAGTTGCGGCGTGATCTCTTTGTGGCCAAAAATCAGCTGGCTGCCTTGATGAACTTGCCACAGAACCAAGACTACTCGGTGGTTATTCCCAGGCATAGCCGTTTGAAAACACCAATAACGAAACTGTCATCCGAAGAGATGACGGAGATGGCTCTTCGGAACCGCCCTGAAATGCGCGAGATCGCCTACAGATTGCGCATCAACGAAGAAGAAGAAAAAGCGTCGGTGTTGGAATTACTGCCCTCGATCCGAGGCTACCTTGGCGTGAACTACGATTCCAACGACTTCCTGGTGAATGAAAACTGGACCGGTTGGGGCACACGTGTTTCGTGGGACCTCATGAATTTGGCAAAGCATCCGCGCGGTAAAGCCAGAATTGCGCGTCAAAGCGACCTTCTGGATGCGCGGTCGCTTGCATTGAGCCAAGCCATCGCCACTCAGGTTTTCGTGGCCAACAAACGGTTCCATAGTCTTCAGCAGGAAGTCGAAACAGCACGCCAATATCACAATACGTCTGACAGGATATTTGCGCAGGCGCGTGATGAATTCCAAACCGGTGCAGGGTCGCAACGTGAATTCGTGCGGGAAAACCTCAAGGCAATCCTTGCCTCATTGCGCTACGATGCAACTTACGCCGAGATGCAGGGCGCGTTTGCCAATGTTTATGCAGGTGTCGGCTTGAACGCGTATGATGGTAAGATGACTGGTCAGGAAAGTGTTGAAGACTTGGCTGCGTCGTTGAGACAAATGTGGCGTGAACGCGGGGATAAAGGGTAAGGTGTCCTAAGCTCGGGCCGCCCTTTTTGAATGCCCCACATTCAAGACTGAAAATGTGGGGCAGCTCACCGATTGTAGAGTTTTCCACACAATCGGTTAAAAAAGCACATTCCTTAGGGTGAGTATGGAACGACCACACTCGGTTTCTTGGCAGTTGGCCTGCTGTCAGGAGGCTTTTTCACCATGTTCGCGTCTATACCCTCTTACTTCATATTCATGATCAGCCGCGTAAGTACGGAATGAAGAATATCGCGTTCTTCGTCGGTGAGACCGTCGAGAGCGCGGTTTTCGACGTTTTTCACGGCGGCCCGTGCCGCGGGCAGGGTGTCGCGGCCCTTGGCGGTCATCTTGACGACCACGCCTCGCGCATCCAACGGGTCCTTTTCTCGCACGATGAAGCCGTGCGCCTCGGTTCGCTTGAGCGTGGTTGCCGTGGTTGAGGTTTCTATGCCCATGGTTCGCGCGATCGTCGATGGGTAGAGGGTCCCCTCACGATCAAGCAGGTCAAGTATTCCGAATTGCGCCGGGGCGAGGCCGTGTGGGCGCAGGGCATCGCTCATCGACTTGCTGATCCCGCGCGCGGCGACCACGAGAAGCTCTGTCGCAAGGTGGCGATCGTCTTTCATGTCCTCTCCGTCGCTGGTGTTCCCGAGGGTGGTGCTCGCACCGTCTCTGACAGGTTTTGGGAAAAATTGCTAGCCGTCTCTTGAAAATACAGGCAGCCTCGATATATGCTAGACGTCAAGCAATAATGGAGGCAACCATGCTGTACGAAATGGACGCCAGCGCGTCGGCCCAGATCCACCCCCTCGCGCAGGCTCACACGCCGACGACGCGGCGCTTCAACCGGGTTCTTTCCTTCATGTCTTGGATGGTGACCTTGGAGCGGGCGATGGAAGCGGAGAATGAACCGGTGGACGGGTCCGCTGTCGACCCGGTGCTGCGTCAGGCGGAGGCCGTGCGGGCTGAACTTGTCGCGGAGGCGGAGAACCTCTTGGATATCCCGCCGCATCGGCCGACGGATGGGTCGCTGCATCGTCTGGGGTTCTTGCTGTTTTTGGATTTGACGATGACGGATGCGCAAGAGTGTCGAAATCTTCACAACCTGACCGCAGATCACCCGGAGCTGTTCACCGTCGAGGGGAGCGACACCGCGGCGCACCAGACTCGTGCGATGCAGGCGCAGTTTTTCAAGCTGTTCGACCAAATGGGCGATTTGGGCGAGTTTGGCGGTGAAGGCTATTCTTGCGAGCAATGGCAGGATCCGGCGCCGGTCCCGGCTTGACGGATCTGCTTGCCGTCTTGGGTCGGCACGATGGCCGGCCCGGTCTTTCACCAAACATGGAGGGCGGAAATGCTCCAACAGCCTTGCCTGCCCGGGCTCGACGCGCCGGATATCACCCCTGAAACTCAAACTCCCTCGCATAAGATGATGC
>JAAAPI010000055.1 GCA_009908325.1 Verrucomicrobiota bacterium | reverse complement strand
CTTTGCCAAACATCGCTGCCCGCTCCGGGTCGTAGCCCTCCGTCGGTAGCCCGGGGATGCCCTTGGACTCGATGACAGGCTCTGCATCGGGATCGCGCCAGGAGACGGCGTCGAGGATTGCTTTGAGCTGGGCGGCGCTGAGCTGGAGTTTCAGCTGTTTGTTGGCCGCTTTAACGGCCTCCTGAAAGGTATTGAAATCGTGGCTGAGGCCATCGCCGACTTCGGCGTGCAGGCGGGTGGCGGCGTCGACCAGTTCGCGACGGTTGAGCCAGAATTTCGTGTCGAGCAGCTTCTTGCGGTCGGCGGCTTTGCGCTCGATGCCTTCGGCCTCCAGCCAGTCTTCGAGGGCGTCTTTCTGCTCTTTGAGGAAGCCGGGCTCGTAAACGGCGTCGCACCATTGGGAATACATCCATTCCATTTCGGCGGTCAGGCGGTTGTCGAAGCGGAGAGTGGCGACGCGCTCCGCGGTGAATTGGGCGGATTTACGCAGGGGACGCTCGACGGTGATCTTCCAGTAGCCGAAGTCGCGGTTGTCGAAGACGCGGCTCTTGAGGCCGTCCACGGCCTCTTTGCCGGTGTCGGCGAGATCCAGGTAGGCACGGGTGATTTGCTCGATGTGCCCGCCGGTGAAGGTGCAGTTTTTTTCACCCAAATTTTTGCGGAGCTTTTCGTAGAGCTGGGAGGCGTCGATCAGCTGAACCTTGCCCCGGCGGGCGGGGGCCTTGTGGTTGGAGAGCACCCAGATGTAGGTGGTGATGCCGGTATTGTAGAAAATATTGTTGGGCAGCTGGATGATGGCTTCCAGCAGGTCGTGCTCGATCAGGTATTGGCGGATGTTGCTGGCCCCGCGGCCGGCGTTGCCGGTAAAGAGGGCCGAGCCGTTGTGGACGGTGGCGATGCGGCTGCCCAGCGGGGCGTCCTGCAGGCGCTTCATCTTCGCAACCATCTCCATCAGGAAGAGCAGTTGCCCATCGTCCACCGCCGGGCAGGCGGGCACGGTCTGGCACTCGCCGTAGGCGTCGGGCAGCTCCACCTCGAAGCGCGGGTCGATGACCTCGGTTTTGGAACCGACCTTTTCCAGGATTTGCCCCTGATCGGTCTTCCAGCTCTTACCGTAGGGCGGATTGGAGAGCATGAAATCGAAGCGGGTGCTGGAAAACTCGTCGGTAGCGAGGGTGGAGCCGTATTTGATGCCGTCGGGGTCATTGCCCTTGATCAGCATGTCGGACTTGCAGTTGGCGTAGGTCTCGGGGTTGACCTACTTGCCGTAAAGGTAGATGGCGGCGTTGGACTGGATCGGGCCGTCAGGATGGATAATATAGTCCTGCGCCTCGGTCAGCATGCCGCCCGAGCCGCAGGCCGGGTCGTAGATGGTGATGACGGGCGGGAGCCGCGCTTTGACCGGCTCGAAGAGCAGGTGCACCATCAGCTGGATGACCTCGCGCGGGGTGAAGTGCTCGCCCGCCTCCTCATTGTTTTCCTCGTTGAACTTGCGGATCAGCTCCTCGAAGACGTAGCCCATGCCCAGATTGGAGAGGCCCGGCAGCTTGCGCCCGTCGGGGTCGATGGCGTCTTTGTGGGAGAGGTTGATGCGGGGAGAGGTGTATTTCTCGATCACGCCGTGGAGGGCATCGGCCTCGGCCATCTTGCGGATCTGGTTGCGCAGGTCGAACTTGGCGATGATCTCCTTCACGTTTTCGCTGAAGCCGTCCAGATAGGCGGCGAAATTGGCCTCCAGTTGGGAGGGGTTGCCGAGCAGCGTCTTGAGCGTGAATTTCGAGGTGTTGTAAAAGACCTGCCCCGAGGCCTCGCAAAGCCCGGCGGGGTCGAGCACCGTCATACCAGCGTCCTGCTTTTGAAAGCGCACCTCCTCCAACACGCCCTCCTTGGTATCCTCCAGCAGACAGTCGATGCGCCGCAGGACAAACATGGGCAGGATGACGTCCCGGTATTTCCCCCGCACGAAGACATCGCGCAGGCAATCGTCCGCAATGGACCAAATGAAGGAGACAATTTTATTGTGAGCCGAATGATCCATAGCGTTATCCTTGAAGGATAACGATCCGATTACGCTGATTTAAATGGCAATAGAGCCGTTGATCCAACTATGGGAAAATCAAACAAGTTCGCTTTGCGCACGTTTTTGGTCAAGCGATCCGATATCGAGAAATTTTTTCGCAATATTGGAATTTTATAAAACGCCCCCTTAAACGATGCGGCGTCCGATTGGCCGCTTTACAAAACGTGCATTGCGGTTTCACTCCCACGCATGTCAGACCCCCAAAAGGACATTGCCAAGCTCCGGGCCGAAATTGCCGAACACGATCATCTTTATTACAAAGAGGCACGACCGGTCATCGACGACCCCGCCTATGATCGGCTCAAGGCGCGGCTGGTTGAACTCGAAGCGGCCCATCCCGAGCTGGCCGCTGAGACGTCACCGACCCAATCCGTCGGCGACGACCGGCTGGAAAGCTTTGAGAGCTACCGCCACCGCAAGCCCATGCTGAGTTTGGACAATACTTACAGCTCGGAGGAACTGCTCGAGTTTGGTCGGCGGCTGGCCCGGCGGTTTCCCGATGAAAAGCTGACCTTTCTGGTCGAGCCTAAGATCGATGGCGTCGCCGTCAGTCTGACCTACGAAGACGGTCGGTTCGTGCGCGCCGTATCGCGGGGGAACGGCGTGGAGGGCGACGATATCACTCGGAATATCCGCACGATCGATGACATCCCGGACACGCTGAATGATGCGCCGGATATCCTTGAAGTGCGCGGCGAGGTTTATATGCGCCACGAGGCCTTTGAGCGCATCAACGCGGCCCGTGAAAAAGCGGGCCAGCCGCTTTACGCCAACCCGCGCAATCTGGCCGCCGGCACCATTAAACTACTGGACCCCGCCGAAGCACGCCAACGCCCGCTGAATATTGTGCTCTACGGAATCGGAGCCTGTGAACCGGGCCACTTCTTCGCAGCGCAATCCGACATCCAGGAAAAATTGAAGGCCTGGCACTTTCCCGTGCTCGAAAAATATTGGCTGGCCGACGGCATCGAGCACGCCTGGGAGTGTATCGAAGCACTCGATACCTTGCGACAGGACTTTGCCTACCCGACCGATGGTGCCGTGGTCAAGCTGGATCCTTTCGCGCTTCAGGAACAAGCCGGCTATACCTCGAAAGCGCCCCGCTGGGCGATCGCC
>JAAAPI010000398.1 GCA_009908325.1 Verrucomicrobiota bacterium | reverse complement strand
GTTGTTGATAATGTCGCTGATCTTGCCAACCGTGGTCTCCTGTCCGGACTGCTCGACCTGCACCAGGATGCGTCCGGAGATGAGAATCGTCGACGCAAACACCAGCTCACCAACAAACTTCTCCGCCGGCCGGGACTCGCCGGTGAGCGCCTGCTGGTCGACAGAGGCGAAGCCTTCCGTGATGACGCCGTCGACAGGAATGACCTCGCCGGTGTTGACGAGGACAATATCGTCCTTGCGCAGGCTGTCCAGCGGAACCTGGACTTCGGCGCCTTCACTCAATATCCAAACCTGCCTGGGACGCCTGGCGAACGCATCCACCACTAGCTCCTTGGATCGGTCTTTGGCACTGGAGAGGACAAACCTCGAGACATGCAGTAGCCCTATGCCAATCGCCGCCGATACAAGGGCGCCAAGCCACACCATCATCATGTCGGCGATAGCATACAGAACGTAGCCGTCGACCTTCTTGTTTTTGACAAGCGAGGTTTCTGCTTGCCTGATCTAAGGAATTGCGACGTAAGCCAACAGGGTCAATGTCACGATCGTCAGCGGCGGATAGAGGTACCTGCCTATGGCGGTCCCCATGGAAACGCCGCTCACGGTCACATAGTGTTTGTGACGATCAGTCTCATCATGAGCGGGCGCAGCAAGCCCACCAAGAACCCGGGGCTTGCGTTGCTTCCGCGAAACCCGCTTCGTCAGCTTCCGCAGCTTCTGATTAACGCCTATATTCTCCGTGACCTCGAACAGTCTGACGCCAACATATGCCGCAACGACAACGCCCAGGCCCCATACCATGTCCGCCTCCGATATTTATCAGGATCATTCGCGCCGCTTGAAGCCAGCGCGGAACGTCATCGACCGTCGACCATCGACCATCGACAAAGAAACGCTTCGATTCATCGAAGCGGACGGCGCCAAGATCCTTCACAACCGAGGCACCCGGCACCTTCAGTGGTGTGTCTCTCCGGCGTTGATGCCAATACCGATGGGAAGCGACTTCAGTACCGGACCGCCTTGGCGAGTAGACTCGCAATCACGTCGACATGACCGGTGAGCGCTCCGATTACCGGGCATTGACCGACAAAACAACGCTGGCCGAGGGTCTCAGATCGGTCAAGGCGCGATGTGAGCGCCGCACTGACTGATAATGCGGCAAGCACTTCCATACACCGAGCGCGGTGACGCGACTCCGCGCCCGGCGTTTAGCCGCCGGACATTCGCGCGCCCTCCCCTATTTCTTCAGCAATGGCAGCATGCCGTTGACAACCCCGCCTGCCAGCCCGACAGTGTACAGAGCCAAGGCCCCATAGACACTCAGGTGGAAAAAGTACGCGCCGACGATGCTCGTCGCGTTCGGAACGACGTCCCACAAGACGCTGTTCCTGAAATTTTTTTGCAAACGATCGTTTAGCTCAAACAGACTTGCGACTTGGCGTAAATTCCCTTCGAGCAGGATAACCTGCGCAGTGTCTGTTGCAATGGACGCGGCCCCTCGCAACGACACGGCGACATCCGCCTTTTTCAACGCGATCGCGTCGTTGATACCGTCGCCGATGAAGCATACCGTCTTGCCTTGCTCCTGAAGCTGCGAAATCCGAATCGCCTTGTCTTCCGGCAACGTTTCGGCAAAAAATCCGTCGATGCCAAGCTCGGTTGCGAGCGCCTTGGTTGGAGCCTCGTGGTCTCCCGAAATAATGTAGGTCGTAAGCCCGCGCTGTTTCAGTTCGCTGACGATCCGCTCGGCCTCCGGGCGCACAGTCGGATGCAGCTCGATGATCCCGGCGATCGTTTCGCCGATGGCGACAAACGCAAATGTATAACCCCGAGCATGGCCCGCCGCCTGAAGTGCTATCATCTCATCCGTTAGCTGGATGTTTTCGAGCTCCATGTACCTGCCACTGCCCACTCGCACGACTTCGTCGTCGACGTGCACGCAGATCCCGTAACCGACCTGATAATGCGTGTCATCCACCGATGGCAATATCAGACCAAGCGCCTCGCTCTCCTCCATTATCGCCATGGCAATCGGATGGCTCTGTTTGTGCTCGGCAATCGCTGCGTAGTAGAGAATCGCGGATGCCTTGTACCCGGCATGGCAGCTATGGATTCTTCCGACATGGGGCTGCTGTTCGGTCAGGGTACCGGTCTTATCGAAAACAACCGTATCCACGTATTGCAGCTTCTCCAAAACAAGGCCGTCCTTGATCAGCAGCATCTTCCTAGAGGCAGAAGAAAGGTGTGTCAGGATACTGAGGTTGCCGGTGATATAAAGATTATCGATGATCGCGGAGTCCAGAACGATCAAAGCCGCGGTGTAGCCCGCCACGGGCAACGCCAACGCCCCGAGCGCCAACGTTGGGAGCGCGAGGCAGTCCGCCGCCGTCTCGACACGTGATTCCACGGAAGCAGCAAAATCATACGTATGCTCCAGCGCCTGGTTGATCTGTCGTGCGACCGTCTGTTGTCCGGTCTTCTCAGCCCTAATCCAGATCTTCCCCGTCAGGATGGTGGTGAAAGCGAAAACCGAATCGCCGACTTCCTTTTCCGCCGGTTGCGCCTCTCCGGTAAGGATCCTCTGATCGACGCTTGCCACTCCCTTCACGATCACCCCATCGACCGGAATCGTACCCCCACCTTGCACGATGACCACATCACTGATCCGAAGATCTCGGAAGGCAATCTCTACTTCCACCCCGTCGTTCTCGATCCAAACGAATTGCACCATTTCGTTGATGATCTGATTCACTTCGCGGGCCGATCGTTTCTTTGCTCGCGCCAGAAACAGCATTCCGAGATAATAGGACCAATAACCGGCCGCGGCCGCCGCCAAATACCCGGAATAGATCATCAATGGCAAAACGATCACATTGATGCTGTCCATCTTCAAACGCTTCTGTCGAACCAATCCCTTGTACGAGCGCTGCAGTATAGGTAAAGTCAGTACCGAGAATATCACGATACTAGGCAGATTCAGCACCGGCGCCCAAATCCCCAAAAGCGCCAGAGGCAAGGCCACACTGCTTGCAGCGAAATAGCGGCCGGACCACTCCTCGATTCTGATGATATCGGCTTCTTCTATGGCCAGCGCCGAATGCCTCGACACTAGCGCCCCACAGAACTTCTCAGCTAGGTTGCCGACGCGATGACGTCCGTTTTCGCCGTGCTTTCGCGCAAATTCGGGTTCTTGCCGCCTCATACA
>JAAAPI010000048.1 GCA_009908325.1 Verrucomicrobiota bacterium | reverse complement strand
GTGTTTTGCGGCTACGCGCCCAAGGCGGCGGGGGATGCATTGCTGAAGTTCGGCCTTGCTGCCGATCCCGGCGTGCTGGAAGTCAACCTGCCACCCGCGGCGACATGGGCCGAATATGACGCCCACCTTCGGCATTCGGCTCAAGCGGCCTCGGCCGTTGGCCTGCATCTTACGAAACGACAGCTCAACGGGGCAATCCACGGCACAGGCGGTGGCGCGCACCTTGCCTTCGGCGGACCAAGTGAAGCAGAGAATCCATTTCTGCTGGCGCCCAAGCGGATCGTCTCGCTGCTGCGCTACTGGCAGCACCACCCGGCGCTGTCCTACCTGTTTACCGGGCAATACGTTGGACCGGGCAGTCAGGCGCCGCGGGTGGATGAGGGGCCCGGGCACGGGCTTTACGAGCTGGAAGTGGCCTGCGAGGGCATCGCGGGCATGTCGGTTCGGCCTGCGGGTGAGGTGATCGACCAGTTCTATCGCAATCTACTAACGGATTCGTCCGGCAACACCCACCGCACGGAAATCTGCTTCGACAAATTTGCCAACCCCTCTGCGCCCAACGGCAAGTGGGGTATTATCGAGTTGCGGGCGTTTGAAACGTTTCCGCAGATCGAAACCATGTCGGTTATTGGTCTGTTTATTCGGACGATTCTCGCGCGGCTGCTAAAGTCGCCCTTTACCGAGCGGCTCAAGCGTTTTGGCCCGGTGCTGCACGATCGTTATTTTCTGCCAGCATTCCTGTTGGAGGACGTGCAGGCAATCTGTAACGATTTGCAGGCGCATGGATTTGGTTTTCAGGCCGCATGGCTGGAGCCGGTGCTTCGCTTTCGCTGCCCGAGCGTCGGACGTCTTGAGGTAGCCGGCGGTTCGATTTATGTGCAGCAAGCCTTTGAATCCTTTCCCCTCATGGCCGAGGAAAGCCGGGGCACCAGCACGGTGCGGGTGGTGGACAACTCAAGCGACCGCCTGCAGCTGACGCTTTCCGATTCCGGCTTGTTGGATGCGGCGGATCTTCTGGTCAACGGTGTTGAGGTGCCTTTTGCGGAAGTCAATGGCCGCATGATTTGCGGCATCCGCTATAAGTGTGCCAGTGCCTATCCCGCATTGCACCCGCATGTGCCGATCCAATCGCCGCTTGAGTTTGAGTGGGTGGAGAAAGGGTCGGGGAGGACGCTGCAGGCTGCGCGTTATTATTACTGGAATCCGCACGGGCCGGTTTATGAAGGTCGCCCCGAGACGGCGGAAGCAGCCGAGCGACGCCGGACGGAGCGCTGGCAGACCGCAGAGGATTTGATCGGGCGCGTGCCGGCTCGGCTTCAGCCTAAGTTGTCTCCGGAATACCAATACACGCTGGATTTGAGGAGGCAGTTGGTTGTGTAGGTGTGGAGTGCTTGCTGTTTGAGTGCCTGCGGCGTGGTTGGCCTTGGAGTGTTGCTTGGCTGAGGCTTACGTCAGGGCGTCCGACGAGCGGACACGCCACATAAGAGTAAGGTGGCGTGCGAGCCTGCTCGCGCCTGCGGTGTGGTTGGCCTTGGTAGTGCTGAGCCGAGGCTGGCGGCGGGGCGTCCGACGAGCGGACACGCCACGTAAGAGTAAGGGGAAGGTAATGTGGCGTACGAGCTTGCTCGCGCCTTTGGTGCGGTTGGTCTGGTAGTGCTGAGCCGAGGCTGTTGGCGGGGCGTCCGACGAGCGGACACGCCACGAAGGGTAGTGGATAATTAGAAAGTTTTCCCTTCCTTATTGGGCACGGATTTAGCTAACGTGCTGGGATGGACGCTCTTTTATTGGCAATTGCATTCTTCTTTGGCCTGGTGGCGCAGCAGCTCAGGCTGCCGCCGCTGGTTGGTTTTTTGGTTTCCGGGTTTGTGCTGCAAGCGCTCGGCAAATCGGGTGGGCCGACGCTCGATATGATCGCTAATCTGGGGGTGACCCTCATGCTTTTCAGCATTGGCTTGAAGCTCCGCTTGAAGACCCTCGCCCGGTCGGAAATTTGGGCGGGCACATCGCTGCATACGCTTACGGTGCTCCTCATCTTTACGCCGGTTCTGGTTGGCGTGAGTGCCCTTCTCGGCCGCGTGGCGGGCCTTGACTGGACGACCGCATTGTTGGTCACGTTTGCTTTGGGTTTCTCCAGCACGGTGTTTGCGGTGAAGACACTGACGGACAGCGGCGATATGGGTGCCATGCACGGACGGATCGCCATTGGGATGCTGATTATGCAGGATATTTTCGCGGTTCTGTTTCTGACCTTTTCGACGGGAAAAATACCGACGCTCTGGGCGCTACCGCTGCTCCTGGCTTTGCTGTTTGGCCGGAAGTGGATCCAGGGACTGATCGGGCGCTCGGGTCATGGGGAAATGATTGCTCTGTGCGGTCTGTTTATCGCTCTGGTGATTGGCGCGGAGGGGTTTACCGCGGTGGGCTTGAAGCCGGATTTGGGGGCGCTTTTTGTGGGGGTGCTGGTCGGCTCGCATCCGAAGGCCAAGGAGCTGAGTAAGTCGCTCGTCGGATTGACGGATCTTTTGCTGGTTGGCTTTTTCCTGCAAATCGGCTTACAGGGCGCGTTGACGATGCAGGCGGTTCTCTGGTCGCTCTTTCTGGTTTGCCTGCTGCCGATTAAGAGCCTGGCGTTCTTTTTTATTCTGACCCGTTTCCACCTGCGGGCGCGGACGGCCTGGATGGCGGGCTTTAGCCTTTCGACCTACAGCGAGTTCGGCTTGATCGTGCTCGCCTTGGCCGTGGGCAAGGGTTGGATCGGGAGCGACTGGCTCGTGGCCATGTCGCTTTCACTTTCGCTGAGTATTTTGATTGCGGCCCCGCTCCGCCGGAAGGCGGAGTTGCTCTACGATCCGATCAGCGAATTTCTCAGGCGTTTCGAAACAAAAGGGCAGCATCCGGATGATTTGCCGATTGAGACACAGGGCGAGCGGATCGCCATCTTCGGGATGGGGCGAGTTGGTGTGGCGGCCTACCGAGCTCTGAGCGAGCGTTTTCCAAGTAAGGTGATCGGATTTGATCGTGATGAGGAGGCTGTTCGAAAACACCGGGAGGACGGGCGCAATGTGCTAATGGCGGATGCGACAGATTCTGATTTTTGGGAGCGGGTGCAGGTGAAGCATAACATCGATCTGGTTGTCCTCGCGATGCCCAAGCACAGTGCCAATATACATGCGGCGGAAGCATTAAAGCGCCATGAATTCGAAGGGGTCGTCGCCGCCACTGGAAAGTTTGACGATGAGGTTAAAGAGCTCCGTGCGCTGGGGCTCGACACCGCGTTTAATCTTTACTCGGAAGCCGGCGCCGGTTTTGCCAATCACGTGACCCGCGTTTTCTCGGAGCAACGGCCCGATTTGGCAAGCATCTGGCAGGGGATGGAAGGTTCCGGTTAGGGTGAATGGCACTTAGTTAGGGGTCTTGTTCGTAGCGACCCGCCTTCGCCTTCGGCTATGGCGGCCAAGCTGGCTTTACGCCAGGAGTCGATCAGATCGGTTTTCCAATCAGCTTGATCGCGGGATAAACCCGCTCGCTACGAGGGAAAGAAACCCATTGTCATTAGGACATTCTGTGATTGCGTCCATGCCTTGTTCGTTAGTTCCCATGGATTTCTTGTTCCGGTGCGCGTTCGTCCTGTTTTGCGACAACCGGTTCAAGGCCGGCGGCGAGGGCCTGGGCGATTGCTTTATCGGAGGCGCGTCGCAGGGCAGCTTCGACACCGGTGATGAACTCGGAGTGGTCGTGGGGCCGCTGCGGCCTATCCGGTTTTGAATAGGGTGCCGCGTCTTCCTTGAGTTGTGGTGTGTCGGGATGCGCACCAACTTCCAGTAATCGAGGGGATAACTTGGAGGCATCGTAGATCGCCCATTCATCAACGAGCCTCGTGTAGTGCGGATTTATCTTCTTCACCCCTCAATCTGCTCTTCCAGGAAGTCGATGAGCTCGGCTTCGGTCACGCGGCGCTGCTCGCAGGTATCGCGGTCGCGGAGGGTGACGGTGCCGTCTTTTTCGATGGTGTCGAAATCGATGGTGATACCGAAGGGGGTGCCGATTTCGTCCTGGCGGCGGTAGCGGCGGCCGATCGCGCCGGAGGCGTCGTAGAAGACGTTCCAGCGGCGTTGCAGTTTTTTGTAGAGCTTATCGGCGACTTCGACCAGTTCCGGTTTGTTTTTAAGTAGGGGGAAGATGGCGGCTTTGTAGGGGGCCACGCGGGGGCTGAATTTGAGCAGCGTCCGCTTTTCGAGTTTGCCCTTATCGTTTGGCTTTTCGTCCTCGGTGTAGGCGGCGGTGAGCACGGCGAGGAGGGTGCGGTCGACGCCGAGCGAGGGCTCGATGACATGCGGCACATACTTGCTCTTGGAGGCTTCGTCGAAGAACTCCATCGACTTGCCGGAGTGCTCCTGGTGCTGCTTGAGATCGTAATCGCTGCGGCAGGCGATGCCCCAGAGCTCCTGTTCGCCATGGGGAAAGTGGAACATGAGGTCCGTCGTGGCCTGCGAATAGAAAGCGAGTTTTTCGGCAGGGTGAATGTCTTCGGTGATCGACTCGCGGGGCAGGCCGATGGAGACAAGCCAGTCGATGCAGGTGTCGAGCCAGTCGCGGTGGAGGGCCCGCCAGTCGGCCTCGGGGGCGATGAAGTATTCGATCTCCATTTGCTCAAACTCGCGCGAGCGGAAGATGAAATTGCGCGGGGTGATTTCGTTGCGGAAGGCTTTGCCGATCTGCGCGATGCCGAAGGGGATTTTCACGCGGCCGGTATCGACGATGTTTTTATAGTTGGCAAAAATGCCCTGCGCGGTCTCGGGGCGCAGGTAGGCCACGGCGGAGTCGTCGGCGAGCGGGCCCACCTTGGTCTCGAACATCAGTTTGAACGCGCGCGGGGCGGTCAGGGTGCCGACCGCTGTGGCGTCGGGGCCGAGGGTCTGGGCTCGTTGCGCTTCACTGGCCTCGGTGAACTCGGTGTGGTCGCTGGCTAGAGCGGCCTCGTCGAGCTTGGATTGCTTTTTGTCGAGGCTGTCGCGCAGCTTCTTGGCGCACTTGAGAATCGTAGGTGCGTCGGCACCTTCCATGAAGGCCGCGTAGCCGCAGGTTTCGCCGTCAAGGATGACGGGAGTGAAGAAAAGTTGGTCGGCCCGGTAACGTTTTTTCGACTCCTTGCAATCGACCATGGGGTCGGAAAATCCATCGACGTGGCCCGAGGCCTTCCAGATTTTCGGGTGCATGATGATGCTGGAATCAAGGCCCTCGATATCGTCGCGGCGGTGCACGAAATCGCGCCACCAGGCTTGTTTGATATTGTTGCGCAGTTCCACGCCCAGCGGGCCGTAGTCGTAAAACCCGTTGTAGCCGCCGTAGATTTCGGAGGAGGCGAAGATAAATCCGCGGCGTTTGCAGAGGCCGACGATGTCTTCCATGAGTGCGTCATTGGATGCTGGAGCTGTCATAAGGCGCAGAACGATGGGCTTTGCCGGGGTGGGGTCAAGGTTTGGTTACCCGGGGATGAATCGAAACTGCAGGATAAAATGCATCGGGATGGGATGGAGGATCGTGCTTGGCGACTGAGGCTGACGTGGGGCGGATGCGGAGATCCGCGATCCCGGACCGACATGACAAAAGCCTGACAATCATTTTACGGGGGGATGACGACATTCGATGGGCTGTTTGCTAATCTGCACCTGCAATAACGCATTCACCACAAACCATCAATATTATGAACCTATTCATGAAATCAGTCCTATTCACCCTTACACTCACCTGCGCTCTGAACATCACGGCAACGGCCAAGTCCGACAGAGAGGTTCTCTACGTCGATGCGGCGCTGGACCGGCCCACCGTGGTTGCGAATCAGCAGGCGGATGTCGTTCTCCAAATCAAGATCCGTCCCGAACGGATCGTTTCGAATCGCGGTTGAGCTGGGGGCGGACGACTACATGACAAAGCCCTTTGGGGTGCGCGAGCTGCTCGCCCGCGTCAACGCCGCCCTGCGTCGGGTCAGTGCGCCGCAGGGAGCCCCCTCTGAAACGGCGGCGGTTCGTTTTGGCGATATCGAACTGGACCGGGCGAGACGGCAGCTTATGCGTGGAAATGAGGCCATCGCACTGACTCTGCTGGAGTATCGTTTACTTCTGGCCTTCGTGGAAAACGCAGACCGTGCCCTGAGCCGCGACGAATTGCTCAACGCCGCTTGGGGCATCGACTATCAGGGGACGACCCGTACCCTTGATCAACATGTCTCGCAACTCCGGCGTAAGATCGAAGCGGATCCGGCAAAGCCGCGCCACCTACTCACAGTGCATGGGTATGGCTACCGTTACCGGCCGGAATCTGGTCCTTGAGACCGGCGTTTCGCTCCAGCGAAGGGCGTTGCTTTCTTTTTAGGACAATATTTTAGTTTTTATCTTGATTTATGGCCATTAAAGTTAATATATTATTCATCATGCCTTCGCTTGCGGTCAGTCAAATCTCTTGGGAATTAGCGAACCGTTTACGTGAGTGCCGGGTTCGGCAGGGGTTGACTCAGGAGCAGGTGTCGGAGCGGGCGGATGTGCCGTTAAGCACTTACAAGCGGTTTGAGCAGAAGGGCCTAATCTCGCTCGATGGTTTTATTAAGGTGGCCATTGCGCTGGGTCTTGAGGGTGCGCTCCACTCGCTTTTTCTTCCCTCAGAGAGTGAAACGGAGTTTGAATCGCTTGACGACGTTGAGCGTGCCTTTGCGTCACCGAAAAAAGTGTTACCACGCGCACGGCGGCGCACCTGATTGATGTTATGCGTTTAAATGTAAATTATGGCGGAAGGCGGGTTGGGCAGATTCTGGAGAAGGAAGGGGTACACTTCTTTCAATACGACGTGCGCTTCATCAGCGACCCGCTGCCGCTCTCACCTCTGGAGTTGCCGGTTACGCGAGCAGTAACGCGACATGAGCGACGGGCGTTTGCGGGGTTGCCGGGGTTGATCTTTGATTCCCTGCCGGATGGTTTCGGCATGAGTGTGATCCGGGAACACTTTCGAGACAAGGGCGCACCCCCGCCTTCGCCGCTACAAATACTGAGTTATCTGGGGGAACGGACGATGGGGGCATTGACTTACTCTCCGCCGGATGGCGACGCTGAGCAGCAAAAGTCTATTGATTTGGTGAATGCGGCTTTGTCAGCACGGAAGTTGGTTGAAATGGACCACGGTTCCATTTTGGACCCCGCCTTGGTTCAAGCGGGGGGCACTGCGGGAGGGATACAACCGAAGATCCTCGCTTCAATCTCGGCAGATGGTGAGATCGTTACAGGGGCGAACGATGTCCCCGAGGGCATGTCCCCCTGGATCATCAAGCTGAACACGGAGGGCCATCGGCAGTCGGCCTACGCTCCTTTGGAGTTCGCTTACTTTCAAATGGCCCGCGACTGCGGGATCCATGTGCCGGAAACTGCTTTGTTGACGGACTCGAATGGGGTAAAGCACTTTGCCATTAAGCGCTTTGACCGCGATACGGAGGACCCGAATCTGCGTATTCATACCCACAGCTACGCTGGGATCGCAGGGGTCGATTATCAATCGCTCTCCGGGAGCTATGACCATCTTCTGCAAACGACTTATGAATTGACCCGCAGTTATAAGGAACTGAAAGAGCAAGTGTTGCGGGCGGTTTTTAATGTGATCTCCCACAACCATGACGACCATGCGAAAAATTTCGCTTTTCAGATGGACGCGATTGGCGTTTGGCGTTTGGCGCCAGCTTACGACCTTTCGATGTCGGTGAATCAAACGCGGGGGAACTGGCTGTCGTTAAACGGTTCGCGAATGGCAACGGCCAAGGATTTCCATGCGGTCGTCGAGCGTTATCGGATTGCGCAGAGATTTGTGGATGATTCTATCGCGCGGGTTCAGGAGGTTGTGAAGCGCTGGCCCGAATATGCCAAAACCGCAGGCGTCAGTGTTGCGCTAACGGAAGAAGTTGAGCGGCAGTTGGTGCCGGTGATCAGGCGTTTTGCCTAAACTATCGTGGTAGAGGAGGTAGAGCGACTTTTTGAAAGTTAAATACTGAAGGAGTTATTCCGTTTGAATCGAGATTGGCATTTTGCTCCAGCAAAGGGCGTTGCCTTCTCATCTTTAGGCTGCATCAATCTTTCTAAACCATGCCCGAGAATCCGCAAACACCCTTTGAACTGAAGTGGCATCAGCGCGCTTTACTGACGTCGCTAGCCTGGCTCATGCGGCTCTGGGGGCGCACGCTGCGGTTCTACTGGGGGTCGGATGTGCAGGCTATCATGGATCGGGAACCTCCGCCGTCGGTCATCGTTCTTTGGCATAATCGTCTGTTCATCGCTCCGCTCTTTTACCGGCGCTATTTTCGCCAGAGGCGACTGGCGAATCTCATCAGTGCGAGCAAGGATGGCGCCTGGTTCGCGGCTTTCGTGAAGCGCTTGGGTATGTTTCCGGTCCGTGGCTCGCAAGGCAAGCGGTCGAGTCAGGCTGTGCGTGATTTGATCGCGCTGAATCGCAGCGGAGCTGACGTTGCGGTAACGCCCGACGGCTCGCGCGGGCCGATCTATGCGATGAAGCCTGGAGCCGTTGCGGTGGCCTTGAAGACAGGGGCACCGATTGTCCTGCTTTCGTTGAATCCTTCGCGGGCCTGGCGGCTGAAGAGCTGGGACCGGTTTATCATCCCGCATCCCTTCAGTCGGATCGAGGTTCGGGTCGACTACGTGGGTCAAGCGTCGGCTCTGGGTGAGGATGCCAGGGAGTTGGCAGCGGTTTTGCAGGAGCGGCTCAATGCGATGACGGAGGTGTGACAAGGGTGCAATTTTAATTGTGGGATACGTTCACCTGTTGAAGTTGCCTTAGCTTGTTCCGCACCTAAAGGAGCGGACATACGTATGCAGCTTCCTTTAGGTAGCTGCCCAGCATCTATAATTGGACCTGTCTAATATCGCGCACACCCTCCTTACTTGACGACCCGCCTCTGGCGGAGTCATAGTCCTGCGTTTCGGGACAAGGCGACCGCTCGCTTCGACTCCCGGAATACTGACTATTTTCATGGGTTCCACCAACGACACATCTTCTGTTCTCGTTATCGATGACGATAACGACCTTCGTTATTCGCTCAAGCGGGTCCTTTCCACACGCCAATACGAGGTGCTGGAGGCGGCCAGTGGTGAAGAGGGCCTGAAAATGGCGGAAAAATACTGCCCGAATGTGATTCTTCTGGATAACCGGATGGGCGGGATGAGCGGCATGGAGGCCCTGCAGCACCTGCGTGGGATAAATCCCAATGCCATGATTATTCTGATGACGGCCTATGGCACGACCCAGACCACGATTGAGGCGATGAAGTTCGGGGCCTTCGACTACATCATGAAGCCCTTTGATCTGAAAAAGATCCTCGCCTTGACGGAGTCCGCTATGGCGGCTTCGAAGGACCTCGATAATTCGGGGCCCGACGACGGGGCTGCGTCGGTTTCAAATGAGGATATTGAGGGCGGCATTATCGGAAGTTCGGTGGCGATGCAGGAGGTCTTTAAAATGATCGGCCAAGTCGCGGCCAGCGATGTGACCGTCATGATCACGGGAGAGAGCGGGACGGGGAAGGAACTCATCGCCCGCGCGATCTTCCAAAACAGCCTTCGCTCACAGAAGCCCTACATCGCGGTCAACTGCGCCGCGATCCCCGAAAATCTGATCGAAAGCGAGCTCTTCGGCCACGAAAAAGGCTCTTTCACCGGCGCCACGAATCAGCGTATCGGTAAGTTCGAGCTGTGCGATGGGGGGACGATTTTTCTCGATGAAATCGGGGATATGGCACTGACCACGCAGACCAAAATCCTCCGGGCATTGCAGGAGGGCGAGATTCAACGTGTGGGCAGCAGCGAGACGCTCAAAGTCAATGTCCGCATGCTCGCGGCGACGAATAAGCCACTCGAAGAGATGGTTCAGGAAAAAACCTTCCGCGAAGATCTTTATTATCGCCTGAACGTCGTGCGCATCCAGTTGCCGCCCCTGCGCGAGCGGAGGGAGGATGTGCCGCCTCTCATCGATTTCGTGCTGAAGCGTTTGGCCCGGGACAGTAAAGTGGGCGTCAAGTCGATCTCACCGGAGGCCCTGGCTCTGCTCAATCGCTACAACTGGCCGGGGAACGTTCGGGAGTTGGAAAATCTGATCTATCGTAGTGCCGTGATTGCACAGGGGGAGAAGATTCTGATCAAGGATTTGCCTGCGGAAGTGGTCAACGCGATCGGCCCCGAAAAGCCCGAAAGTGGCCGACTGAATGCAGGCGCGTCTTCGGGAAGCTCGGAAGCCAGCGGAGCGGAGCCGACTACAGGTGAGGCCGTGGACGCTGCGTCGCCTCCGACTGACTCCCCCGCGGAGTTACTCGGCAAACTGGCCGAAGACCCCTTCGACGCGGCCTACAAGGCACTGCGAGAGGCGCATGACACAAACATTCTCGAGCATGCCGAACGCGCAATGATCGCCCGTGCGCTCAAGGAAAAGGAAGGCAAGCAGGTCAAGGCAGCTGAAATTTTGGGTATGACCCGGGCGACCCTGCGCAAACGTATGGATCAATACGACCTTTCTTGAACTTTAGGAGGGCAAGCCTGTCCTCTTTAGCTCGTGATAGCCAGTTGACCTTTTTCAGATCAATGTAAGCCTTCCTTTCAACCCCCAATGAACACTCAAATACAACCTATGCAGCAAAAAACCTACATTCTTGTTTTGTCCGGCCTTCTGGCCATGACGCCTTTTTTCGCCAACCAAGCTTTTGCGCAGACAGACTCGACATCTGTCCCGGCAGCGGAGGCTGAAACGCAAACGGCCACCGAGCCCGTGGAAGTGTCCGAAGATGAGCTGGTCGAAATGGTCGGCTACCTGACCGCGCTTGGCGGCGGTGTTTCCTCATTGGAGCTTGAAGCGGGCGGCATTGCGGCCCTGGCTGACGGCTTGCATGCCGGACTCAGCGGAGAACTCAAAGTCATGGAACTCCCCCAAGAAGAGGTGGAAGCGGCCTTCGCGCAAGCCCAGGCACGCGCCGAAGCCGTTCAGGACGGCAGTGAGGAACTGCCCGTGATTGGCGAGGACGCTCTCAGAAAAATTGGTGCTGTCATCGTGGTTCAATCCGGCTTGGAGCAGATCGGCATTGGTGCCGACGAGGCCGACCTCGTAAAAAAAGGATTCGTTTCCGGGGCCAATGATACAGAGCCGAACCCGGCCATGGAGGCAAAGATGCCCGCCTTTCAAGCCTACATGCAGGAGCGTATACAGGCGGCTCAGGCGGATATGATGGCTGCCCAAGCGGCAGAGCAGGAGGCGGCGATGGCTGAATTCGAGGAAATTGCCGACGAGTGGAAAGCGAAAGAAGACTTCAGTGTGGTTCTGGAAACGACCCAGGGTGATGTTCAAATCGAGCTTTACCCAAGCGTCGCCCCGCTCGCTGTGGCAAATTTCGTCGGACACATCGAAAGTGATTACTACGACGGCCTGACCTTCCACCGCGTGATCGATGGCTTCATGATTCAAGGTGGCGACCCGCTCGGAACCGGAACCGGCGGGGAATCCATCTGGGGGAAGAATTTTCCGGACGAGTTCAGCGACGAACTGCGCTTTGATACCGAGGGGATGCTCGCCATGGCCAATTCTGGCCCCATGACGAACGGCAGCCAGTTTTTCATCACGACGAGCAACCCCCAGTGGTTGAACGACAAGCACACGATCTTCGGTCAGGTTGTTGAAGGCTACGACAATGTGAAGAAAATCGAAGCCGTCGAAACCGGAGCGCAGGACAAGCCGGTCGAAGATCAGAAGATCATCGATGCCTACGTCGTCGAGTAGGCTGGCATTTTCGCCGATTTAACGTGACGTGCTCGCTCTTGACCAGCGTAGCTCGCAGAGCGAAGACGGTTGCGAGCGCCTGTCGGTGTTGTGGGCGGTTGCTCGGTGCTGGGTCAATCCTGGCTTCGGGGCGTCCGCATAAGCGGACACGCCACGGAAGAATCTCTTGTGGCGTGCTCGCTTGCGAGCGCCTTCCAGAGTTGTTGGCGGTTGCTCAGTGCTTGGCTGACGCTGAGATGTCAGGGGCGTCCGGTCATTCGACGAGCTCATGATCTTCGATAAGCGGACACGCCACGGATCAAAAGCCTTTCTTCAGATCTCCGCCCAGCGGGGCGGGCGGTGCGCTGCGGGCATCCTTGAGGTCGGCGGCGTAGTGCTTGTGCATCTGCCAGCCAGCGCGGTAGGGTGCACCGTGCGCTTTGACCCATTCGGTGATGGTATCCAATGTTGCGGAATCTGACCGCAGCGACCACTCGGGATGCAGCCAAATCGGAGAATTTTCGTGGCGTGCGAGCTTGCTCGCGCCTGCGTCCGATGGGCGGTTCGGCTCACTGCCAGGGTGGCGACCGCCCGCCGCCGCAATATCCTGCATGGCCGTGACATATTCTTCAATCGCGCCTTCCCGATCCACAATGATTTTGAATTCGTTCGCCCGCTCTAAATTTACGGCCAGTGGCAGCTTCCAGCGTTTCGGGCTGAGCGTGATCCAATCAAAGTCGCCGCGAATCGGAAACGCGCCGCTGGTTTCCAAGTGCACGGGACACTCAACCGTATCCAGCGCATCGACGAGCGGGGTCAAGTCATGGATCGCGGGCTCGCCGCCGGTGACGACGACAAATTCCGCCTTTGTTTTCATCACCGCAGTGACCAGGTCTTTGACAGCCCAACGTTCCACTTTCTTCGGAATATGATCCGGATGCCAAGTCCCCGCCGAATCACACCAGGGGCAATGCACCGGACAGCCGAAGGTGCGGATAAAGTAGGCCGCCCGCCCGGCGTGGAGACCTTCGCCCTGAAAGGTGTAGAACTGTTCGTGGATGGGGAGCATGCGGGTATTCCAGTCTCTTAGCGAACCTCAACGATTCGTTGCCCCTCAAAAAAGGCAGATTCAATAGCATCCCAATTTTTGTTTAGCGTCGCAAGCAGATCCCGTGTCCTACAATTTCCAAATCGCAACCAAAGTAAACTGCCCATGTCTTCGGGACGAGTGGCCAGAATAAAAAAGTCCTCGTCTTTACTAATCACAATCTGTTTTTCGCGGGCTGCAATTTCCCAAATTTTACGGTCGTCCGCTTGTCCTAAACCTAGGTCCAAGGCGTGTAAGGCATCGTGCCCCCTCTCATTCAGCCAGCGGACTAAAGTTCCAGGCAACTGGACATCAATCAAGAAGTTCATGCCGCACCAGCAATAACAGCGTGGTCGATTTGGCGCGCCGCATAGGTCAAAGATGCCTCGATATCAGCTTCCTCGAGGAATGGATAATCCTCGAGGATTTCCTTTCGATCAGCGCCTGCCGCGATCAAATCGAGAATATCACTCACTCGCAGACGATAACCGCGTATGCAGGGACGTCCGCCACATTTACCAGGCTCAATCGTGATGCGTTCCAAAAGCTTCATAAGGAAAGGGTAGAACAGCGAAGTCGTTTTGCAAGTTGCAAAGAGTTCTCGCCCTGAAACGGGGCGCAATTATTGATGCGGGGCAGCTACCTAAAGGAAGCTGCATACGTATGTCCGCTCCTTTAGGTGCGGAACAAGCTAAGACAACACCGACGGTTCAATTTCACCCCGCGCTTAAAATTACACCCCCTGAAACGTGGAGAACTGTTTGTGGATGGGGAGCATGATTGTGTTACCCAGCCCGCTGCCGTTTTTCCCAGGGGCGGCGGTCGTCGATGGGTTGGATGGCGACGGCTTCGATGCGGACGCCGGCGAGGGCGGGGTGGCGGCGGAGCTGTTTGAAATTGGTCGGCGTTATGTTGAAGGTGAGAGACTGGGCGGTCTCGGCTTCGAGAACCTGCTCGTCGACGAGGAAGCTGATGTTCACCCGCGTTTCGCCATACTGACCGTCGATCGTCTCGCGCAGCAATTCGATGAATTCCGCCGCTTTGTTATTGGGATAAAGGATAAAATTAATCCGCTGGATAATTTTTGGAATGGAGCTTTCCAGATCGAAAACGTTGTGGGCCGCGAGGCTCATCTCACCGTTACGGCGGCCGATCAGCCCCTGGATGAGGGCGAGTTTACCGTCTTCCAGTCGTGATCCCTCCTTGGCGTAGGGGTCGGGAAACATGATCATCTCGTAGCTGTGGCTGCGCGTCGCGAGGTTAAAGACCGCCATCTGTTTACTGTCCTTGCGGGTGTATTTGATCGCAAGGTTGCTCACGATGCCGCAGAGGCGGAAGGTGCTGCGGTCGTCGAAATTAACCAGTTCGTCCGGGTGGGTGAAGCTGTCGATGGCGGTATCGATGCCGGCATAGGCGTCCATGGGGTGGCCGGAGATGTAGAAGCCGAGCAGCTCTTTTTCGTAGCGGAGCTTATCCGTCATGCTCATGGCGGGCACGCTGCGGCGGTTGCTGTTCGCCTGCTCCCCGCTGGCCTGGTCCGGCTCCTCGCAGAGCATATCGAAGAGGCTGCTCTGGCCGGCCTCTCGGTCGCGGCGGGTGCTTTCCGCTTCGGCCAGCTCGCTGTCGAGCCCGTCGAGCAGGCTGGCGCGGTCCTCGCCGAGCGAGTCGAAACCGCCGGTTTTGATGAGTGCCTCCATGACGCGGCGGTTGACGGCCTTGTCGGCATTGCGCACGATGAAGTCGGTAAAGCTCTGGAAGGAGCCGTTCGCTTCACGCTCGGCGATGATGACTTCGGCGGCCCCTTCACCCACGCCTTTGATTGAGGCCATGCCGAAGCGAATGCAGCTGCGCTCGTTTTCGACGACCGGGGTGAAGTCTGCGCCGGATTCGTTGACGTCGGGGCTGAGCACGGGTACGTCCATGGCATTGCACTCCGCCAGGAAGTGCGAGATTTTGTCCGCATTGCCCTGTTCCGAAGTGAGCACGGCCGCCATGAATTCGACCGGGTAGTTGGCTTTTAAATACGCCGTCCGGTAGCTCAGCATGGCGTAGGCGGCCGAGTGCGATTTATTAAAGCCATACTGGGCGAACTTCTCCAGCAGGGCAAAGATGGACTCGGCCGAGGGCCGGTCGATGTCGTTGGTCTCCTTGGCGCCCTGAATGAAAACTTCCTTCTGTGCGTCCATGACCGACTTGATCTTTTTACCCATGGCACGGCGGAGAATATCCGCACCGCCCAGCGTGTAGCCGGCGATGATGCGGGCCGATTCCATGACCTGTTCCTGATAGACCAGCACGCCGTAGGTTTCTTCGACCAGCTCTTTCAGGAGAGGGTGGGGGACGACCACGGTGGAGGGGTCTTTTTTTCCCTCGATAAACTGCGGAATAAACTGCATCGGGCCGGGACGGTAGAGGGCGATGAGGGCGATGATTTCCTCGAAGGAGCTCAGGCCGATCTGGCGGCAGAGCTGCTGCATGCCGCCCGACTCCAGCTGGAAAACGCCCGTGGTGCGCCCGGAGTTGAGCAAATCGAAGGTCTCCTTGTCGTCGAGCGGGACTTTTTCGACATTGAATTCCGGCAGGTCGCGGGTGGCTTGCACGTTTTTTTCGGCGTCATCGATCACCGTCAAGGTCTTGAGACCGAGGAAGTCCATCTTGAGCAGCCCGAGATCCTCGGATGGGCCCTTGGGATACTGCGTGGTCAAGTCGCCCTCCTGGAGGGTGACTGGGACGAGATTGGTGATGTCCTGGTCGGCGATAATCACGCCGCAGGCGTGTTTGCCGGTGTTGCGAATCATCCCTTCGATGACGCGGCCCTGGTTGACGATGGTCTGGGCGACCGGGTTGCGGGCAAGCTCGGCGGCCAGTTCGGGGGATTTTTTGACGGACTCGTCGAGCGTGATGTTCAGCTCGTCCGGGATCATCTTGGCCAGTTTATTGGCCTCCGCGTATTCGAGGTCGTTGACCCGGGCGAGGTCACGGATGATCATCTTCGCCCCAAAGGTGCCGAAGGTGATGATGTTGGCTACCCGCTCCTTGCCGTATTTATCGCGCACGTAGTTAACCACCTCGTCGCGTCGGCGCATGCAGAAATCGACGTCGAAGTCCGGCGGGGAGACGCGCTCGAGGTTGAGCATCCGCTCGAAGAGCAGGCCGAAACTGAGTGGGTCAATATCGGTGATCTTGAGCACGTAGGCCACGATACAGCCCGCACCGGAACCGCGCCCGGGACCGACGGGGATACCCTGTTCACGGGCCCAGGCGATGAAATCCCAGACAATGAGAAAGTAATCGATGAATCCTGTGCCGGCAATAATCGCCAGCTCGTAGTCGAGCTGCTCGCAGTAGCGCTTGTCTTCCGGGGAAGCATTCGCCCAGTCCGCGCGGCAGGCATCGTAGTCGGTCCCGTAGCGTTCTTTGAGTCCCTGCTTGCAGAGTTCGAAGAGGTAGAGGCCGTTGGATTTGTGCTTCTCGCGGGTAGCTGTATCGAGCTCGATGGGTTCCTCGCCGTCGCGCACCAATACCTCGTTTTTCTTATCGACGTAGATATCGAGGATGCGCTCGAAATTTTTGTGGTCTTCGGCGTATTGCGGACCGGTTTCGATATTGAGCGGTCGCTCGTAGACGGGGTAGTGGTCGTCGCCGAAGGGCAGCTTAACGTCGCACATCTCGGCAATGGCCGAGGTATTGATGATGGATTCCGGCACCTCCTTGAAGGCCAGCTCCATCTCCTCGCGGGATTTGAGGTAGAACTGCTGCGCGTCGTAGCGCATCCGTTTTTCCTCCTTCACCTTGGCCCCGGTCTGGATGCAGAGGAGTGAGTCGTGCGGTTCCCAGTCGGTGCTTTTCACGTAGTGCACGTCGTTGGTTGCGACCACCTTGAGGTCGAACTCCGTGGCGATTTTGAGGAGGTCGGGAATGATCCGGCGCTGTTCCTCGATGCCGTGATCCATGATTTCCATGATAAAGTAGTCCTTGCCAAAAATATCGATAAACTTGGCGGCGGCTTCGCGGGCCTTCTCGAACTCGCCCGCGACGAGGAATTTCGGAATGACGGCAGCGAGGCAGCCGGAAAACCCGATCAGTCCCTCACTGTGGGCGGCCAGGGTCTTTAGGTCGGTGCGCGGGTTGCGGTAGAAGCCCTCGGTGTGGGCCTTGGAGACGATCTTGCAGAGATTTTGATAGCCCGTGAAATTACGCGCCAGCAGCCCCATGTGGCGGGATTTTTGCTTGGCACGCTCCTCGTTCACGGTGGCCAGCTCGTCCTCATAAACAAGGTAGATTTCGCAGCCCAGGAGCGGCTTGATGCCGTGCTTTTCGGCTTGCTGGAAGAAGCTGGTCAGCCCGTAGAGGACGCCGTGATCCGTGATGGAAAGCGCCTTCATCCCCAGCTCCGCTGCCCGCTCGCAGAGCTTGTCCGTGCGACTGCAGCCATCGAGCAGACTGTGGTCGGTATGGACGTGGAGATGGACGAACTCGGTATCTTTGGCAGGCATGGAGACTAAAGAGTGAAAGCTAAGTCCGCCAAAGCAAGCAGAAGCTATTCACAGGGAGTTTTTCAATGGAATCCTGGTGCTTACCATGTGTATGGCCACCGGCAAATCTTAAGGATACAGCGGCTCGTAATCGTAAATCGAGTCGGCTTTTTCGGAAGAAGCCCTTGATGCAATTGACACGCTCAATGCGAACGACGCACCGCCCGATATTCCATGATTTTGAGCGGGAGCGAAAAAAGCGAAAGCCTGGAGTGGCCTCTGCTTTTCTCCGGGCTTATGCGGATGATCAATACTGACTTTGTTGCACTCTGAACAGAAAAGGGGGCATTCTGGAATGCCCCTTTTTTATAGCAAAAGCATGTGCCGAAGACGGTGCCGGTTTCCGCGGGCGATGTCGGGTGTCCCCTCCCGCTGTCGGACAAAAATGAAACAGACTCGCTTCGTTTGCTTTGTTGCCTTCTGTAAAACCATTGCCCAGTCGGATCTGGCACAGAAGCGAACAAAGGCGATGAAGCGACTCCGGAACGAAGGCAACGAAGCGACTCCGGTCAACCGG
>JAAAPI010000242.1 GCA_009908325.1 Verrucomicrobiota bacterium | reverse complement strand
CACTCAACGCGCAGGACCCCTACTTGACCGAAAACAAGACGTTGCCGCCCGGCTTCCTCACGCAAAACACCGAACTCGTCGAAGTATTGGTCGGTTATGAGGAAAAAATCGTCGGTGCCGAAGAGGTCGAAGTTGTCAAGACCGTGCCGACCATCGAAACGGTGCAGACCGACTTTGATAAGGTGCAAATCGGCAGCGAGTTTACCACGCTGGAGACGCGGCTTTTTCAAACCGGCTTCTTCAATCCTGAAACGGGCGTCTTCCGCAAACACTTCATCGACGGGGAGGATTATAACTCGGACGACTTGGTCTGGCCGGGTAAGGCCTCGGATTCGGGGATCGCGGGCGTCGGAAATTTCATCTTCGACGGCCAGACTTACACGGTCGATGAGATGCGGATTCGCGATGACCTCTTTTTTGACGTGGGCGAGGTCGTCCTCAGCGGCAACGAAATGCTCGCTGTCATGGGTGCCTACACCGGCTTCGACACCCCGCTCGATCCCGACAACCCGCAACAGCCGCTGACCCAACCGGGCACCGCCGTGCAAAGCGGCAATCTGATGGCCCAGCAGGATGCCTACTGCGTCGACGGACCGGGTGCACCGATCGGCTCCGGGCTTTCCGGCTCCTTCAGTTTGAGCGGTGCGGCGCTGGACGCGTCCCTCGGTAGCTACGAGCTGTTGCAAAACCAAAACTACGCCGTGCAGGTCGAGGATCGTTGGTCGGCCGAGCTGCTTGATTTGCCGGAAGTTTCCGTTCCGTTTCAAGCTCTCGCCGACGTCATTGCGGATCATAACAACAATAGCGACGAAGAGATCCTCACCTGGGCACAGTATGAAGCCAAGAATCCGTCCGACGCGGACGCCCTGATCATGGAACAAACCGGGTATGTGCCGCACTTCGAAGCACGGTTCTTTGATGGATTCAGCAAGACGATACAGGTTCCCGTCGAGGACGTGACCCTCAATCCGGTTCTGCCGCCAAACTTTGCCGACCTCACGCTAAGCGAGATGGTCAGCGACTACAACTTTACCATCCGGGACAACGTGCGGCTGGATCTCGATATCTCCGACCAGATTAACGGCTACCTCGGTGAACCTGTTCAGCCGCTCTACGAGCTCTCGGATGCGCAAGGTAGCTTTGTCAGTGCCTTAGGTAGCGAAGGCAGCGAATTCGTGGGAAGTGGCACGAACGGCCAAACTTACAGCGCCAATTCCGCCCTGGCTTCGATTGAAGGGGTGCGCAGCGCACTGGATGATCTTGCGCTGACGGCGGTGACGACGGATACCGGACAGACAGTCCTCGGGAAGTTCAAGGACGATGGTCGATTCGAGCTTCTGGATTTGTCCACATTCGCTACCCCGGTCATCGACGCCATCCAATTCGAAGAGCAGACGATCCATAAGCAATACTTCGACTTCTGGATCGATTACGACGCCATCGGCGGCACCCTGTTCGATTTGTTAAACCAAGGAGTTCTCTCGATCGATGACTTGGATACAAACGGAGAGATCGCCACAGAGGCGGGAAGTTTACCCGGCATCATTCCAAACAAGCCAGCCTGGATGTCCGACGCCGAGTGGGACAGCAATGTCCTCCGCTTCGGAGTGGATTATAACCTGGAGGATATGGTGCTCGAGGACCTTTCCAGCATCACTGCCTTCACCGAGGCGGTATCGGCACAGCTGGCACTGGATGGGTGGTCGAAAGAGTATGCGAAAAATGACGGCCGCGGGCTCACCCATCGCACGATTGAAGGTACACCTACGGTCAATCTTTACGAGCCCGAATGGTTCGGGGGTGAGTGGACCGAGCCGGAGTGGTGGAATGATCCCGCACGGCAGCCCTGGGAACCGACGACCACCCACCTCGGTTCCGGTGCCAATATGCGCTACGTCGAGAGCATTGATAGTGAGGATGTCGTTCTCGACGTGCCCAAGGGCTGGTTTGAGCACCATGTCACGACGATCGGCAACGACGAGCGCAACCCGACGGGTCGTGCGCTTCAGCCCATCGGCAACACGCAGGTAGTCGATACCGTGGTTGGGGAGAAGCGGGACACCTTCTACCTGCAATACACCCAAAACTGGTCGCAACTGGAGGAAATCGAGCGTTCCGCCAACCCGTCCGCATTCGATGAAGCCATCGACGATTACGACAACTATGAAGCCGCCTGGACGGTGGAATGGATCGACCCGCTGGCCTTTACCCAATACAGCATCGACGACGGTCGTTCCACACAGGAGTTGGTTTTCAATGGAGGTGGCCTTCCTGGACAGCTCTTTGGCTTCTCCGTGGAAGACCTTTCGATCCTCCAGCAACGCGATAAGCCGGACTGGGATATGGGGCCTCCCGCAGAGGTCAACGCCGACGGGCGGTTTGGTCCGAGTGGCGATCCTCACACCGATATCTTTGGAACCGGTGGAAATTGGCGTTTCTCCGACGAAGTCATGATGGGGAATGGGTTTACCTCCAATTTCTCCAGCCTTTACTTGGATACCGTGGCCGATGGCTTGGGCGGCGAAGGTGATTTGGCTGATGGCGAAATGCTGGCTACCGGGCAAAATGACTTTTTTGCCCTGGCCCCGGAAGCTTTGGGCCCGACTTTCGACCTTTACGAATTAAGCTCCATACCGCTTCGGTTCCTTCCCCAAAATCCCGTCTACGAGGATCTCAACGGGAATCGGGTGCACGCCCAACTGGCTGATATCTCGACCAACCTGCTCGCCGTCGCGCAACCGAATTTCGATCTGACCCAGGCCACTCAGGAGGAGCTTGATGATCTGAATGCGGAATATGGATTGAGCCTCGATGCCGAGTCCACCCGGATGGTCCAGGACGTCGGTCAACGTGAAGTCTGGCGCCATGAAAATGAAGGGTTACTCACCAGCTCAGCCAATTTCGTAAGCGACACGACCCAGTTCCCCGGCAATCTGAAAACGGACGAACTCCTGGTTCAGGCCTTCCGCTCCGGATGGGAAGCACTCGGGCAGGACTTCGACTACTACTATTTGCAAAAGGATAACAACGAACAAATCCTGCGGATCGAGCGCGTCCGCGACGAATTCACCGAGGGAACCTGGTCGTGGACGAAATCCGGCAGCGACTGGATTGCTACCCCTTCCTCGGGAGTTGGCATGTCGGGTGATGCCATTTTTGACTATTTTGTAGATGCAGCGAACGACCCGAATATTTCCTTCTGGGGCACCACGGATCGTGGTGTATTCTTCTTCACAAACGCTGCGCGGACCCAGGCGTTCGAGATCCAAATAGACCGGAACGGTGGCGGCGACCACGCCATCGCCAACCGCAGTTGGGTCCCGGATTCCGGTGAGATCGATCAGGAATTCACCGACTCCGTTTACAAGCTTCAGGAAAACTGGACGGAGATTGAGAAGGAATTCACGGAGTTTTCCTTCCTCGCCATCAGCGATCCGCACTCGATTGACGGCTACCGCCCCCGCTACGAAACCATTGAAACGCTGGCGCAGATCATCGTCAAAGAGTGGCAAAACGTGGTCGAGATTGAGCCGGTCTACGAGTTCCGACCGGTCAACTCAACCGATGTGGTTTACGATACGTCCAACCTCGATCTTTCCGTTTTCGACCTACAGACGCTGACCGCCTCCAATGACATTACCCTGAACGCCGGGCGCGATGCGCTGGTCGAGGGGAATATCAAAGCCTTCGGTGAGGGCTCGCTTGTCTCTCTCAATGCCGGTCGCGACATCGACTTGGGACGCCCCGAGGAGCGCGGGGGCATCAATCTGCCGGACGATGTCGGCCTCGCCGATGAGGGCACTGGTTTTGTCGACCGCTTCACCGTGATCGAATCCGGGCGTGGCCTGCAAGTCCAGGCAGATCGCGATGTGCGCCTGCATAACTGGACCGATGAACTCGACCGGGATGACGACCCGGAAACCGTAGAGACCGAGGTGACCTATTCCGTCATCATTCAGGTCGATGGTTTGGAAACGGACGGCTTTGGCGGCTTCGACGACTGGGAACGCTGGGAGTGGGATACCTTCCACGGCATTGAACTTACCGCTGGCGGCGATCTCTCGACCGAAGGCATTGTGGCCAGCGGTGCCGGTGTCAAAATGACGGCCACGGGTGACGCCCATCTGCAAGGTATCGTCGACGCCGAACTCGGTATCGAGGTGGACGCCGACCATATCTATGGCGGTCTGGTCGGTTCGCCCTCGCTCGGAGAGGATGTTGCGACCGACGATGGGCTCACCCTGGTGACCCGCTCTATTGATACCTATGGAGCTTACGGAGATAGCGGCATTGATCTTCACGCCCAGCAGGATATCGAATTGACCGATGCCTCGCTCAAGTCGGGCTACGGAGCGGTCTATATTCCGGATGGTTGGCCCGAGGTTTACGATGGGCAAATCGCCGAACCGGTCACTTTCGAGTTCTTCCTCGCCGACGAAGACGGGCCGGATGGTTTTGCCTCCGCTCCGGTCGTCATCACCGTCAACCCGGAGGAGACGGATGGATTCACTTTCATTGACGAACTCTGGCAACTGCTTGATGCCAAGCTTCTCGCCCAAGGGGTCGATCACATATCCTTTGGAGCTGGTGGCCAGTCTGGTGATGGGGGTGCCATGATCGTTGGCTCGGAGCGTTTCCGCTTCCGCTACAGCGAAACCGCATCGCCCCTCGGCTTTACCGAAGAACTCGACCCGGGCGAAACCATCACGGTCGAGATGCGGGGTAACTCAGCGGTATTCCTCTTCGCCGATGGCGGGCACATCCTGCAAGACGGTGGACTCGTCCAGGGCGGTCGCCTCGAAACCGAGTCCTTTGGGCAGACCGAACTGACCACCCGGATTGATAGCCTTGGCTCCGCTGTGATCACTGGGCCGGGCGACTATGAGTTGCTCAACTTCGGCGACATGCGTGTTCAATACATGGAGATTGCAGACGGGCTCGCCAATGTCAACGTGGCCGGTGGTTCGCTCGGGCTTGGCCTTGTTTATCTCAATGTTGACGGTAGCGAAGCGCGGACGCACCGGTTCACCACGGGGCTGCCCGATTTCGATCTCAATCCGCTCGACAGCGACGCTTTCGTCGCGGATGCCGACCACGATCTTGAAGTTCAGCGAATCTCGGCGGACGGCGACGATGTACAACTCCTCGCTTCCGGTGAGATTAACCGACCCTCTTGGTTGACCAGTGAGGATCTGCCGAATCAAGTGCCCACCTCGGGATTTAGTCAAAGCGCGAAAATTGATGCCAACAATTTGGAGATTCTCGCTGCGGGTGATGTCGATCTAAAGACGAATGTGAACGCCCTGAACCTGCGCACGCTCGCAGTGGGCGATGTGCGCGTGATCGACCACAACACCAACCAACTGCATCTTGTTGCGGACGTTCTCGATGGCTCCATCGAGCTCGTCACGCTGGCAGAACTCTTTGCCGATTCGGTCGTCTTGCAAACGGGTGTCAGCTCGGGCGACTCAGACGATGATCTCATCACCGATCCCATCGGAGATGACGAAACTGGCAGCATCAGTGAGACCAACTTCCTACCATCCAACTTGCCAAACCGCATCCGCCTCCAGACCAGCATTGGCAGCGGGTCGGATGTCAACCTCGGCGAGATTCGCGCCGGTGCCTTCTACGCCGACGAGGCAGCTTTCCAAGCCGCTCGCACCGAGTTGATTCAAGATATTTTCCGGGGGGTCGATCCCACCGGTCTCGACGCCTCTGTGCTGGAAACGCTACCGGATGAAAGTGGGGTCGAGGTCGCGCTGGACGAACAGCAGGTAGCCGATCTGGTGGCTCGTTACCAAGGCGAAACACCGCCGCACGGCGTGCTCTCGGCGCTCCTCGCCGAGCAGTTGGTTTCGGCCCTGCGGGCCAATCTGCTCGCCAACAACGGCGATGATGCCGACGCTGCGCAACGCTCGCTCGACGACCTCCTGCAGTTCGCTTTTGAGGATGCGCCGCGGGGCAACGTCAATCTCTACGCCGACGGCCGCCTCGTCGGAGCCGAAGGCATCGATCCACACATTGTTGCCGCAATCGCCGAGCGTATGGAGGCCAACGATGGTGTGGAAAATCTGCGCAGTTCTCTGGAGCGGATTCTCAACTTGGAGGTCCTGAATGTGGGCTCAATTGATCTGACCGACATCGGCGGCGGCTTCGGGCGCCAGAATACCTTCCTTGATCTGGACAGTGCCAGCACCGCTTCCGGCCACATCTCCGTGGAAGCGGCGGACAATATCGCGATTCGTTCCGCACAGGCGGGCGGGGCCAGTAGCAACCTCAACTTGCAGGCCCTCAATGGGCTGGTCCAGATCACGCCGAGAAGTTTCGATCTCTCTTTAATCAATCCCATCGGGCTCGGACTTTCCGGCGATGGCAATCTCTCCGCCGGGGGCGATGTCAATATCCAGGGGGAATATGTGAATCTCGGGCTTGATGTGGCCAGTTCCAAACTCGATGTCGATGCATCGGAAGGTCTTTCCAATCTCGGCCGCGCGGTCAATCTTGCAACGGACGAACTTGTCCTCAAATCGCCGAACACCATTGCGCTCAACGGCGACCCCAACCAGCTCAGTGGCCTCGACTTAACTAGCGACCACGGGGTGACGCTGCTGCAACCGGCCGAGCAGTGGGGCGGGTTCAAGTGGAGTTTTGACGACACGAGCGATCCCACAGCCACAGCGCGTGTTACGCTGGCCGACAGCCTGAGTGGTGCGGCACGTCTCGATATGGAGATCGGGCGCCTCCAAACGGTCGATCCGGAAGCCGTCCAGCAAGAGTCGCTGGCCGACCAGGCTCTGGCACGTCGCCTCAATTTCGACCTCGCCCAATCGCTCACGCAAACATCGCTGTTCAATGATCAAATCAACAGTCTCGAAATTGCCTCGGACGCTATTTCGTTTGACCCAGATGCGGTGGCGAACTGGAACCAACTGGCCACAGGCGTCAACGCGATTGAAGTCGAGGAATCCGATCAGGCACCGCTGCTGGCCGAGATCGAAAGCCTCGATACGCAAATCGGCTCCTTGAATGATCTTCGCGCTTCCATTGCGGGCGATCTTTCCGACGCAGTCGACAAACGCGACGATCTGTTTGCGGTTAGCCTGATTGATCAACTCGCGGAATTCAGCGAGCAGTTCAATTTGAACAGCGCGGCCGCACTGAACAACCAACTGGAAACGATCAAGACAGATTTGAGCACCCAAGGTTACGACTTGGGCGACATTCCGGCGCTGATCAATCAACTGGACGGCGAGCGCTTGCAGCGTTCCGGAGAGCTGGCCGAGCAACAGGACAGCCTGGGATGGGATGGTAAAGAGTCCTGGGCCGACTACACAGATCGGTTGCGCGGTCCGGAGACGCTGGAATTCCGTAGCAAAATCGATAGCGGGTTCGACAATCTGCTTTCCGTCCGCGCACAAATCATCGACTTGATCAAAGAGATCAAGCTCGACGACGTCGATCCGCTTTGGATCCCGCTTGAACTACGCGATCAAATCGTCGATGGCAAAGGCGGGGAAGAAATGCTCGCCGACGGATTAAAGGGAGATGAGAAAGAGCCGATACCGCTGCCTGAATACTTCTACCTCCCGAAATTCTGGCTTCCGGAAACGCTCCAGGAGATGCAGTTGGATCCAGAGCTCCTCGAAAGATATCAAAATAACGAGCAATACCTATTCCTTCGCAGTCAGGAAAATCAAGCCATCAATGCAATCGTGCAGGATCAGGATCCCTACAACTTCATCATCAGCGGTGCGGTGGACATTGATGCAATTACCGACACGATTGATGATGTGCAGATCCTCGAACCCCTGAGTGAGGCGGCCGATCTCAAAGGCGATCTGAACGGCTATACTGGGCGCGAATTGCTTGAATCCGAGTTCGCTTCTTTCCGATCAGCCGTGCAAGATGAGGGGTATCCGGAATTCGGTTCTCTGGACGCAGAGGTGCTCGACTCACTGGAAGCGCAAGTCGGGCAGCTGCAAACTCAATTGAGCGCTGTGGATACCGATCTTTCTGCTCTCGTTTCGCAGCGGGATAATTTGCAGTCGGAAATATCCGATTTGACGGGGCTTCAGGATGCCCTCAACAACACGCAAACCCAGACGCTGAACACCATCAGTGGTTACGACGCAGCACTGCAAAGCTCCTTCGATCCTGTGCTGCAAAACCAGTTTCAGGTGCTCAACGCGTTCACACTCAAGTCGCAGATCAACCAACTGGCCCATGCAAACTTCTTCGACTTGAGCAATCAAGAGGCGCTTCTTGATGTGCAAAATTTCGACAACCTCGTGACCAGTAAGCAATCGCTCCAAACGACGCGGTTGGCCGATGCGGACCTGGCTCGCGACACGATTGAGAATGTTTCGCTGGGAACGCCCAAGCTCGAGACCTTCAATGTCGACCTTTCTGCCGACGAGGACATCGAGCGCGTCTTCTTCGATGAGTTAACGGGCATGTATGCCTTCCACTGGAAGGAAATCGACGGTGAGGCCATCGACCCGGTCGATCCGGTCAGTGGCGAACTGGATCGCAGCCAAATCTTCTATCTGGAAAAGACCGGGCAACAAAGCGACGGCGACAGTTTTGAGGATGTGGATTGGGATGATTTCCGCAATCACGATTGGGAGGCCGAGCAAAATTGGCACCAGTGGTCGATTCAATTGATCAACGGCACCCCGCATTTTGCTTACGATGCCGTGGTGGCCGAAGTCTTCGCGACCGATGGCGGAGATGTCGTGGCCTTTAGCGATGAGGTTGAGGCGGATGCCGATCCTCGGAGCAACCGCGTCGAATTCGTCGAGCGGACCGTCTATCGATCCATTGCCGAAACAGACCCGCGGGCTGGAGATGGCCCCATACTCTACGTCGATGGAGATGGCGTGGTGAATCCTGTAGAGGCTGGCAATGTCGTCGGCGAGTTAAAACCCATCCTCGAAGAACTCACGGGCAATGTGCCCGTCCGCAGAACGGCGAATTCACTGTCCGATGCCCCAGCATTGCCGGTTGACTCCGAGTTACCTGAGGAATTCTATGAGTGGACCTTCGAGGACATTCCCCTGATTCCCTATCTCCACGGCCTGGATACCGACGACGGTCGTTTTGAGCTCGACGAGCAGTCGGTCGCGGCGGCCCGGGATGTGTCGATCAAGGGAACGGGTGCGATTGGGGCTGTTTCCAACGGTCAGTTCATCATCGCCAATGGTGTCGATGACGGACTTGGGCTGTTGATAGAGGACACCCGCTTCGATGCCAGTCGGGTCGATACCTATGGCCTTCTCCGCTCCGTCGGAACCGACTTCACTTTCGGCGGCAGCGGCCTTGGCGGTGAGACCGGGCTAAACGAGCCGAGCGATGCCGGGGTCTCGTCTCAGGGGGCCGAGGCGGAACCGGTCGAGAGCGAGGAACTTTTTATGGCGACTGCTGCGGGCGGAGAATCTTCGGATACGGAGTATGCGCCTGGAGCGGGCCACGCCGAAGCCGGTTCAGAGGAAGATTTCCTCATGCCGGAAATTCTCGGCTACGAGCAATCCACCTGGGAGCCCAGCGCAACCGTAGAAGCGGAATACGATTACGCCCCGGCGGGTATCGACGTCATCGCCCGCGATGCGGACTACAAGCTCCGTTCACTTGAGTCCTCGACCGAGCCGGATGTCCGCTTCGTTGACTCTGGCCAGACAGAGGTTGCTCCCGGTCCCGACCTCGTGACCGAGGCCTCCGAAATGGTGGCCACTGTTGGAAGCACGGATACCCAGGAAGACGGGACCCTTGCTGCTGGCCCCGTCACCCTCTCGGAACGCCTGCAAACCACCACGCTCAAAGCGGTGGCCTCCGTAGCGGGTCTTTGGCGGAAAAAATAAGTCGAGTTACAAGCCTTACGAAATCTGTCCAAACCATGAAGCAATTGCCCGATCTTTCCTCTTTGAGAATGAAAACGCCGTTGGCTGCCCATCGCTTTCTCGGTCTCGGGTGCTCAGCCGTTAAGCTTAGCAAAGCACGCGGGGTCCTTTTCGCTGCGGTGATGGCGGCAGTCCCGCTGTCGGCGGTCACCGTCAACCTGCCGGATCTGTCGGTTCCTAACGATGCTACTGTCAAATCGACTCTAAGCCTGCCCGCTGGTGCGGATTTTTTTCGGGTTTCGGGCGATTGGTCCGCGAGCTTGGGTAATCCGGAATCCCGCGACCTGGAGCTGACTGTTGTGGGGCCGGGCGAGGTCTCCGGGTTTTTGCCGGTTTTCGCCAATGCGGAAGCAAACACCTCGCCGGTGATTGGTCTGCAAGGCGAGTTCCCGCTCACCTCGACGGGGGCTGCTGGTGACTACCGCTTCACGTTTGAAAACAAAGCGGGCGGCTCGGAGATCGCTTTTCAAAACGGGGTCGTCGAGCTGCTCACGCTAAAGGAAGATTTTACCGATAATGGAAGCATCGGGCCAGGATCGACAACCTTTGAGCGCCCCGACGAATCGGGGGCTCCCAGTGGACGCACGACCCGCTACGCGACGTATCAATTCACGCCATCTTTTTCCGGCCCCTATGTCATCACTTCCCAACAGGTGGGCTTTGACGGGTTTATCGCCCTCTACGACGGGGACCAGACGACAGCTCCGTTTTCCGGGTTTATCACGGCCAATGATGACAGCGCGGCGGGCGAGTCTTTCTCGCGTCTCGAAGTGAACCTTGTCGCGGGCCAGACCTACACGCTCGTGAGCACAAGTTTCAGCACGGTTGCTTCGGGTAGTTTTACCAACCGTATCCGCAATTTTGCGGCGCTGGAGATCGATACATCGAAAGCAACGACCTACGAAGATTACGCGGACCAGAGGGGGTTCACCGGTGGTCCTCAGGCGGATGATACCGGCAACGGTTTGAGCAATCTGATTGAATACGCCATCAACCTCAACGCGGAACGTCCCTTCGAGGCACCTATCGACGTCCAGATCGAGGGCGGCATTCCGGTGATACGCTTTTACCGCGATGCCGAGCTGACCGATATCACCTATATTATCGAAGCCTCATCGGATCTTTCCGTCTGGGCCGAAATCTATAATTCCTCGACGGATCTCCAGCCCAACGCAGACGGAGCCCATCAGGAAATCGAAGACAATGCCGCTGGGGCAGGGGGTCGTTTCTACCGCCTGCGGGTAAAGTTCAACGGCCCGTCCAAAGCAACGACCTACGAAGATTACGCAGCCCAGAGGGGGTTCACCGGCGGCCCTCAGGCAGATGATACCGGAAATAGTCTGAGCAATCTGCTGGAATATGCGCTCGGCCGCGATGCGGATAGCCCCTTCGAGGCACCCCTGGAGGTGCGGATTGAAGACGGCACTCCGGTGGTGCGCTTTTACCGCGACCCCGAGTTGAGCGACATCACTTACATCATCGAAGCGTCCTCGGACCTTTCCGACTGGAGCGAGATCTACAACTCTGCGATCGACCTCCAAGCAAATGCGGACGGAGCGTTCCAGGAAATCGAAGATAACGCCGCCGGAGCGGACGGGCGATTCTATCGCCTGCTTGTGGTTCTCGATACTTCGGGCAAGGCGACGACCTACGAGGACTACGCCGATCAGCGCGGCTTCAGCGGTGGTCCGGACGCGGACGATACCGGAAATGGCCTGAGCAATCTGCTGGAGTATGCGCTCGGCCGCGATGCGGATAGCCCCTTCGAGGCACCCCTGGAGGTGCGGATTGAAGACGGCACTCCGGTGGTGCGCTTTTACCGCGATCCCGAGCTGAGCGACATCACCTACATCATCGAAGCGTCTTCGGACCTTTCAGGCTGGAGCGAGATCTACAACTCTGCGATCAACCTCCAGGCAAATGCGGATGGAGCGTTTCAGGAAATCGAAGATAACGCCGCCGGAGCGAACAATCGATTCTATCGCCTGCTTGTAGTCTTGGATGCCGACTGATTGCCAGTGCGATTGTAGCCAATTACCGGTTCTTGGGCTTTGCCCCTTTTCCTTTTTCGGCATCACCTCGGCGGGGGTGGTTCGGCAGGAAACCATTTTCCTTGAGTATTTGGACGCGCTGCTCCGGAGGCATTTGGCGGAGTTTTTCTCTCCATTGACGACGCTCTTCGCGGGGCATTTCTATCCATTTTCGGCGCATGCTTTCTCGTTCGCTTTTAGAAAGTGATCGGTAGAAATCGCGCAGGGGGCGGGCTTGGCCGGGCTGCATTGTCTCGAGTCGTTTAATTCGAGCCTGCATGCGTTCTTTTTCCTCGGGGGTCATTTGCTCGATCCGTTCGATGGTCTGCCGCAGCTGGGCCAACTCCCCAGACTCCATTCGCAGTAGCCGCAGGAGGAGTCGAGTCTCCCGATTGTTCCCGGAGCCGCCGCTTGAGGGGCTCTCGGTGGCCTGGATTGAGGTGACGGCCAGTAGGGCGATACAGATGAGGATGCAGTGCGTTTTCATGATTTAAATCTCAAGGTAAAGGATTTCAAAGGTATCGAGGAGCCCATCCGCCGCGACTTCGCTGCTTTCGAGGCGGGCGAGGCCTTGCAAGCCACTTTCGAGGCGAAGGATTTCCTCCGCCTCGACTGTGCTCAGGGAAGCGGCCCCGCTGTGGGTCGTCGGCTCCGAGGATTGGTTGAGCAGGATGGTCACGACGGCAATGGCCGCCGCGAGGGGCAGGGCAAACTTCAGCAGTGTGCCGGGCCCGGTGCGCCGGGGACGCGGCGCTTCCTCCTCGGCGACGGCCTGAAGGACGCGAGCTCGGAAATCGACGTCGGCCCGGAGCGGGCGGCTGGCGAGAAGCTCGTCAATTTTTTGGTCGAGTGGGTCTTTCATGCGATAGGCGGGATGCGGGATGGGGATATGGGATGCGGGATATGGGATGGAACCGCGTTAGGCGAAGCCTTTTACGCGACGGGATATGGGGTATGGGATATGGGATGCGGGAAGGGGAGTGGTGGAGGATTGGAGTGGGCGGAGGATTGGAGCGAGTGGAGGATTGGAGTGAGTGGAGGAAGCGGGGCGGGTGGCGTATGCCTGTTCCTTTAGGTGCGGACGGGGCGGCTAGCTAAAGCAAGCCGCATACGGGGATCAGGCAAAATCTTTGAGTTCTTTCCGGAGGTGGGTGCGGGCGCGGTGGATCCAGGTTTTGACGGCGCTGACGCTGGCTCCGAGGGCTTGGGCGATTTCTTCGTAGCTGAGTTCCTGTTGTTGTCGCATGAGGATGGCGTGGCGCTGGTTTTCGGGGAGGGCGGTGAGGGCCCGGTGGAAGGCTTCTTCGATTTCGGCCCGGTTGTCGGATGCTTCAGCTTGGCTCTGTATGAGATGGGTGGCTGGGTCGACAAAGTCGAGCGGGCGGCGGGAGCGTTTGCGGTAGCTGTCGATCAAACGGCGGCGGGCAAGGGTGAAGATAAAGGCCTGAAAGCTGCCTTGTGCCTGGTAGCGGGCAGCGGCGCGGTGGAGCTCGATGAAGGTCTCCTGCGCGAGGTCCTCGGCATCGGCGCGGTTGCCGGTGGCACGGTAAAAGAAGTTGAGCAGGCGCGTTTGCCAGCGGTCCACGATATCGGCAAAGGCGGTGCGGTCGCCAGCGGCCAGGGCGCGGAGGCATGCGTTGTCGATGTCGTCTTCGGTTGAGGATGGGACGGCGGAGGACGTGGCGGGGTCTGGCATGTTCCGTGGGCGGTGGTGGGGATACATCCGGACGATTCGACGAAGCTCAACGCAGGCAGGCTCAGGCGGTGCAGCCGCTTGGGTCCATCCGGCAAGAAAAGAATCTGTCGATGCGATTGCCATGTCTACAGTGCCTATCGTGCGCAAGCGAGAAAAGTTTCAGGGAGAACTTGGTTATCAGTGCTTCGCCGCCCACATCGGCCCGGGCGCGAGCAAGCTCGCACGCCACGTTGGTATTGCGTGGCGTGTCCGCTCGCCGGACGCCTTGAGGTTGATTCGGCAAAGGAGTCTAAATGGCCGCCCACACCGACTAGGGCGCGAGCAAGCTCGCACGCCACGTCGCATCCTGTGGCGTGTCCGCTTGCGGACGCCCTGAGGTGGACCCCGGCAAAGCAGTCTAAATGGGCGCCCACACCGGCCAGGGCGCGAGCGAGCTCGCCACTCAGGCTAATTATGAACTTAGGCTGTTTTCGCGGCTAAGTAAACCGTGCCGTGGGAGTCGCTTTCGGTCAGGGGATTGTCGAAGGTGATGGTTTGTGCTTCGGCGTGGGCGAAGGCGTCTTTGAGGCGGGCGAGGAATTCGGGGTCGGGTTGGCCGTCGGCCCAAAGGGCGAAGTGGCCGTCGGGTGCCAGGTGGCGGTGGAGAGCTGCCAAGCCTTCAGCTCGGTAAAAGGCGGCGTGGTCCGGGTGCTGGCTACGATTGAGACCTTTAACCAAGTGCCGTTTGCTCATGGGCAATTATTCCTCCAGGAAATGCGAGCGTTCGCCGGTGTGGGTGAGCGAGAGCTTGTGCATGGCGCGCGTGCAGCCGACGTAGAGCATGTGCCGGTCGATCAGGCTGTGGTAGTTTTTCGCGCTGCAAAAAGGGAGGATGACTTCATCAAATTCGAGGCCCTTGGCGCGGTGGGCACCGGTGATGGTGATGCCTTCGTTAAACACCGCGCTGTCGGGCTCGATGAGCTGAATGGCTTCGACGATCTCGTTGATGCGCTCGGGTATGGGGGCGTTGCCCGCACGAACGTAGCCCTCCTGAATGACGGAAGCGGGCACGGTGTGGCGCCCGAGATCGACATCGGCTGCCTGGAAATTGTGATTGTTGATGTGCAGGATGTAGTCGTCGAGTTGCTCGAGGAATTCACTTGTCGCCTTGAACTGGATACGGTCGCGAAAGGCCTGGTTACCGGACTCGAGGAAAAGGGCGACTTGCTCAAAAAAGCTCTGAAATTTGTATTTCGGGCCGAGCAGGGTGCCGGCCAGCGCCTCCATGGTGGTCTCGCGGATGTTTTCCTCGCCCAGTTCCGGGGCGTTGCCCGCACGAACGTAGCCCTCCTGAATGACGGAAGCGGGCACGGTGTGGCGCCCGAGATCGACATCGGCTGCCTGGAAATTGTGATTGTTGATGTGCAGGATGTAGTCGTCGAGCTGCTCGAGGAATTCACTTGTCGCCTTGAACTGGATACGGTCGCGAAAGGCCTGGTTGCCGGACTCGAGGAGAAGGGCGACCTGCTCGAAAAAGCTCTGAAATTTGTATTTCGGGCCGAGCAGGGTGCCGGCCAGCGCCTCCATGGTGGTCTCGCGGATGTTTTCTTCGCCCAGTTCCGGCAGGACGTTGGAGATGTAGTGGGCGAATACCTTATTGGGCGAGATGATGAGGATGTCGTTCGAGGAAATGGTCTCTTTGAAACGGTAGAGCAGGAAGGCGATGCGGTGCAGGGCGATGGAGGTCTTGCCCGAGCCGGCGGCCCCCTGGATGATGAGGACTTCGGCATCCTCGTTGCGGATGATGGCGTTTTGATCGCGCTGGATGGTGGCGACGATGTTTTTCATCTTCTCGCCCGAGGCGCGGCTCAGTTCCTCCTGGAGCACGTTGTCATGGATGTTCAGGTCGCTCTCGATGACGAAAACCAGCTTGCCATCCTCCACCCGGTATTGGCGCTTGCGCTCAATTCGGCCTTCGACCTGACCTTCGGGTGCTTCGTAGCGGGCATCGCCCGTCTCAAAGTCGTAGAACATGCTGGAGATCGGTGCGCGCCAATCGTGGATGAGGTGACGGGCGGCCGCATCGTCGTAAAAGGAATGCACGCCGATGTAGACCGGCTCGGCCATGCTATGGGACTTGCGGGCGAAGTCGATCCGGCCGAAGTAGGGTGACTTCTGCAAGCGCACGAGCCGGGCCAGGCCTTCGGCGGCGTGGACCCCGAGATCGCCCATTTCAGAGACGGTCTGGCGGGCGGAGATCTTTTCGACGTGGTCCATCTCGGCCTGGCTTTCGTCGTAGTATTTCTTGAATTCCTGAATGTCGTCGAAGCGTTCTTCGACCTTTTCCCGAAGTGCGCTGGCGACGGCATGTATTTTTGCGGTCACCGCCTCGAGGTGCTCGGTTTCTTCACGTTCGATTTCTGTGGGCATAGCTGTGTTTCTTTGAGCCGGGGGGGCGGCTTTCCGTGGCTTTACTTCCGGCTTTCCGGGAGGGTTTTGTCGGCGATGATTTGCAGGAGTTCGCCCATGAATTCGGAAGGGGTTTTGAGCCCTTCGAGGGTGGGGTTGGCGCGGGATTTGACTTGGACTTTGCCTTCTTCGGCTTCGCGTTTGCCGAGGACGAGCATGTGCGGCACTTTGTCGAGGTGGGTCTTGCGGATCTTGGCCCCGAGCTTGTCGGCGACGGCGTCCACGGTGACGCGGATCCGGGCGGCCTTGAGGTGCTTTTCGATCTCGCGGGCCTGGGGCACAAGATCGTCGTTCATGGGTAGGATGCGAACTTGCTCCGGAGCGAGCCAGGTGGGGAAGTTACCGCCGAAGTGCTCGATGAGCACGCCGCAGAAGCGCTCCATGGAGCCGAAGGGGGCGCGGTGGATCATGACGGGGCGGTGTTTTTCGTTGTCAGCACCGATATAGCTGAGTTCGAAGCGCTCGGGCAGGTTGTAATCGACCTGGACAGTGCCGAGTTGCCACTCGCGGCCGATCACATCCTTGACGACAAAGTCGATCTTGGGCCCGTAGAAGGCGGCTTCGCCGGGCTCTTCGATAAAGTCGACTTCGAGCGTGCGGGCGGCCTCACGCAGGGCGGCTTCGGCCTTATCCCACTTGGCGGCGTCGCCCACATACTTGGTGGAATCGGGGTCGCGGAGGCCGATGCGGACCCGGTAGTCCTGCATGCCGAGGGTATTGAAGACAAGTTTGACGAGGTCGAGGCAGCCCTGGATTTCCTGACCGACCTGCTCTTCCGTGCAGAAGATATGGGCGTCGTCCTGGGTGAAACCGCGCACGCGGGTCATGCCGTTGAGTTCGCCGGACTGCTCCCAGCGGTAAACAGTGCCGAACTCCGCGAGACGGACGGGGAGGTCGCGATAGGAGTGGGGCTGGTTGTCGAAGATTTTGATGTGCATGGGGCAGTTCATCGGCTTGAGCAGGTAGCCGTCGATATCGCCGCTATCGAGCTGGTTGGAGAGATCGCCGCAGGAGCAGCCGGACTCGGCGAGCTGCTCGACGGTGCCAGGCTCGACGATGGGGGGGAACTGCGAATCTTTGTAGTAGGGGAAGTGCCCGGAGGTGCGGTAGAGACCGAGCTTACCGATGTGGGGGGTGAAGACTTGCTCGTAGTCGGCCATGCGGAGCTCCTCTGCGATAAAATTTTGTAGCTCCTGGCGGATGATGGCACCGTTGGGGGTCCAGAGGACCATGCCGGCGCCGACGGCTTCGTCGATGTGAAAAAGCTTGAGCTCTCTGCCGAGCTTGCGATGGTCGCGGGCGCGGGCCTGTTCGAGGCGTTCGAGGTATTCGGCGAGCGCTTCTTTACTGGCAAAGGCGGTGCCGTAGATGCGCTGGAGCTGCTTGTTTGTCTCGTCGCCACGGTGGTAGGCCCCGGCAATGGAGAGCAGCTTAAAGGCTTTGATCTTTTTGGTGTATCCGACATGGGTGCCGCCGCAGAGGTCGATGAACTCGCCGTTTTGGTAGAAGCTGATCGGCTCGCCTTCGGGAATGTCGTCGAGGCGTCCGAGCTTGTAGCGTTCCTGGCCGATCGCTTTGATTTTTTTCACGGCCTCTTCGCGGGAGCACTCGATGCGCTCGAATTTTTGGTTCTCCTTGATGACCTTTTTCATTTCGGCCTCGATGGCTTCGAGGTCGTTGGCGTCGAGTTTTTTGTCGAGATCGACGTCGTAGTAAAAGCCATGCTCGGTGGGCGGGCCGATGTCGAGTTGAGTATCCGGATAAAGCCGGAGAATTGCGGTAGCCAAGACGTGCGAGCAGGAGTGGCGGAGTTCCTCAAGGGGCGACATTGTTTTCATAATCAGTATCAATCAAAACGGGGTAGTCAGTTGGCTGGCCTTCGGGAGTCAA
>JAAAPI010000091.1 GCA_009908325.1 Verrucomicrobiota bacterium | reverse complement strand
CGCCAGCGAGCGGGAGTGGTCGATGGCCGAAACTTTTCGCCGGGGTGCCGAGTTACTCTTGGAAGTGTATCCGCCCCACCCGGGTCCAGTCGCTCAAACCTGGACGCCACCGAGTTCTGCGGATGTGGGCTGGAACGACCTCAATCCGGCGGAATTGAAGAATTGCGTCGAGGATGACCGTGAACCGGAGCTGCAGCGGATCAAATGATTGGATTCGATGCCAACATCCTTCTCTACGCCTATGCCGAAGCCGCTCCGGAGCACCGGGCAGCGCAGGACTTTCTGGCCGGATACAGTGGTCGCAGCGACGTAGTCATCAGCGAATTTACCCTGACCGAGTTGTATTTGTTACTCCGCAACCCGGCCGTTTTAAAAAAGCCCCTGTCCGCTGCAAAGGCAGTCGATGTCATCGAAGCCTACCGGAAGCATCCGAAGTGGCGCATCCCGGGCTTTCCGCCAGCCAGCCGGCAACTCCATGACCAGCTCTGGACGCATGCGAGACGTCACCAGTTCGCACGTCGGCGGCTCTACGATGTCCGAACTGCTCTTACTCTGATAGCTTTTGGCGTGACCGACTTCGCCACCGCCAACGTAAAGGACTTCCGGAACTTAGGCTTCGAGCGCGCCTGGAACCCCCTTCATTAACTGTCGGGTCGATACATACGTGGCGTCCGAGCTCGCTCGGGCATTAACGGCGTATTGGGCCGATCCGCAGAAAGCGGGTGGGGACACCGGCACCTCGTGGAGATCTCGGCACCGCTCAAGTAGAAACCACAGAAGTACCGCAGATAAGATCAACCAAGGATCTCTTGTCGTCCCCGTTTCCAAAGATTGGAAGAAGCGGGACAATCAGTCCTAAGCAAAGCGTCTTGAGTCCAGCGCGTAGAATAAGTCTAAGAGTGACGCTACCTTTATTCGGCTCCCCTTTGATTCTGTAACCTAACAGCCAGTAACCCCCAGTTTGCCTAAAAACACAGTAGCTCACTGCAAAATACAACCAAACAAACGGAAGTATCAAAAAAACGGCTTCCTCCAGGAAAAGTTCTAATAACCAGAGAAAACCAGAAAGAAGGATTAGATCCACACATAAACTTAAAGCGCGACTGATCATCATTTTTAAGTCCTCACATAGACCTCTACCTCGACAAAGAGAGTCTACCGAAGGAAATTTCAAACGACGGGGTCGCATCTGTAAACGCTTCATCCAATGCCTCCGCAGAAAGATCCGGCGTTTTTGCGAGTAGCCAGATAAACGCGATATCTGGGATCTTTTGCCCCCTCCCGAGTACATTGACTACGCGAAGCTCGCGCTTGTGACGAGCTAACAATAGCTCGCTCCCTTTCAAAGTGGACTGGAAAATTATGGGTTCAACGTTATCGGTTTCGCCATACTCTGGATGCTGTTTCAGTTTGCGATCCAAATTAATCGCATTCAGCATTGGAAGCGTTGTCACAACAAGACCACGACCACCCGATTTCATAATGTCAGATACCCGAATACCTTCGAAAATTGAATCGCTCGAGGATCTCGCATCCGCAACTTTCGCATGGACCGGAGTTTCGGGACCTTCTTTCATTCCTTCGGCATAGGTTGCCAATATCGAACTTTCGTCGAGCGTGATCGAAATCTCGTTTTCGTGATCGAAATCAAAACGTCCTATTATCCTCGCGACACCGCCCCACGATCTCTCCAAGTCGTTAAACTGCACATCTTTTTTTACGAAGTAAATCAACTCAAACGAGCCCAACTCTCCGCCCGCAGTACTATCCCCAATAAGGTTCCAGAGAAAAACACAGCACAGGAGACAACACCGCTTCGAGATCAAAAAACTATCTAATCTCATAAGTATCATCTTCATCAGTGATCGCAATTTGAGCTGGCGAATTAGTATAAAAATTCAGAGACCACTCATTGGACAATCAGAAAATAGCCGTTCCTTTAAAATGTTACATTGTTGATTCCAGTCGAGGACTAGCGAGTCATTCATAACTTAAAGGCCGAATGTTAATCTCGGTCCGTCTGGCAAGTTTCGCATACCGCGACCATCCAGATATGGCAGCCGAACTCACTAGGGCGGCCACGGCGACCATCCACAATGCAGGACTGACAGCGCTGCCGGCGCGAGCAAGCTCGCACACTACGGGAAGATTACTGATTACGCTTCTTTTGGTAGAGCGCTTGACCGGTTTCGCTCGATGACGACGCTGTCGGCACGGATTAGACCGAACTCAACCATATGACGACACCAACCGAACCGATCCTCCGCATCCGCGGCCTGACCAAGCGCTACGGCGACTTCGTCGCGCTCGACGGCGTCGATCTGGACATTGCGCCAGGTGAGATCTTCGCCCTGCTCGGGCCCAATGGGGCGGGCAAGACGACCCTTATCGGCTGCGTCACCGGGCTGGCCCGGGCCTCCGGCGGCAGCATCACGGTGGGCGGATACGATGCCGAAAAGGACTTTAAGATCTCCCGCCAACTCATTGGGCTGGTCCCCCAGGAGCTGAACTACGACGGTTTTTTCTCCACCCGGGATACGCTTGCCTACCACGCGGCCTACTTTGGCGTGCCTTTCCGTAGCCCGGTGCACGAGGAACTGCTGCGTGACTTCTCCCTGCTGGAGAAGGCGGAGGAAAACTCGCGTAGTCTTTCCGGCGGGATGAAGCGTCGCCTTATGATCTGCAAGGCGCTGGCCCACCGGCCGGCCATCCTCTTCCTCGACGAACCCACCGCCGGCGTCGATGTGGAGCTGCGCGACGATCTTTGGGACTACGTCCGCGCGCTCCGTGATGGGGGAGTAACCATCGTCCTGACCACCCACTATCTGGAGGAAGCCGAGCAACTGGCCGACCGCATTGGGATCATCGATCAGGGGCGGCTGGTGCAGATCGATTCCAACGCCGGGCTGCGCGAGAAATACGGCGAGTCCCACCATGTTTTGACGCTCTCCCGACCACTCAACGAATCCGAATCGGCCACAATTCTGGAGGGCTCGGCCATCGAACGAATCGACGGGCAACGCCTCATCATGGAGTCCGGAGCGACGGGTGGACGCCGACTCGCCGTGGTGCTCGGTCTTATCAATGAACTGCCCGACTGCGAAGTCAGCGAGATCGAAACCAATCGCCGGTCCATCGAGGCAATCTTCAAGAGCATCGTCGCCGAGTCGCGGGCTGGCGAAATGCCCGCATCGACAGACGCACCACACGTCACCCCACCCACCATCACCGCCAA
>JAAAPI010000218.1 GCA_009908325.1 Verrucomicrobiota bacterium | reverse complement strand
GTCTCCATGACTTATGGCCCCTGCTCCAAGCTCTTTGCTGCCCACAACGAGTGGCACCGCTTCTTGCATCACCAAACGCACAAATGGTTTTGATGTATCCGCAGCCACCAGCAGGTCGACTTTCTGACCATCCAAGCGATCCGAAATCTCCCGCCGCAGCCGACGCCTGCTCTGCCGGTCAATTTTATCGGACAGACATAAAAGGTCAATGTCACCGCCCCGCGCTGCATCGTCAGCTCGCGATCCGAAGAGTAAAATATGCGCTTCAGGATCATAGTCCAAAATAGGGTCACGGATGCGGCGAACTTGCTCTGAGCTTAATCGCATGAGGTAGATAGTGTGCAAAAATGAAAGCGTGTCAATTCAGGGGATAGAAGCTGTTCTGGCCCCACCCTGTCACGCCGTAGCCCCTCCGGGCGAAGGCGGACCAACCAATCAACCACCCTGTCACGCCGTAGTCCCTCCGGGCGAAGGCGGATCCACAACTCCACAACTCCACAACCCAACCACTCCCCCACTCCACAAATCCATCACCCAACCACTCCACAACTCCACAACTCCCCCACCCAACCACTCAACCACCCAACCACCGACCACCGACGACCGCATCCCAGGAACTCCGCGCCTCACTCAGGTTCTCAGTAAATTGGGGATCCCGCAGGCACTGATATTCCTGTACCCGCTTGTCCTGCAATTTATCTTTTCCCAGCCCCTCCGTGCTGACCGCCGGGTGGCAAGCCACCTCGAACAAGCCGTCACCACTTGCAAAAGGGAAGTCGCCGCTACGTATCGCCTGCAAAAGTTCCAGTTTCTGGGAATTGGCCGCATGCAGCTCGCCGTCCGGCACCCGAAAGCCCCTTTGCAACACGCGCCCCGTCCGCCAAAGATACAAATCTGTCAACATCCGCTTCAACTTGCCCTGCCGCAGGCTGTGTCGCCACGAGGCCACCGGCCGCGCATGTGGCCGATCCGTCTCGCAGACGAAGCGATGCGGATTCCGCACGCCCAACCGGGGGCGTAAAGTCGTAGCAGGGTTGGCTTTGCCGCCCTGCTCTGCGGCGGTGTTGATCGCCTCTCCGGTCAAGTCGACCCGGCTACGTGGCGAGTCGGCATGGGTGCGTCCAAAGTGCGCCAAAACACGGCAAACCGCCGGTTGCTTGTGGATGTTCTGGTGGGAATCGACATGCCCCGCCGACTGACCCAGTATTTCGCTCAGACGCGCCCACTGCGCCTGAAGTTCCATATCGATCTGCGCTTCCTTGACCCGCCCGGATCTCAATCGATCAATCAGTCCCTTAAAGTCATGAAAACGACCATCCTCGTCGATCAGAGTGGTCACACTGGAGGCTTTGCTCACCGGTCGCCCTTCGGTCAGGTTGAAGTGCAGCCCCACCCCGAAATAGTTGATTTTCAACAAGTCCCTGGCGGGCTCGGCATACGGCATGTTGACCATCACTGTGGTAGAACTGAGGGCACCCAGTCGGGCGAGTTCAAAGACGGCGTCATTGACGCCTTGCGTGAGGCCGAAGTCATCGGCGTTGAGAATGAGTTGGAACATGGTTTTGATCAGTTGTCCGGTTAGGTAATGAAGACGGAAGCTGGACACCGCTCATTGTTCGTTTGCTGCCCAAAGGGCACCCGCGCACTCACCCCTTCCGTCTTCGCCAAGGCTTCAACCTACGCCAAGGCTACGGCAGACGTGCCGCCGGACAAGTCGGGGGCAAATCGTTCCGATTTACCATCTACGCGCTGGCGCGCTTCGTTGCGCTCATTTTACGCTTATTTTTAGAGAATGGTAGCGAGCGGGTTTATCCCGTGATTCGAGCCGTGTCGCACCTCATCCCCTTTCGATCCTGGCGTAAAGCCAGTCCCTACAAACCATCCGCGTAGCAAGTGGGTCTTGAGGAAGCTCACAACTTCACCACTCCCCGCGTAAAAGGCTTCGCCTCACGCGGTTCCATCACCCATCCGCCATCCGCCATCAAACACGCACCGTTTCCCCGTTGAGGCCCTTCTCTAGTTACCCGCCTGCTTGAAGGCACTGAACCGCTTTAACTCTTTTTGCGACATGGGCTGACCGCCTGCACGACGAATGATCGCCTCCGCATTTTTCAATGAGAGAGAATCGCCATCCCGCACCACCGGAATACTCACGACAACCGGTCGCTTAGTTTTGGAGGAACTCTTGTAGGTAGTTGTCATGGTTTCTTTTGATTTTATCTATAGCATAGTCGAAAGCGTCATTGAATGTCAAATCCAGTAACCACTCCTTTTCCATCAGTCCGGATTTCCTTCCCAAGACATCGCGATGCGCTTGTCCGTGGGCGGTATCGTAACGGGTGACACAGGTTAACTCACCATCAATTATCGCCACAAGAACAACGGCAAACCCAATCACAAGAGCACCATTCGTTTGCAAAAATAACAGGACATAACGTTCGTCATTCAGATAGATTTTCCAGTTTTTCTCAGGCATTTCCTACATTTTTTAGATTCGGCGCGGATATCTGCCATTAAGCGGCTCCGCCGCTCCGCTCCAACGCCCGCGCCATCAGCCAGAGCAGATCCGAGCACCGGTTCAACCAGGTCAGGGCGTGCTCCGGAATCGGCTCGTCGGCATCCAGGATTCGGATCAGGTCGCGCTCGGCGCGGCGGGCCGCGACACGCGCCGCTTCGAAGTGTATCGTCCGCCGATCATCCCCCGGCATGGCCCAGCCCTTGAAGACCATCTTCATGGCTTCGTGCTCGTTCACCCATAGATCCATCTGCTCCATATCGCTCGCCCTGAGGCTGGCGAAGCCGGCTTCCTGGTAGCGCTCGATCTCATGCCCCTCGACCGCCACCTGCCCCATCAAAGCAATCAGGCACTGCTGCATGGCCTGGAGCATGGGGCCGTAACGATGCGACTCCGGCAGCGCGGTCCTGGCGTAGCCGATCGCCACATTGAGTTCATCCAAGCTGCCGTTGGCACACACGCGCAGGTGCGTTTTCCGCACCCTTTTTCCGAAAAGAAGTCCGGTGTCGCCTTGGTCGCCCTGTTTTGTAGTGATTTTTGAGGTCATGATGTGGGTATTTTTAATTAAGCGTAGCGCGATTCCGTTGTTCATCCAAAACAATCCAGAACAGCAAAAATGAATTTTTGACCTTTACAAAGAAAACCTTCTCATGGAAGCGGGTTGATCCCGCGATTCGAGCCGTATTGCACCTCAAGCCCATTCGATCCTGGGGTAAACCCA
>JAAAPI010000203.1 GCA_009908325.1 Verrucomicrobiota bacterium | reverse complement strand
CGATAAAACCATCCTCGAAAACTTAGTTGAACTTATTAATATGCGATACCTACCTTCACTTGCCCGGCTGTTATGCCACTCGCTTCTTGGCTGCACCGGTCTACTCAGTGGCTCCGTATTATTGACGGCAGAGCCCATCACTCACACCGTATTCTTTACCTTAAAACCGGGGTCGGCGTCGATACCCACGCAGGATTTTTATCAGGAAGCGCTCAAACTGGCGACGATCCCAGGGGTTGAAGATTTTCGCTGGGTGGAGGAGACGAGCCCGAAGAATAATTTTGACTACGGGCTGATCATGGACTTCGCCGATCAGGCCGCCTACGAAGCATATAACGTGCACCCCGACCATGTTTATTTTGTGGAGGCGATTTGGATTCCGAACGTGGCGGAGTTCATGGAAGTGGACTGGGTTGCGGATGCATGGGTCGCTTTGTTGGACCCGGATTTATCCCAGTGGGAGGTCTGGACGGGCGTCCCGCACACCACGGTCAAGAATGTGCCGGAAGGAGTTGTGGCGGCGGATAAAATTGCGGATGGCACGCCAGTGGGATTGGGAGATCCATTCGGGCTGTTCAGCGTCGAGCAATCGGATGCGGGTGAAACGCTTTTAAAGGTGAGCGGAGAAGTCTATGCCGGTTTAACAACGCTGAAATCCTATGAAAACTACCACCTGACACTACAATACAAGTGGGGTGAGCAAAAGTGGGAGCCCCGCTTAAATGCGAAGCGCGATTCGGGCTTGCTCTATCATTGCTATGGGGAGCATGGTGCGTTTTGGCAGGTCTGGAAACGCTGCCTCGAACTGCAGATTCAGGAGGGGGATACGGGGGACCTACATCAGTTGGCCGGGCCGTCCTCAATGGTCCGCCTCGACGAAGACAAGGTTTGGGACCCCCAGGCGGAGGCTGTCCGCAGAAAAGGGCGGGGCATTCGCTCCGAGGATCAGGAGCGGGCGCACGGTGATTGGAATCGGGTGGACCTCTACGTTTATGGCGATCGCGCAGTCCATGTTGTCAACGGCGAGATCGTGCTGGCCCTGACCGATGCGATCGACCACGAGGGCAATCCCCTCACGAGCGGACAGATCCAGCTGCAGTCAGAAGGTGCGGAGCTTTTTTACAAGGACATTCGTATTCGCCCGATCGGAGCCTTTCCGGCCTCGGTTCAGGCCGCTTTCACAGCTAAGGAACGTTAATAAGAACGGGGAAAACGAACGAATAGGAGTCAAAAAAAATGACAGAGAAACGAATAACACAATACAATTTTGGGCACTTCCGGTGCGCTTCGCTCGGCTTGGCGCTTTTGCTGATGTTGCCAATGATGGCATCGTCCGCAGTTGACCGGCCCAACATCCTTTGGATCACCAGTGAGGATAACAGCCCCCTCCTCGGCTGTTATGGGGATCCTGTCGCGCAAACGCCGGTCATCGATCAGCTTGCCGGAGAGAGCGTGCGCTACTCGCTGGCTTTTTCCAACGCGGGGGTATGCTCCCCCGCCCGGCAAACTTTGATTAGCGGCATGTATGCCAGCAGTATCGGTGGTCAGCACATGCGTAGCAATGCACGCTATCCCGATGGTGTGGGCTTCTTTCCCAAGTTTTTGCGAGAGTCGGGCTACTACACAACAAATAACTTCAAGACCGACTACAACGGACATCCGGCCAACAAGGAAGCGGCTATGCAAGCCGCTTGGGATGACTCAAGCAAAAACGCGCACTGGCGCAACCGGTTGGAGGAGCAGCCCTTCTTTGCGGTCTTCAACATAGGGAACGCATGAAAGCTCGCTATTCCCCGGAAAGTGGAAAAACAGAGAGCCGAGAACAGACCCGGCTGCAGTGATACTGCCGGAATACTTGCCCGACTTGCCGGAGGTCCGGATGGATCTGGCCCGTTACTACGACAGTATCCACGGGATGGACCGGCGTGTGGGTGCTATTTTAAAGGAACTGGAGGAAGACGGCCTGGCGGATGAGACGATTGTGTTTTATTTTTCTGATCACGGAGGCAGCTTGCCCCGGAGCAAGAGCTTCGTCTACGATTCGGGCACCCATGTGCCCCTGGTCGTGCGCATTCCGGAAAAATGGGCGCATCTGCGCCCGGCGGAGCCGGGCGCGGTCAGTGAGCAGATCGTGAGCTTCGTTGATTTCCCGGCAACCGTCTTGAGCTTGGCCGGGCTGGAAGCCCCGGATTATATGCAGGGGCAGGCCTTTATGGGGCCCTTCAAGGAAGCGCCCCGGGAGTTTGCGCATGTGTTTCGCGGGCGTCGGGGTGAGCGCTACGATAGCGTCCGAGGCGTGCGTAGTAAGGAGTTCCTTTATCTGCGCAACTACAGCCCGCATTTGCCGGTGATCCAGTACAACGGCTACTCCTTTCAACTGCCCAGTTATCCGGCCTGGCAGGCTGCCTGGGAGCGGGGTGAGTGCACCCCGGAGCAAGCCCTTTGGTTTGAGCCCAAGCCGAGGGAAGAGCTCTACTTTACGGTGGACGACCCCGATAATGTTCGCAATCTGGCTGCTGACCCCCGCTACGCTGCGGTATTGCGTGCTCACCGCGAAGCCAATAAGCGTCATCTTCTGGCGATACGGGACAGTGTTTTCTTCCCAGAGGGTACGCGTGGACGCGGGTTTGAAGCGTATCAGAATGATGCGAGCTATCCGATGAAGACCTTGATTGAGGTCACCAATACGGTGGATGTCAGCCAGCTCATTGATTTTATGCAGGCAGACCATCCCCTGGTTCGCTATTGGGCCGTTTGCGGTTTATTGGATCAGGGGGAGGCAGCCCGTCCGGCGATTCCCCGCTTGATCGAACTGCTCCAAGATGAAGAGCCTGCTACGCGGCTCGAGGCGGCTCGTGCTCTGGTTGGCCTGGACGAATTGGAGGCGGCCGCTCCTGTTTTGGAGCGTGATTTGGCCGTCCAGGGAAACAACCGCACCCTGCGTGCACTGCTGGTCATCGATGATTTCAATCTGCTGGAGCGCAAGCCGGAATGGCGACCATTGGTGGCAAAGGCCAAGGGTGCTTACACGGATCGCCTGGTGCAAAAACTACTCGGAGAGTAGAATGCCGGGCGGGCAGTCTCTCCGGGAAATCCGACAAGCCTTAGGCTTGCCGGAGCGGTGCCGGTTGGCTCCCCCCCCCTGGCGATGCCTAAGATCCGCTTTAACGTTACCCTTGACCTAAAATCCCGGTAAGTAATTTTTTCCAGTTGCACTTCCCGTAATAATGAAATCGATACGTTTGGTTCAATACCTTCCTCTATTTATGCTGGGTGCCTTTGCTTCCGGCTGTCAGAGTCATTCCTCGGGATACGAGCGCAGGGAAGCCTCCGCTCATGTGACAGTGCCGGCGGCGTTTATGGAGCTGAAGGATTACACAATCGTCAGCGACGGCGAGCGTAACTATGCCCAGTTAACAGCAGCGAGAGGCAGTGCGCAATTTACCTTTTCGGGACCGTCCGGTTATTACGACATCGACGTAAGTTACCTGTCCGAGAGCGTCGGGCAAAACACCTACGGCTTCTATATCGATGGGCAGCAGATCGTTTCCTGGCTGGGCAAGGAACAAAACGACCAGTGGCACTGGCTGAGCGAACAGAAATGGCACCGGCCCCGCCATATCGAAATCCGGGAGGGTGCGGTGCTGCAGATTGAAGCACTCTCTCAGAAGGGCTCGCTGGGTATTTTTGATACGGTCCACTTCACAAAGTCAACAAGAGCAAGCGGCAATGCCGGAGGCGCTCGGCTAAAAGACTGGGGCCGGCATGAACCGGTGCCACTGCTTGGCCCGACGGATGATTGGGTGACGCTGCACCCCACGGAATACAGGGGTGCCCTGAAGAATCCCATGAAAGGCTTTCGTCTTGATTCAAATGAGTTTGGAACGCTCCACAAAAGCTATGTTCATTGGAACGAGCTTGAAAATCATGCCACGGATGGCGTCGATAAAATAAGAGCTTTTTCCGACCGGGAATGGCGCGATGCGGAAAACAAAAATTTGAAGTTCATACCCCGGGTTTACCTCGCCTGGCCGGGCCGGGACGGTGGCTGGCCCGAAGACATGGAGACGGGTGATTTCACCAAGCTGTCATCGGGGGCGAGGTGGCCTACGATTGGGGAAATGCGGCTATACAGGCTGGCACCAGCCCGGAGGCCTCACTCCGGGATGCCAGGCACCGCAATTATCTCATCGACCAAATCAGGAAGCTGCACACCAAACACCTGGGCTGGATTTCACGCTATGATGCCAGCGACGAAGCCGTCCGGCTCGGTGCGGAGGCCATGCAGAAAGCCCTGGGCTACCGTTTTGTGCTGGAGGCCTTCAGCTATCCAAAGCGCCTAAATCCAGGGGAACTGTTTTCTATTTCGTTTGTTGTTCGAAACACCGGTTCCTCTCCATTCTACTACGATTGGCCCGTCGAAATCAGTCTATTGCACCCGGACACCCGCGAGGTGGTCTGGAGTCAGCAGCTGCAGGATGTCGATATACGGACATGGTTACCTGGAGAGAACTGGGGCAGTGCGCGGCGAGCCTACGCCGCTGCACCGGAGGCTTACACCGTCAATCAAAACCTCAAAATCCCGGATCTGGCACCCGGAGCGTATATCCTTGCCGTGGCTGTTTTGGATCCGGCGGGCAACTTGCCCAGCCTGCGCTCTGCGGTTGAAAACTATTATGAAGGCGGTCGCCACCCCATCGGGCGCGTCGGCGTGGGAAAAACGATCCATAACTTCAAATTAGATGCCTTTGATTCTCTGCGGTTAGACGAGACACTCCGTTACGAAGTGCCCTCTCTTTCGGTTCTATCCAAATAATAAAATCGCACAGAAAGTTCAATTCGTCCGTTTCGTTTATTTTGAACGGTGCCCAAAACGGGGCCTGTTGGCGAATCCTCCCGGACCTCGATTGTGCCGCCATCTGGATTGGCGGGAGAGACGCGGATTATCATGAAGCACGGCGGCGACGCCACCGAGTGCCAGGAGAGTGGCAATGGCGATTTTTACGCTAAGATAAAATTCTTTGCGGGATGCTGCATAATTTTGAAGGGTAAGTGCTCATTTTTCAAAGAGGGGTGCGAGCAGCTCACCGACATCGGGATCGTCTTTAAAATCCTGCAATGTTCGTTGAACTCTATTTATCTTCCACCGCTTGATCGTATCCGGATGGAACCCGGAAGCGATACTTTCTTTAAGTCTTTTGTGCGAGCTAAGAGCAAGCGCTTCGGCGGCAGCCTGGGCTTTCTCATCGATTTCACCATCCATCGAATCACTATTGAAGCTGCGGCGCAGAGCGGCAGCGGCGGTGGACATCAGGGCTTCGTCGGCTCGTGCATCCGCACTCAACTTAACCCAGACCGAGGCGACATCGTACTTCGGCCAGCGCCGCAACGAGCGCATGATGGCCGACTGGAGTTCGGGATCAAATGCATGGTTAGCCAAATAATCGAGCGAAGGCTTGCTGGCGACACCGTCCAGAATCTGGATGATGGCAATTTTCTGATCGGCAGTTTCGGCGCTCTCGAGTGCGGGTAAGTAAGCGCGCTCCCATTGCATTTCGGGAGCACCATAATTGAGCGAGAGTCGTTTCAAGCTTCTTTGGGCAGTGCGCGTAAGCGGTCCCTGTCGGAAGATGACGGTCAGTAGATTTTTTATGCTCTGTTCATTGCCAATGGTTTCCAGCCCGCCGAAGGCAGCCTCCTGCAACTCCGGTTTGGATGAATCAAGGGCGAGCGCATTGAGACGCTCCACCCCATTCGGGCTGTTTCGTATCTGGACCATTTCAATAGCGGCCAATGCGTTGGTGAGGTCGCTCGGATTCTCCAAAATGGACAGATAATAATCGTCTGCGGCAGGTGCGTTTAAGCGGCCCATTGCTCGTATTGCGACCTCGTCGCCGAGGTTTGCAGTCGTGTAAGCGGCCATCGCTTCAAAACTTTGATCGCCCCCGATCCATCCGAGCGCATCGACCGAGGACCTCGCGAGCGTGGCGTCATCGGATTGTAAATACTCGACCAGCAAGCCCTCGTACTCGGTGAGACCTTGGTCGGAGATGGCACCGACCATGATAATTTTTTCATCGCTTGTCAGTCTCTCGCTCGCGTCCACCAGCGCGCTTTGGATCCTCGTGTTCTCGTGGCTGATGGCGGCATGGATAAAACCAGGCCGCGCCGGGTCGTCTGCATCGGCAAGGACCGCCTCAAGCAGTGCAATCGCTGCGACGGGATCTTGGTTCGCCAAGTGTTTAAAGGCGTTCACTCGAACGCTGGCGGAAGTGCCGGATCGCGCGAGTGCTTCTGATTTTTTGGTGTCTGGACCAATCTGCAGAATTGCCGTTTCGACCATAACGAGATTGGACGCATAAACCTGATCGCGCGCCGACCAAAGTGGTTCCACCGCTTCAGCGACACCCAACTGGCCGAGCGACCAAGCGGCCACTTTTTGTGTTTCCCTATCGGTGGATGCCAGCAGTTTGATCATTGATTCCCATGCTGGCTCGTGACCGTTGTAGACCAGAGCCTGCATGAACCGGGCACGGGTCTCTTGCGGTCCGCGCAGCAGTCCGTTCATCAGGAAACCAGCCGCGTCGGTATCGGGTAGAGCTGCCAGCGCCTTCCTGGCTCGCTCGCGGATGATTTCATTGGAATCACCGAGTAAGGGATAAAGAATTTGCGCCGATGTAGAATCGCCAAACAGACCCAGCATTTCAATGAGGTAGGCCTTCGCGGAATTAGTGGAACTTGAGGACTGAACGGCCGCGTGGATATCGGCAAGGAGGGTCCCGTAGTCGCCCTTTGGGGCTTCCGGGGCACTCGCTGCCGCAAGCTTTTCCAGGATCGAGTTGCGCGCTGCTTGTTGGTCCTTGTAGTCCGTCGCATCCAGATCGCTCAGGTGTGCCTGGATGTTGGCCGCTGCGATCTGAGCCGTGAGGAAGCAGAGAAGGTAAAAGAGATTTTTCATACTGAGTCACCAATAGAGGGGAAAGGTCAATTTTGAAGGCTGAGGGCGCGCTCAGGCCGGTAATTCGTAGCCTGCTCTGCGGGGGCGGGATTGCCAGCGCCGTGCCATGGGATCATCGAGAATCAATTCGGCGTCGGGATCCCATTTTAATGGGCGCTCCAATCGCTCGGCGATACCTGCCAGCTGACAAATCGTCCCTGTTCGATGCCCAATTTGTGCAGTGCAGATAGGCGCTTTGCGCGTGCGCATGCACTCGATCCAGTTGCCTTGTTGACTGGACGAGCGGTAGAGCCGGGTCTCGCCAAGGGTGAGTGGTTTGTTCGCCAGATTTCCGGGAAGGGTTTCGATACGCCCCCCGCGGCTGACGAAGACTTCTCCCTCAGAGCCAATGAAGCGGATCATATGTCCGCTCCGATCCGGATGATCCCGCACGACACGAATGCCATCTGCATATTCGTAGTAGGCGTGCTTGCTTCCCTCAAAGCCTTTGGGGACAAAATAAGTCGGTCCGGTGTGGTCTCTGCCCAGGGCCCACTGCACGATGTCATAATGGTGAGCGCCCCAGTCGCCATTCTTGCGCGAGCCATACTCCCAGAAAAGGCGCCAGCCGCCGCTGTAATCGCCCTTCACTCTCTCTTCAAAATAGGGTTTATACGGTGTCGGTCCCAACCATTTTTCATAATTGAAACCACCGGGAATGGGTTCCGGGGCGCGGAGGATGGGCGGAGGAAATGAACCCAGGCCGCAGTAGACCTCCCGGATCTCCCCAATCCACCCATTGCGAACGATCTCCGCAGCCTTGCGAAAAGCGCGCTCGGAGCGTTGCTGCGAACCGACTTGGACGATGGCGCCGGAGCGCTCCTGAGCGGCCACCATGGCTTGACCCTCCTCGATGGTGAGCGTCATTGGCTTCTCAACATATACATCCTTGCCCGACTGAATTGCGGCGATCGACATGGCTGCGTGCCAGTGGTCCGGAGTGACAATGACGACCCCGTCCACCGATCCGTCCTCCATGATGTCTTCGTAATCAGCGGTCGCACGGACATCATCATAGCCACGGTTTTTCATTTCCCTTAAGCCCCGTTCGCGGTGCTCCGACCGAACGTCGCAAACGTAGGTTGGCTGAACACCGTCCATGCCGGCCAAGCCCCAGTGCGAACCAATTTGCTTACCAATCCCGATGTAGGCGATGTTGATACGCGAATTCGGCCCGATCCGGCCCTTGAGTCCGAGCGTTGCCGCGTTGGCAATTACCGGGAATGAGAGGAGAGACGCGCCCAGCCCGACCGATCTTTCAAGGAAAGCACGCCGATTGTAGCTGTCCGCGAATTTACGTTTGGATTTGGGTGAATGTGTCTTTTTTGGCATGTTGGGTGCGGATGGGGTCAAATGGACAGTGGATCGCCAACGGATCTGGGAATCTTCGGGTAATCGGAGAATGCTTGTTTTAACGCCGGGCCTCGCGTGGGGCTGTAGGGCCGTCGATATCACCTATGGCGAACTGAATGCCGGTCAGGTAGTGACGGAGAACCAGTGGGTTGGTAAAGATGTGGTGGTTGTGCCCGATACTTGTGTAGAACACCCGGCCCTCGCCAACCGCTTGAACCCATGCGACCGGAACGTCAATCTTGTCAATATCATCCCTGTCCACGGGATCGCTCCGTTCGGGATCGAGGCTGAGAAGGACGCGGTTGTTGGTCCGTGGGTTCGGTTTTTTGCGGTAGATGTAGATCTCCTCAACCAATTCGAAGTAGTCCCTACCACGGAAGACAGGTTTTATGGTCGGGTGGTCGGGCTCTTCGACTACGATCGTTACATTGCTTTTCCAGTTCCAGGGATGGCCTGCAAAATAGCCGCCGATGGTTGTCCCGTAGTCGTGATGCCCGTAACACGCATCGGTCGCCGAGTGGATTCCCGTCAGTCCGCCCCCGCCTTTGACAAAGGTGATTAGATTGTCTACCAAGCGCTCATGCCGTTGCTTGAGTTGCTGCCACTCCTCTTCGGTAAAAGACTCTTTTTCTTTCGGATTGGGCATGAAAAAATCACCGGTTGGGCTGAGTAGAACCACCCCGTCGAACGTCCGCAGTTCCTCCAGCTCAAAGTTGGCCGGGTCGTCACTGACGACAGTCGTGTAGGCACCCGTTTTTTCACCCAATCGCGCAAGGGCCACTTTGCCCAAAGGAATCGAATTGTGGCGAAACTTCTGGGTTGCGCTGAAAACGAGGATTTTCCGCTCTTTTTTCGGCCCTGCGGCCGAGCGCTCAGGCAGCGCTTCCTCCAGAGCCGCAAGGTGATTGGCGCTGACTGGCTTATCATCATGCTGGGGTTGCCAATCCAGGACGCTTTTTTCTTCCGCGTAGGCGGCCACCCCTTGTGTGAGAAACAGAGTGTTGACCGAGAAAAGCACCAGTGCGGCGATAGAGGGTAATGCGATAGATTTCATGCGTCGTTTAGGGTAATTCAGGGTAGTTTAATTTTGCTGCAATTCAGAGTATCCGCCCTGACCGGGAAGCGTGATCCGACCTTGCTGTCTCGCTAAAACGTTGACGGGAGGAAAATACATGGGCTTCGCTTTGAGGTCGATAGACAAACGATCCGGCTTTGTGGACTTTATTCGTTACTCGGGCTGGATGATTGACAAATACCATCGCGTAGAGTCGCGACTGCCATTGTTCAAACGCGTTCCAATTCGACCAGGCACTTTTAGGAAAAATCCACAAAAAAAAGTGTTCGTCAAAGGTAAAATGCAGATTGAAACGGCCAGAGCCAACCTTAATGCAATTTAAATATCATCAATATGGGAAATGGTCCCATTTTTACATTGTTGAACATGGTCATTCCAAAGTCACTCCATTCGTGGAGTCTTTGAGCCAAGCTCAACCGATTTTTTTGTTGCCAGAGAATGCGGGCTTAATAAGCGTCGAACACAAGTCGCGCATTCCGCTTGGAACTCAGGATTTCCCCCGTCTAGTTGTGTTGCTGGTCTAGCGAGCTCAGCGGCTCAGGCGCAACTAGCTTTTCAAGCGCAGCATTTTGGTCTCGCCGACAACTCTAAAATTCGAAAACCTGCAATCTTCCAAACCCCATAACCCCAAAACCCGTATGAGTGAATCCATATTCAGCAACGCTAAGCGCAGCCGCCTTTTTGCAGGCATCTGCCTCGCATTAATTCCCACCGGAGCATCCTTTGGACTAATCGCCAATGTGATGACCCAGCTTAAGACCGAATTTCTTCTAACCAACGCACAGGTCGGCACTATCGCTGGCGCCGCGATCTGGGGCATGGCGATATCGCTTCTCGTGATTGGTCCGATGCTCGAAAAAATCGGGATGAAAGTGGCGACCTGGCTGGCCTTCATTGGCCACTTGGCCGGACTCTCATTCATGATTTCAGCGGCGTTTTTCGGTGCCACGCCCGAAGTGGGCTTTTGGTTGCTGATGTTTGGCGCGATCTTACTCGCGGGTGGCAACGGTATGATCGAGGTGGCTGGTAACCCGCTGACGGCAGCTCTGTATCCCAAGCAAAAGACGCATAAACTAAACATTTTTCATGCCTTCTTTCCGCTCGCCATCCTGGTTGCTGGCGTGGTTGGTTTTGGCCTCAGTAAAACTGCCGGACTTGCCGACGGCCTCTTTTTTCATTGGACCTTTCAGCTGGCGATTATTTACGTGCCCATCATCATCTACGGCTTATTGGTCTTGCCGCTGAAATTTCCGAAAACTGAGAACGCCGAGGCCGGCCTACCGGTTAAGGAAATGTTCCGGTACACCCTGACGTCTCCATTCATGTATGCGTTCTTGCTGGCGATGGCGATTGCCATCGGCCTTGAACTGGGTGTGACCCGCTGGATAGCGCCAATCTTCGGTGCAATCGGCATGCCCGGAGCTTTGATGATGTCATGGATCGCTCTGGTCATGATGCTGCTGCGCTTTTTCTCCGGTTCCACAGTCGGCCGTTTTTCCCCGGTCGGTCTGCTTGCCCTGTGCTCCATTTTTATGTCCCTCGGCTTGTTTCTATTTGCGAACGCAGGGGGCTCACTGGCCGGATTTATTGCGGCGACACTCTTCGGTATCGGCGTTGCGTTTAATTTCCCGACGATCGTCGGCCTGGTTTCAGAGCGCCTTCCGAAAACAGGCTCACTCGGGATTGTTCTGACTGCCGGATTCGGTTTATTGGCCGCCGGTGCGGTGGGCACTCCAGGGATTGGTGCCGTCGCCGACCGGCAGCTGGGAGGTTACCTGGAGGAGGAAAAGCGAGCGGTCAGTCTCGCCGTTCTCGAAGGCGTGCAGATGAGCTACCCAGAGCGAATCGCCCAGGCACAGACAGCCGATGATGCGATCGCGGAGTTCGGGTTTGTCGCCACCGACCTTGAGACGGCGCTCGACAGTGTGCAGCAGGCATTGGATGTGTATTCGAGGGCCGGGAATATCGCCGGACGCGAGACCCCGATCGCCCTGCGCGTGATCGGTGCCTCATCCGTCCGGGGAGCGACTGCGGAACTAAGCGATGATGCTCTAGCGCTCCTCGCAGCGGGTGATGCAGAGGGTGTCGCCAATCTTGCTGCGTCCAGTGCCGCTGCCAGTGCGTTTTTGGCAAACAGCATTCTTGGGCCCGCCGAGGGCGTTGCCGGCCAACGTGCGATTGGGACGTTGGCGTGGATACCGCTGATATTAACGCTCTTCTTCGGTTCAATTTATTTCAACGACCGGAAACGCGGTGGTTATAAACCTGAATCTTTGGATCGGTGAATCCGTCCTCGACGTCTTTGATCGCCCCGAAGTCCTTGATTCGGCCGCCGCTGCCATAATCCGCAGGACCCCACTCGGCGGCGTCCGCGCCATGCTGGACGCGGCCATCGACGAACTGCTCAAAGCCGTCCCTTTCGTTTGCGATTGCCTGCTTGATTCGAGGGCGGGTTACTGCCTCTTTGGTCGCTTTCATTTAAAAGCCGACCGAGGCCAGACGCATGCCGAATCTCCGAATTGTTTATCGACGTAAACTCAGCCACCGTGGCGAACTGGAGTGCAGTGCCCATAGCACACCGCTGATGGAATGGGATGCCATCAACGCCACCCCGATTCGCTTCGAGTCGCTCTTCAGCAACAAATACGCCGATGCTTTGGAAACCACCGACCGTCCCCTGGTGATGCGTCTGCGGGCCAATTGCCCTGCCAAAGAAAACGATCTGGCGCGGCTCTCCGGACGGGAAGGTCACGAGCTTTTTAAAGAGCTCGTGGCCACCCAGCGCGCTTTCTGGGCAAAGGGCAGTCACCTCCGCTTGAAGTGGGACGATGCCCCGATGCCCGTTCGTCTCGACTGGGCGATTGGCCCGGGCGACTTCTGTCCAGTGCTCATTCCGGCTGATCGATCCAAGCTCTGAACTCGATTCGGTCAGTTACACGGATGCCGAGGGGAGCGTGATACGGATGCCCCGCGACCGGGATTTCGAAAATTCCTGCATCCTGCGGCTCAAGCAACTGGGCTTAGAGATCATCCCAGCCCAGAACTACGGGGAACTCCTCGCCTTGGATGCCGGTGGCTACCAGCTGTCCAAAAAAGCGCCCACCACTTGGGCGGAGCTGCTCGATCAAGTCTTCCCCCAGTTGGAGGCCTCCGGTTGGTCGATCCGCCAAAGTTCGGGACTAAAACTCCGTGCCCCCGGTCAGTCCGAGTTCTACTCTCGGGTGCAATCCCGGAAATCCTGGTTCGAATATTCCGTGTGCCTTCGCTACAAAGGAATCCGCTTCTCGGCGGTGGATCTCATCGTCGAATTTATCCAGTTCAATTCCGGGAGCACGCTTTCTGAAATTGGGGATAAGCTGCTTCGGAGCAACCTGGCCCTGCCATTGGACGGCGGGGAATATCTCGTGTTGCCCGATAAATTACTGCAGAATGTGGTTCACCAAGTCTTTGAATTACTCGGACAGCGAAAACCCGGGGACCCCCTTAAACTCTCCCACTGGCGGGTGGCCGAGCTTGCCGAGAATGGAGTCCTCGAAGCCGCCGAAGCCCAGGCGACCGACCGCAGCCACCGGATCGGCCAGGTAAAGCCCGTTTTTGTCTACAAGCTGATCGCCGAGAACACCGTCGAAGCCAAAATCCTCGAACTGCAAAAGCAAAAGGGCAAACTCACCGCCGGCCTCCTCGACCAAGCCCCGGAAACCGCCTTCAGCCAATGGACCGAGGAAGCGATCCTCGGGCTCTTTGATTGACGGAGAGCGGGTGACCCCACCCGCTGGCGTCAGCCGAGCCTGGTTTACTTTCGATGATCGATGAGACAATGATAAGAAAGCTCGCTATGATCGCACAGTCTCATCAATAAATCTGCATGCCTACAACGAAACGCCTCGCATTTTCGCTCGCCGATTTACTACGCGATTCCAACTACAAGTTGGTCCCAGTTTTCTCTGGGTCGAATCCAATCGTTGGAACAAAGTGTCATCGTCAAAAGCGTTTGCGGTAAAAACGTCCCTTACATCAAGTGCCTTGTCCGCGCGAAGGAGATAAAGCTAACCCCGGAAGAAGCGATTCGTCAGCTTTACCTGCGTATACTCCATGAGGATTACGGTTATCCACTGGACCGAATCGAGCTTGAATACGGCGTCAGCTTTGGCCGCGAGAAGAAAAGGGCCGACATCGTTATCTTCGACAAGCAGGACAGCCGCGCTATTTACATTATCGTCGAGGTCAAAAAACCAAAGCTCAAAGACGGCAAGGAACAGCTCAAATCCTACTGCAATGCCACCGGGGCACCGATCGGCGTGTGGAGCAACGGCGACTCCATTTCCTACTACCACCGGAAAGCCCCGAATTTCTTCGAGGATATATCCGAAATCCCGAAGGCCACGCAGAAACTTTCCGACATACTGACCGAACGCTGGACGATCAAAGATCTCGTCGCGAAGGACAAGCTCGTTAACGAGCGCAAGTCGCTTAAAGACCTGATCCTGGAAATGGAGGACGAAGTGCTCGCCAACGCTGGCGTCGATGTCTTCGAGGAACTCTTCAAACTCATTTTCACTAAGCTCTTCGACGAAATGTCCTCCGGGCGCGCAAAGTCGCGCCATTTGGAATTCCGTAATTACGGCGGCACGGACACGGAGCTCAAAGAAAATATTCAGACGCTGTTCAATGACGCGAAAAAGAAATGGGAAGGCGTCTTCTCCAGCGATTCAAAAATACAGCTCACGCCCTCGCACTTGTCGATTTGCGTGTCGTCGCTACAGGACGTAAAGCTCTTCAACTCCAATCTCGATGTCGTCGATGAGGCTTTCGAGTATCTGATCAATAAATCCAGCAAGGGCGAGAAAGGCCAATACTTCACGCCCCGCTACGTGATCGATATGGCGGTCCGGATGCTCGACCCCGGCGAGGAGGAAACCATCATCGACACCGCCGCCGGTTCCTGCGGTTTCCCCGTGCACACCATCTTTCATGTCTGGGAGAAGATCCTCCGCGACGAGGGCATGGAAAAGTCACACCTCTTCACCTCCGAGAAAAAACCCGTGCGCTGTGAAGACTACGTGAATGAAAAAGTCTTCGCTATCGACTTCGACGAACGTGCCGTGCGGGTGGCCCGCACGCTCAACCTCATCGCGGGTGACGGCCAAACCAACGTGCTGCACCTCAACACCCTCGACTGGGAGCGCTGGAGCGACAAGACGGGCGACGAAGAATGGATCGACACCTACCATCAGGGTTGGAAACGGCTGAAGAAGCTGCGGACTGAAAAGAACTCGGACCGCGATTTCAACTTCGATATCGTGATGGCCAATCCGCCCTTTGCCGGAGACATCAAGGAGTCCCGCATCCTCTCGAAATACGACCTCGGCAAAAAGGCCAACGGGAAATACCAGAGCAAAGTTGGTCGCGATCTGCTCTTTATCGAGCGTAATCTCGACTTCCTCAAGCCCGGCGGGCGTATGGCCGTGGTGCTCCCCCAGGGCCGGTTCAACAACTCCTCCGACAAGCAACTACGCGAATACATCGCAGAAAAATGCCGCATCCTCGCCGTGGTCGGCCTGCATGGCAACGTCTTCAAGCCGCATACCGGCACCAAGACCTCCGTGCTCTTCGTGCAAAAGTGGCACGACAAGCTCTGCCCCCGGAAAGACGACTACCCGATCTTCTTCGCCACCATGCAGGAATCGTCGAAAGACAACTCCGGGGAGAAAATCTTTCTCAAGAAGAAGGATCTGCCCCCCGTGATTGAGGCCCCCGCAATCGAAGGCTCCGATCTGACCGTCGAAGATCCCACCGGACACTACGACCAAAACCCCGCCGACCTTGAAGGCTACGTGCTCGACTCGCACGACCACCTTATCGTCAAACACGACCTCTTCAACCACGACGGCCTCACCCAGGACGGGATCGCCGAAGCCTTCCACGAATTTGCCAAACGCGAAAAACTCTCATTTGCCCTGCCGGGAAAACCCTAAGCCCTTTCGACAAAGCCAAATATCAGGCTTTGTTGGAAGGGCTGGAAATCAGTGAAGTAAAGTTTCTAACTGCGTGTGAACTCAGCAAAGACGGCCGAATTGATAGTAATTTCTATCAAAGGCGGTTTGTAAAAATGCGCCTTAAGGCAAAAGACTGGCTGCCATTAAAATCAGTCTCTAAAGCAGTCGAATGTGGTCCTTTTGGCTCAAATCTACTAAATACAAACTATGTCGATGCGGGAATCCCGATGATTCGACCTTTCAACTTGAGGAAGTGCCGTTCAGATGATGGAGAAATTGCACTTCTTTCAGAACAATTTCTCGACGATACGTCGCTCTCAACTTTCGGGAAAGACACAGTATTCTTTGCGAGGGTTGGTGAAATTGGAGTTGGTGCCAACGTATTTGAGAAAGCTACTATCAGCCCCAATATCATTGCGGCAACAGTCCCCGACGAAGCTTACGCCAAGTGTATTAGCATTTTCGCTGCGACAACATACGGGAGCGTCCAGTTGGAGGCCGAAGTAAAAGCAGTCGCTCAACCGACGATTTCTACGGATACCGTTCGGGAGTTCAAAGTCCCCGGCTTTTCCAAGTGCTTCCGCCAGGAAATCAGCGAAACGTATTCTAAGGCCGAAGAATACCTTAAAAGCGCATCACAACTTACGAGAACTGCCGAGCAAACCCTTCTAACAGCCCTCGGCCTGGAAGACTGGCAACCACCCAATCCGCTCACTTACGAATCCCCGGCATCGACGGCATTTACTTCCAACCGGCTCGATGCGGAGTTTTTCCGGCCAAAGATCAAGGAGCTTTATTCGATTTTGAACAGCGAAGCGAAAGTGCTTTCCCACGTCGTCTCCTTGCGAAAAGAACGCTTCAAGAAGAAGTGCGATGCGTTTAATTATTTGGAAATCGGCTCTGTCACACAGGACGGTGTGGTTGAGGAAGCACATCTATTGATGAAAGACGCACCGAGCAGGGCAACGTGGCTGGTCGAGAAAGACGATGTAGTTACAAGCACGGTTCGTCCAATACGCGGACTTACGGCAATCATTCAGGAAAGCCAACACGGTGCTGTCGCCTCATCCGGTTTCGCTGTTTTGAAACCCGATAAAATTTCGCCAGAGCTATTAATGACGTATCTCAAATTGCCCGTCATCTGCGAACTGATGGATCTCCACACAAGCGCATCCATGTATCCGTCAATTTCAGTTGAGGATATTTTGGCTTCGCCTTTCAAACATCCCGGCAGTCAAACCGAAGAGAAAATTATCCGACAAGTCAGGGAATCCCGCACCGCCCGCCAAAAATCCAAACTCCTCCTCGAACGCGCCAAGCGAGCGGTTGAAATGGCGATTGAGGAAGACGAGGTTTCGGCTTTAGCCTACCTTGGAAGCAACCCCACGGAATAAGCGGATGATGCCACCAATCAAAAAGAAATCTGTAACGCAAACAGTAGCCGACAAAGGACCAGACTTCGAAGCGATCTGACGGAAGAAGATTTGAGACCGTGATGGACGAAGACGAACTACCACTTTTCAAACATTCCGCGAAGGAGCGTTCCGCCGCGGGTCGTGCGCAACCGCAAGCGCGCGGGGAGCGTCCGTTTGGCAAATACATCGTCTATGTGGATGAGAGCGGCGACCACGGCATGGCCTCGATCGATCAGAACTATCCGATCTTCGTCCTCGCATTCTGCATCTTCCACAAAGGTCACTATAGCGACAGGGTCGTGCCCGCGCTGGAGCGGTTTAAATTCAGACACTTCGGGCACGATCAGGTGGTGCTGCACGAGCACGAAATCCGCAAAGAAAAGGGAGCTTTCCGCATCTTCCCGAATCGGGCGGCGAAAACCCGTTTTCTGGAGGGGCTCACGGGTATTGTCGAAGCGAGCAATTTTATTCTGGCCAGCTGCGTGATTGAAAAGGGCCGACTGCGCGATGTTGCGGAGACCCCGGATAACCCGTATCATATCGCCCTGATGCACTGCGTGCTCAGCCTCCATGACTTCCTGGTTGAAAAGGGCGAGCAGGAGCACCTCACCCACGTGGTCGTGGAGCAGCGGGGCGCGAAGGAAGACAAAGAGCTGGAACTCGAGTTTCGCCGGATCTGCGACGGGAGCAACCCCCGGGCCCTACAGTTGCCTTTCGAAATTCTCTTTGCCGACAAGAAAGCAATGTCCTCCGGCCTCCAGTTGGCCGACCTGGTCGCGCGGCCTGTCGGCTTGCACGTCCTACGTCCCGATCAACCCAACCGGGCCTTCGACGCGCTCAAAGCGAAATTCTTCTGCAAGGGTGGCCGCGCCAATCTTGGTGAAGCGTTCGACGGCTGGGGCCTTAAAATCATGCCCCCCAGAAAAAGCGAAGGGCTTCGATGAACTCACCGAAACCCACACGCCGACCGGGAACTCCCAGTCCATTTAACTTTGAATAAAGCGCATAAAGCGCATTGCGCAACAGAATATTCCACAAATTTTTAGGAGACGGAAACCTGACATAACAAAAAGGCACTGAGCTACACTCAACAAGCCTCTTCCAACGCAAACACACGGCTTATTCATTTGGCCCTGTGATTGACGACTGGTTGATAGACGAAAGCTGTTTTGTTCTGGGCTTTTTCGGTGATTT
>JAAAPI010000290.1 GCA_009908325.1 Verrucomicrobiota bacterium | reverse complement strand
CTCGGCAAGCAGTGCGCGGTATTCGGGGAGGCTCAGCTTCCTTCGTAGCGCTTTTCGTGCGTGGTTGATGAATGTGTTGCTGGGATCATGCTCTTCCAAATGGGCGAGCTTTGTGAGGATCTGTTTGCGGACAAATATCCGATCCCGCCGGTTATTCTCCATTTCTTGCGCGATGGTGATAAGCTCGCTCGCACGTTGGAGCAGGGGTGCAAGCGACAATCCATAACTGATGCACTCCCCGCCGGATGAGCGAACGCGGTAGCGCTTTCGGTTCGAGCTGTCATTGCGCTTGATGAATCCGAGTTCGACGAAGCGGTTGATGTGCCTGCGAAGTGTCCGTTCGTCGATGCCGCCAACTCGTTGGCAGATTGAATTGTTCGACGCAAAAACCGTTTCGCCGTGGCCAGGTTTCAAAAAGCTGAGCATTGCTTGAAGGGTCTGGATGTGGCCAGGGCGAAGCCCGAACACGCTGCGCGCGTCTCTCAGGGCCCGGAAGATGGTCCAGATATCGATTTCAGATGCGGGAGTTGAGCCGCATGATGCATCTGCACCAGCAGCCTCGATTGATAGTTTTGTAAATGCCATGATTTGATCACGATGACCGTTTGGCCCACAGCTTCCCTGTCTCCTCCCAAGATTTTATCTGGGAAAAGGCAATAAAAATCGGTTCACCGAATCGGTGACTCTTGACCGGTTGGCTGGAGGTTGCTACATCATAGGTGCAAATCGAGTGATGAGGGCTCTCCAGGGGAAACTTGGGGGGCTCTTTTCTTTCTGGTCTTCGCTTTTCTCCTTTGCTCGGGTTCCTCTATGTGGCTTGGGTTAAGACCCAGAGCCGCTCTCATTCCGCCAAGTATCGAAGAGTTGCAAAAGCGCGGCTTCTGCACGCTCCTCGAGCCACTGGCCGAATTCCGGGTTGTCCTTTTTGGCGATCTTGATGGCGATCGCTTTCTGATCGACTGTCAGCGTTCCGACAGTGTTGCCGCTCTCATTCTTGACGACGGACGTCACGCCGCGACTGGTCGGTTTTTTGTCTGCACGCGCCTTGTGCGAGCAAGCAGAATAGACCGCCTGAAATCTCTCGGGGCTTGGAGTGTCGTCGGGCAGGGCGGCGATCACCTCTTTGGCCGAATTCACCAAGTCTACCTTTCCCGATAGGGCCGCTAAATCACCCCACTGCCGTCTTCCGATGCCATGTGCCGGCCCGATAAGCTGAACAAGCCCATCAGGCAGTTGATCGATAACGACCCGGTGGTTGGACACGCCTTGCCGGGTTAACCCCAAAGCATCCTGAATGACGCCGGGTTTGTACCCAATTTCCTGCATCTCCCTGATAAACAAAGATTTTTCGATGAAAGACGGATCAAGTCGAAGGTTGTTCTCTTGACCCTGTGCGATAAGCGAGGCGTCGTCGTCCAATGTGCGAACGATTGCCTTGACCGTTCCTCCGATCTTGCGGATCGCTGCCAGTCTACGGCGGCCGTAGATGATGCGGTATCTGTCGGGTTGGCCCGATGGGCGGACCATGATCGGCACTTGTTGGCCATGCTTGCGAATGCTCTCGGCAAGCTCGTCGATACTCGTATCTTCCAGCACCAACCGATCGCGAAGGCCATCCATGTCAATCTGATCGGGTTCGATGTCCCGGATCGAATTGGCCGTGATTTCGCGCAAGGAGTCCCGCAAACCGCCAACAGAGCCGGGCAGCTTTGCAGTTTTTTGCAGGGTAGGGGAGGGGGCCGCGCTCTCTTTTTCGTCCTTCGGAGGTTGGTTGAAAATGTTTCTGGCCATCAGCGACGTCCCCATGCCATTTGGATCGTCTGCTCCAGTTCATCGGCAACGCCGTTCATGCTGGTCAGAGCGCGATCAATCGTTTTCCTGATGAACTGACCGGGATCAACTTCATAGACGGTCTGCTGGGTCATTCCGGCGTCAGAGATTGCGGTAGACTTCAGCATGGGTTCAGTCATGACCTGGCCGGCGAGAATTGATCTCAGGTAGCCAGCCATTTGGGTCTGTGGCCCATCTGACGGCTCATATCTTGTGATCAGGAATTTGACGAAATCCCATGTCACGCGGCGTCCAATCGCTTCTTCAACGGCCTTTACCGTTTCTGACGCAAGTTTCAGGAATTGGCTCATGGAAGCGATATCTAGCATGCCTGGCACGACCGTCACCAGGAGCCCTGTAGAGGCCGCCAATGCCGTGAGAGTCAGAAAGCCGAGTTGAGGAGGGCAGTCGATCAGTACGATGTCGTAATTTGCCTCTACCTCCTCGAGTGCCAAGGCGAGGCGCTCCGCAAAAATGGGCTGCATCCGACGGGCGAGCGCGTTTGCTGTCTCGGTTTCGTACTCCGAGAGCATCAAGCCGGCGGGAACCATGTCGAGCTTGTGAAAGTAGGTCTTTTGGATCACGTCAGAGAGCGGAACCTGATCCTCATATCTCAGAGCATCATAGATTGTTCCGCCTTCGGCGAACTCGAGTTCGGGCCGAAAGCCGAAAAATGTGGTCAAACTTGCTTGCGGATCGAGATCCAAGACCAAAACACGGTAGCCGCGCAAGGCGTACCGCTGTGCAAGATGTATCGTCGCTGTTGTTTTTGACGAACCACCTTTGAAATTGACGACAGATAGCACCTGAAGTCGGTCGCCATCGCGTCGACCTGGCCGATAAGATTCGGCATTCTTTCCCGTGCGCTCCAAGATATTGCGCAATTCGTCCACTTCTTGGGCTGTGTAGAACCGGTGCCCGCGGTTATCAGTATGCACTTCCGGGAAGCTACCGTCCTTGTGCCGGTTGCGCAGGTTAGACGTGCTTACCCGCAGGAGACCGGCGACTTCGGTCGAGCTGAAACGCCGCAAGGCTTTACGCTCTTCGGGTTCGAAGGCGATCTTCATCTGCCGATCCAAGGACTCGGCCAGATTGTCGGCAAACGTGCCGATGTCAGAAGAGCCTATGCCTTGCGCATATCCAACGTTACGATCATCCATATCCTGCCGCCCGCTCTTGGCCTCTGTTAAGGCTCTTGATCATTTTGACGACGCACAACGTGTCTGACGCAATTTGCCGTCAGAATGGGAATGCCACGATCCAGCGAGTCCGGCAAGAAGAATCTAGATGTAGTGCAAAAGTTATCCACAGCACCAATTGCGATCGATCTGTTGGCGCTTAGTTAAGTGATTGAAAGTGATAATAAAATTTCGATCCATTAGATCATTTCTTCGAAAGCAAGGCAAACTTACCTGCT
>JAAAPI010000122.1 GCA_009908325.1 Verrucomicrobiota bacterium | reverse complement strand
CCCCCCCCCCCCCGAAACTCTTCTTTCTAAGCTCCTCGACTAACCGCAAACATTCACACATCATGAAAAATAAAAAGAGTTCTCTCCTCTTCGCAGCGGGCCTGCTGGCCGCTTCTTCGGCCTCGGCCATGATCAACATCGACACGGTCTTCGTGGGCGATGCGGGTAACTCGAACGACACTACCGGCTACGGCGGAGTTGGCTACGACTATCACATCGGCACCCACGAAGTGACGAATAGTCAATATACGGCCTTCCTGAATGCGACCGCGGCGACGGACACGCATTCGCTCTACAACAGCAGTATGAACTCCAGCACGCATGGCGGCATCACCCGGGCAGGCAGCGACGGGAGCTACAGCTACAGCGTGAAGAGCGGCTTCGAGAACAAACCGGTGAACTTTGTATCCTTCTGGGACGCGGCGCGTTTCAGTAATTGGTTGACCAATGGCGGCGGCTTGGGCGATACCGAGACAGGGATGTATAACTTGAATGGAATCACCAACCCCACGAATAACACAGTCGCCCGTCAGCTTGATTTCAGTCTCGGCCAAAATGGCGTGGCTGTCGCCAGCGAAAACGAGTGGTATAAGGCGGCGTATTACGACGGCAACGGCGGCTATACGCTGTATCCGACGCAGAGCAACAGCATCACGACAGCCGACGCGAATTACAACAGTAGTGTGGGCACGGTGACGGACGTCGGCACCTATGCCGCAGATCCGAGCCACTACGGCACCTTCGATCAGGGCGGTAACGTATGGGAGTGGAATGATGCTATTGTGAGCACCAGTACCCGCGGGCTGCGGGGCGGCTCGTTCAACTTCAACGACAGCTTCCTGCAGTCCTCGCTCCGCTTCGGCGGCAATCCGACCGACGAGAACAACAACATCGGGTTCCGCGTCTCCAGCCTCGCGCCCATTCCTGAACCGTCCGCTTACGCTGCGATCTTAGGTTGCCTTGGACTTTCGCTTGCACTGACGAGGCGCAAAGGGCGCGGCACCCTTTAGTCTTTAGCCCTTTTACCCCGTTAGAGTTTTGAGAAACTTTAACGGGGTGAACCCTTTCTCATCGTGTATTATGTTTATGTATTGGTGAGTGAGGTCGATGGCGAGTGGTATACCGGATCGACTCCAGATCTGAAGCGGCGTGTGATACGACATAACAACGGCGAGGTTACCTCAACGAAAAACCGCCGACCCTTGAAGTTGATTTACTATGAGGCATCTCCTACCAAGGCGGATTCGGTGGCCAGAGAACGCTATCTCAAGAGTGGCATGGGCAAACGCTACTTGAAAAACAGACTGAAGGTTTATCTCGAGGGTTCACCCCGTTAGAAAGCCAAGTGCTTTCTAACGGGGCAAGATCCCCGTGGCGAGCTGCTTCGGCGAATTGGAAAAGGCGGTGGTCGGTGTGCGTGATGAGCTCGTCGCGGGCACCTGGCAGCCGGGGGAGTATTTCTACTTCACCATCCACGAGCCCAAGGAGCGCGAGGTGGCCGCCGCGCCTTTTCGCGACCGCATCGTGCACCACGCCCTCGTGCGCGTGCTGGAGCCGATCTTTGATCCCCGTTTCATTGCAGATTCCTACGCCTGCCGCCCCGGCAAGGGCACCCACGCCGGGTTGGCTCGCGCCCACCAGTTTACCAAGCGCTACCGCTATTGCCTGAAGTGCGATATCCAGAAATATTTTCCCCATATCGACCACGCCCTGCTGCGCCAGCAGATCGAGCGGGCGGTGGGCGACCGCCGTGTGCTCGAGGTCATCGACCGCATCCTCGCCAGCCACATCGACGGTGTCGCACAGGAATGGCTGGATACAGGTGATCTGTTCAGCATGGTCGAGCATCCACGCGGACTCCCTATCGGCAACTTGACCAGCCAGTTTTTCGCCAACATCCACCTGCATCCGCTTGACCTCTTCGTGAAGCACAAGCTGCGGGTAAAAGGCTACCTGCGCTATGTGGACGATTTTCTGCTTTTTGGCGACGACCGCTCTGCGCTCAAGGCCCAGGGCCAGCGGGTGCGGGAGTATGTGCAGTCGCTGCACCTGCGCATCCACCCGGATAAGTTCCGGCTCAATACGACGGAGCGTGGGGTGGATTTCGTCGGTTTTGTGCTTTTTCCTGACGGGCGCATCCGCCTGCGCGATGCCAATGTCCGCCGCTTCGTGCGGCGCTTCAAGCGGCAGGCCTGGAGCGTGCGCACCGGGCGAATGGAGCTGACTGACCTGCGCCAGCGCACCCGCAGCTGGATCGCCCATGCCAGCCATGCGCAGAGCTACCGCCTGCGGCGGGACATCTTTAGCGACATCGAGCTTTGGGGTGCCGGGACACCAGTAACCGCGGGCTGCGGGGCGGCTCGTTCAACAACAACGACAACAACCTGCAGTCCTCGAACCGCAACAACAACAATCCGACCAACGAGAACAACAACATCGGATTCCGCGTCTCCAGCCTTCGGACAGGCCCTCCAGCCTGATCGGCCAGAACGTTCGGGGTGCACCGCCCCGAACGCCGCGCCGCTTCGGGAAGGCACCCGGCACTCCCGCGCGGAGGTTTCCTCCGGGCAAAGAACCCGCCCCCGGCTGCGGTGAGTAGGCAAAACGCCGAAAGACGTGGCCGGGGATTTTTTGAAAAAAATCACTCCGGGAACTAATGAGCTGGCAGAGTGCAGGTGTTTGGTTCAAGGCATACAAATCGTTCCGGGGGCATATCAAGACGCGGTAGTCAACTCCGGTTCGCTCCGCTCACCTCCGTTACTACGCTCCACGTTCGCTGAAAAAAATGAAATTAGTCATTTCCGCACTCTATGTCTTAGGCTATCTGGTCCTTAGCTTTGCCGTCGTATGGTTTGGAATAATTGAAATGGATGCAGCAGATCCGAAGCTAAAAAGAGCCGTGAGTATCTATTACCCGATCTGGACGATCTTTTATGCCCCTGTTGCAGTGCTAGGCTTGGTTTTTACACTGAGAAGAAAAATAAAGAATGAAATCATTCTGTTCGGGTTGTTCTCGCTTCTTAGCACAGCGGTTGCACAGCTAATCAGCTTACTAATGGATGCTTACTGGCCAGTTATACTTGCTGAATTTATTGGCTTTTTGTTGTGCTATTTGGGCCTCAACTACATCCTAAACCAAAAGAGCGATATCGAGTAGCCGGGGGCACTAGGTCCCCCAGCTCTCACACCACCTGCCATGCGGATCCGCAGCCAGACTGATCGACGTGCTACGCAGTCTGTTTTAAGGCGGTTATACGCA
>JAAAPI010000045.1 GCA_009908325.1 Verrucomicrobiota bacterium | reverse complement strand
AAGCTTGATACGATATGTTCTAAGATCTCCATTACTCGATGCCTGAGCATCCAGACCCTGATTCGTAACGACATTCGAAACCTCAAATGCATCAGTAATATTCTGCTCTCGAAGATTCTCCACGTCCACCTTAAGTAGGTAGATTTCCCCTTCGGTGAAATAGTCTTGAGGATCAATTTCATGGATCAATTCCCCCCCCCAAAATTGGGAATTTGTCTTGTATAGAAGCACTATACTATCATTGATTTCCGGATCGCTATGGAGCATGTCTCGGTGGTGGAAGCGATCAACGATTCGAAAACCTCCTTGAATATTAATTGCCGCACCTGGTTCGGATTCGGAAAACTCGAAATGGACGACATCATTCGGCTGGAAATCTGTAATTTCAGCTTCGGCCACACGCGACAATCCGACCGTTTCCCCTGCATCGGTGCTGAAAGTCCATTTAGCGTCATCGCGTAAGCGAGTCACTGAAAGTGAAAGGGATGATCCACTGCTTATTAGCGCCTGCTCAGTGGCGGAAACTCCAAAGGGAAGTGTCAGCTTGATCGGCTGTCCGGTCGCATTTTCGCCGTAATCATTACCGGGGGTAACCGCCAAGCTTACAGTGAATGGAAAGAAGTAGATGAAGAGCAGTATTTTAAGCCTATTTGTCTTCGGTGTAGTCATTGGAGGCTGTTTATCACATCTGCGTTTATGGTATAACTGCGCTGGGAACCGGAGGCGACGCCTACCGGATACCAAAAGCCGTCAGAACATTTATGGTGGAACTTGAAATAGTCGGAGCCACCAGCGTGATCCCAAGTGTAAGTAATGCTACTATCAGGATTTTCGATCTCGGTGACATTCGTGGCGACTGGGGGAACCTCAGTCGATGCCTGGGCAATGCTGTAGAATTCGAAAGAAACGGCTGCGCTGCCCGCTGTTGCCGTAATAAGGCTATTTATGCCGCTTTGATTGGGTTGCTTGAAGCAAATGGGTGGCGACCGTCCCAGATGGTTTGTTCGTAAAATATAGTTCTGGGCGTGTTGTGGACTGTATTCTGATCGCGTTAACTGGCCACCCCCCGCCGTAACGGAAAAAACAACCGGGGCGTTCGCGAGTACGCCTCCTTCAGAATTGAGCACAAGGACAACCATCGGTTCGTTTGTGATGCTTTCCGGGGTGCTTTTTTGAAAATTACCCCGCACAATAAAAAGCTGTGGCGTGTCACCGTTAAAAAAGTCAGCCGGATCGGTGCCGTCGAGGTATTCGCGGAGATTGCTGCGCCGGTCGCCGTCGTAGTCATCGCCGGGTAGAATGTCTGCGCTGCTGCCGATCTGATCGTCCGGGTCGTAAAAATCCGCATTTGGATCATTCACAATCGCCAGCTTCCACGCCTGTGGAACCTGAGCCCAGAAGGCTTCGATGGCATCGGGGATACCGTTCTGGTCGGCATCGGTTGTTTCGAATGGATCGGTCTCAATGTCCAGCTGATCGCGGTTGGAAAAGCCATTTGCGTTGAAGTCTGCGGTCAGCAGCGGGCTGTTCACATCGTCGGTATAGCGAAGCCGGTAGAAGAATTTTTCGGCTGACAAACTGATGAATATCCCGGCCTCGCTGCCGACACCTTTGGTGGCATAGGGGAAAAAGGACCATGAGCCAGGGCTCAGGTCCGGGCTCATTTCGACAAAATAGTAGTGATCCGGCTGTCCGGTCCAGGAATACTCGAACCCGCCTTGGGCTGGATTATAAGTCCATTGGATGTCTTCAAAGTCGTCGAAGGGGTTTCCGGACAGACCGTTTGCTGCGAGCAGGCAAACAGCTGCTGCGCGAATGCCGGATATCAGGCAATTGGAAACGACGTATTTCATCGGGTGGCCGAGCTGCGCTCGGAAAGGGGGTGAAAATTGATCACGGTATCCTTCGGCTGGGGTGGATTTTCCTTCCGGTAGGCTTCTCTTGCTTTGTTCAAAGCCTGCTGTCGCTGATAGGCTGTTTTGAGAGTCGCTTCGTTTTCCAGATAGTGTGCGAAGAGTGCGTCCATTTGCTTGTAAAGTTCGGGTGGAACGGGGCGGTTGGCGGGTTGGGTCACGACGTATTCCAGCTGTCCCGGGGCGAAGTCCACCGGAGATTCCTGCCAGCGTGATTCGTAGGCGAAGCCACGCTCTTTGGCTAAGGCGCTGCGCCGGAGTTCGCCCTCGCGAGAGATCGTTTCGCAGAAACCGAAATAGTTGTAAACCACGTCGTCCCGTTCAAACGAGCTGATCGGGGTGAGATACTTCAAGGGGGCATTGGTCCAAATCTCGAATTCTCCAGGTGCGTCGCTCCGTTCCTCCGCGCTGCGGGGCTTTCGCCAGAGGATTTTGGAGTATTCATCGCCGAATACCATCACCGAGACCGAAATCGACTGCTGTTCCGGTTGATCTGTCATGCGTGCCTCGAATTCGGCGCGAGTGAGCGGACTTGATTGTTCCTTATCAGCGGAATCCGGCAGCGTAGCATTCTTGAGCGCGGGCGGTGCCACACGGGTAATGGTGATCTGGTGGTCCTTTTTTTGAATGAACCGGCTCGTGGTCGCGGGCGCGGCTTCGAGCTCCGCTTTGCGTTGAGCTTCTGCAGCCGCAGTGGCGGACATTTCCTGCGCAACCATCGAATGGGCTGATTCGCGACTTAACTCTGCAAATCCTTGCGCGGTTAAAACAAAACCTGCCGCAATCAAAAGAATATTCAGCCGAAGGCGTTTAAGGAAATGGCTCACTTCGTGAACAAACGATTTTTAAGACCGATAGTCAAGCCTCAATATACACATAATTATGTGAGGATTTAGTTCTATCAAAATTGTTACACTTTTGGGGTGCCGAAACGTCGTCCTAATATTGAGAGTGCCTTTGGTGCGGTGCTTCGCAAGCATCGCAGGTCGGCTGGACTTTCTCAGATGAAACTTGCGGAGCGTTCGGGAGTTTCGACAAACTTTATTTCCTTTTGCGAGCGCGGCATCCAGCATCCGACGCTCAACTCACTGTTTCTTTTGGCCGATGGACTAGGCGTCGAACCTGTCGATTTGATCGCAGAGGTTCAGGACCTAAATCCCGTCCCGAAGATTTGACCGGAATCCGTTAAGCTCCACGCTGCCGGAACTTGTCCCACAGGTAGCTGAACGACCAGGCGAAGTCTCTTGGGCGCTCTTTGAGCCAGTTGTTCAGGTGCGCCACATCAATCCACTGGCCCTCGCTGACTTCGACCGGGTCGAGGACGAAAGGGCCCTCGGCCTGGCACGTGTAAACCCACACGAAT
>JAAAPI010000106.1 GCA_009908325.1 Verrucomicrobiota bacterium | reverse complement strand
ATCCGCAAACACGCTTCGTCTTTTAGCGAATCCATGTCACTGAGGAACCGGATGCGTTAATCGCGCCCGTCCGGGTCTGCGGGGGCGCGGTCGGGCAACCGGCCGCTCTACCCGGAAGCACGATTACGAGCTGTTAGATCATAAAGTTAGCCCCACTCGGGGCATTATTCGCTGGCTTAAGGCCTTTCATCGCGGCACTCGTCGCAGAGGCAGATGGCATCGCCGTCGACCACCTTGTAGCGGAAATCACGGTCGGGGTGGCTCTGTTCGGTGGCGCCACACTGGGAGCAGGTGTGGCGTGCCTCGGATTCTTCGGCTTTTCGCTTTGCGGCGAATTGAGCGCGGCGCTGGCCGCTTTTCACCGAGTGCAACAGTTCGCCGCGGCAGAAGAGGAGGTAGTTGAGCAGTGGCGCGAGAATAACCAGGCGGTGCCCCATCGTCGGCGCAAAGAGAAAGGAGAGCGTGGTCATTCCCGCAGTGAACCAGGCGAGCCACTTTACCTTAACCGGGATGACCAGGAAGAGCATAAACTCGATGTTCGGGTTGTAGGTGGCAAAGGCAAAAAAGATGCTCAAGCCCATGACGTAGGACGTGATGCCAATCGCGGCCCCCGGCGAGATGAGCTGGCCAATCAGGGCACCGGCGATGCTCAGGACGATACCGAGAAGGAGGAAAACGTTGAATTTGAAGACACTCCAGACGGATTCCAACGCCTGGCTCATCATCCACATAATATACCAGAAAAAGGCCAGAAAGAGCGCTTGAAAGAGGCTCGTTGCCAAGTAAGGCGGGGCGATAATAAAGGTGATAAGCCGCCACCATTCGCCGCCGAGGACAGCGCGTGCACCCAGTACGACGGAGGTAAACTCGACCCGACCGCTCAGGATAGCGGCGTAGATGAGCAATTGCGCCATGATGAGCGTCATCATGACGTTGGGCACTGCCAAAAAGCCGAAGCGCTTTTCCAAGCTATCGAGAAATTTCATTCGCGGAAGCCTTTATGATTCAGACCGGGGTTGCAACCCGATGATGGGCAAATCCCTGATTTTCCCGAGGCGCACGGCCGTCGGAATCTCAGTCACCTAATGCTGGAGGAGCGCGACACCTGCACGGAGATTCAGGACCCGCGCCAGGGTGTACTCGAAGACGCGCGGATCTCCGTGCTGTGCCACCCAGGAAAGATGTTTTCCGGCAGCATCCGCTTCACCCTCCTTGCGGAGTTTCAAGCCAATGTAGGTATGGGCCTCCGTTTCCTGCGTTGTATCGGTGACAAAACTGATGAGCTCAGCCTCGGTCAATGTGCCTTGCAAATAATCGACCACCGGTGCTGGCCAACGGTTGGGGGGCTTGTTCTCCGCCGCGTAGCGCAGCGTGGTTTGGGCATTGCGCACGTCTCCCGTCTCCAGATACGAAAAATAAGCGATGAGGAGCGGGTAGGCCGAACTTTCGCTGCTTTTATGATACATCAGCGTAGCCTGCTTGGCAGACTGCGCTGCCTCCTGAAATTGCCCGTCGCACATCAGTGTCCAGGCCAGTGACTCATAGAAGAAGCCGTTCATTGGTTGCTCGGCGGTGGCTTGTTTGAAAGAGAGCAAGGCCTCATCAAAATTCTCCAGATTGAAGGCCGCCAAGCCCCGCCCGTTCCAGGCAAAGGCATGTCGCGGATGCTGGTCCGTTATGATATCAAAGGCTTGAAACGCATCGAGGTGGCGCTGTTGCTCGGCGAAGATCATGGCCTGCCCCAGTCGCGCCGGGAGACTTTTTTCATTTTCCTGAAGAGCGTTTTCGAACTGCTCGAGCGCTGCCGTTGTGTCCCCCGATTTAAGAAATTTGTAACCCAGAGCGGTCAGTGGGTTTTCGCCAGCTTTTTCCGGCAATATTCCCTTTACTGGCGGTGTTTCCTCGGGCCCGATCAGTGCCTGCGCGTGAGAGACCAATGTACCCAGAAAAGTGCATGCCAGCAGCACGCGAACGTTTCTCAATGGGAAAATTCTCTTCATAGGTTTGGTTTAGTATCTGCGACTTCGGGCACGATGTCAAATCTTGCCAAATTATGGTCTCTTTTGGCCGCCCGAAGGAGTAGCTCCTCAAACTGGTTGATCGTCTTCTGCCAGGGGTAATCGTCCACCGTCCGCCGCGCAGCGCGACCGAGGGCCTTGAGCAGGTCCGGCCGGCCGACGGCCTTCCGGCACTCTGCGAGGAAAGCCTCTCGATCACCAAGTGGGACGAGCAGTCCGCTTTCCCCGGAGCGGATGAATTGACGCCCGGCGGCATAATCGTAGGTAAGCACGGCCAAGCCACTGGCCATGGCTTCGATCACCACGTTGCCGAATGTCTCGCTCGTGCTGCCGAAAATGAAAAAATCCGCAGACGCATAATGCCTGGCCAGGTCCTCGTCGTAACGCATCCCGGCGAAGTGCACATCCGGCCATTTCGCTTCCAGCCGTTTGCGGACCGGGCCGTCCCCGACCACAACCATTTTCAGGTTTGGGCATGTTTCTTTGGCGCTCGCCCATGCCTCCAGAGTGAGGGGTATGTCCTTTTCCGCGGCGGCACGGCCCACGTAGAGAGCCACGGGGTCACGGTCACCCGCACCCCAGGAAGATCGGAGCCCCGCATCACGCTTCTCCGGGTTAAAAAGGCTGGTGTCCGCGCCGCGCCCAAGCATCTCCAGATGGCGGACGCCCGCCGCCTCAAGTCGCTCAATCAGGCTGGGGTCGGGCACCGTGGTGAGGGCGCAGGCATTGTGAAACCAGCGCAGGTAGGCCATCATCGCCCGACCAGCGAAGGCCGCCCCATAATCCGCGCAGTAGTCCTGGAAGTTTGTGTGAAAGGTGGAGCTGGCCGGAATCCCCAGCTTCCGCGACGCACGCAGCGCGGAAAACCCGAGTGGGCCCTCCGTTGCGATATGGACGACATCCGGGGAACTCGCCTCGAAAAATTGTTCCAGCTCACCCGGAAAGGGCAGGCCCATCTTCAGTCCGGGGTAGTTCGGGATGGGTATACCGAAGACCTCATGAATGCGCTGCCCCGGGCTTTCCGGTGGCAGGCAGTCAAACCGACGCGGTTTAATCAGCTGGACGCGGTGGCCCTTTTGCAGAAGCCCCTGAACCAGACGTTGGTTCGTCATGGCCACCCCGTTGACTTCGGGTGGAAACGTTTCCGTAACAAGGGCAATCTGCATGGTGGCGGGAAAGTTAGGCCCCTCCGCCCGAAGCGCAAGTTCCGGTTTGTCACGTTTTCGCTCAACAAATGCGGGTGTCCTCTAAATTTTTC
>JAAAPI010000064.1 GCA_009908325.1 Verrucomicrobiota bacterium | reverse complement strand
TTGGTGTGTCATATGGCTGGTACGATGAAATTCTCAGAAGTCCCTCCCTATCCGTACACCTGCCGTTCGCTGCATCGTGTACGAACTGGTAAGATGCGGGACAAAGTTGCCGTTCGCGGAATTAGTGCGAATGGCCGCTTGATAACAGAACCACTGGACGGCAAAGGAGGATATTAACCATCCCCTAATTAGATTTCACCCAAGCCAATGAAGGACGCCAATTCATAACTGAAGGTAAAGATATGGGTTGAAGTGAGCACAGTTTATCCTTTCTGGCCGTTAACTAACTCAGGATGCGTTGGTTTTCACCGCTCTGCATGAATCACTGCTTGGAGAACGGAGCGGCGGCATGCCCTGCCTCCATCACGGCACCAAGACCTTTGCACCTACCGCATGCTCTTTCGTGATGCCCACCATCGGTTCCTTCGCGAAAAGTTGCATACACTTTCGCGCTCGCCTCGTCGTTTTTAAAGATTTGAAAAACTCAGATTAAATGGCCAGGTTTTCGCGGAGCAGGACAACTGGATTAAAACAATCGACAGGCAAGAAATGGCTATAGTTAACTTGATTTTAATCTCCGAACCAGGGCTTACCCAAATGCTCTCGTCAGGCGTAGGCGGTCCAAACCGGGCGGTTTCAGCACAACGCCAAGCCGAAGCCTTTCACCTGGACCAAGACCGCCGAGGACATCCTGGCCCGGGAACGCCGCGCGCTGGACACTCTCGATGAAATCCGCGGAAATCGGTAGGAAGCGTCAGACTCGGAACACTAGGGGTATTTCAGCAGCCTGTTAGAGGATAAGCGACCCAAGGGTTTCTGGGCAAGGCTGAGGGGGAAATAATGGAAAAATATCAAAATGACTGAACAAAGTTGAACCCGCAGTCGACGGCGCGATAATCGTACAGATCAATGTTTGAGGAGTTATCAACGACCGCACAAGACAAACGTGGCTGCCAATCACCAATACGTATAGAACGCGGCGGGATGTAGCTTATGCCCCAGCGAAATTCGTCGTCCTCTCTTGTGATCGAAGTAGCTGGGAAAGTATCGTCGTACCCTTGTCGAGACACAGTTGCGAAGACTCCCAAAACTCCGATGCGCTCGAAGCTTTGTGTCAAATTCGCAGATACGTCATAACCTGTGTAAGCAAGGTGTCCAGCAGACACATTGTAGCGAGATATGCCGACAGAGGTCGTAAAATTGAGATCGGCCGTCAAAGCGGTTCTATATCTCAAACGTATGCGCGCAAACGGTCCTGCATTGGCTTCCGATCCTATCTCTTCACGCTGCTCACCTGTGAAACTCAAGGTGACGCGATTATCTTGATCGAGCAGCCACGTCCGATCCCACGTAACGCCAACTCGTCGCTGTTCGAGATCTAAATTTTCATCAAATGAAAAGTTGATGTAAGGCTCAAAAGAATCTGTGCGACCGACTTGGAAAAGCTGATACCGGACCGTAGCCTTCAGCTGTGTTCCGTTCAAATCACTTGCTTCATAAATGCGTTGATTGAGTGACAACCCAAATGTCAGCTGGGCGCTATTTTCCAAAGGAATTGAGTAGTTTACTTGCCCCCCAAAAGATAACCCGATGCCACTTTCTTCCTCGCCTCCCCCAACAGGTCGAAAGATGCCTAGCTCTGTCTCGAATACTGAATTGTAGGTATATCGACGGATATTGGTCGAAGGCAGAAAGGCAAATGTTAGCTGATAGCTGATAGGGTCCGCCCGATTGATGTCTGACAATGCTCGGGTGAGAACTCTGATGTCCGACCCTGATGTAGCAGAGTTCAGAAGTCGGGACACGTGATACCTAGCTGAATCGTAGCGCCCAGTTTGAAACAGCATCTGAGCGAGTTGCCACCGTGCCAGTCGATTATCAGGGTTATCCTGGAGAATCTGGACTAGTTGAGTAGGTCCCGCGGACTGCGCGAGAGCGCCACCGCAAAAAAGGAGCATCAAAGCAATAGAAGCTGAGCGAACTATCCGTACTAGCATATTCGATATATCTAATAATGCATTGTGAGGGGCATACTGGACGCCCCTCACGTAAACTATTTTTGAAGCGCTTATTCAGCGACGACCATCACACCGAATAGATCAAGCTCTTCTTCAAAGCTCTCTTCACCGTCTGTGACAGTTACCTCTGCGCCACCCTCAAGGTCTGCGCCAGCGATCAAGCCCTGCTCATCTTCCACAAAGGTGCCATCTGCGTCTAGAGCGACAAGTGCTGAAAGATCTCCTGCGGCTTCTCCCTCTTCATCGAAGGAAGTCCCCGTCAGCTCACCAGTGATTTCGCCTTCAAGATCTACGCCGTCAATGGTGCCTGCTAGAGTCAAGGAACCATCAAGGTTCTGAATAAACTCAACGTCACAGTCCTCAATCTCTTCACACTCATTCAGAAACTCAGCCACGGTGATATTCTCTGCCCTGCCATCAATTTCACTGTTCTCAAAATCAGCAACGACCTCCATGTCACCAAAAATAACCGAGGAATCATCAGCTTCGTCAAAGACGGCAAGGCCTCCAGTGAGAGTTGCAGTGCCGGGTAGATCAGCCTCATCCGGGAAGTTCTCTGCCTCCAATGAAGCAAGACCGCGTTCATTCAGATCTTCTATAGCCCCCAAACGCTCTTCTACGCTTGCTTCTACGCTTGGCGATGAGGAGCTACAGGCCGAGAGGACCCCAAGAATGGCAACAGATGACAATAACTTCGTACAAGCGCTCATTTTAATTCCTTTCATGATAGCAGCTGTCGTGGCGTCATTTACACAGAATTGATACAAGGAAACAATCCCTGGGTTGGGGCACGGTTTCTTGAGCCGACATTTCCCATGTGGCCTTCCATATAACGTCAAGATCGGCTGACCCGGCCTGCCAGTCAAGCGTACGGTGCTCCTGATGGCCGCGGCTCCCGTGCGAGGAGGCCGATTTGGGCGGATCAGGCCGTGAACCGGCCTGATCCTGCGGTAACGACCGTGTTTTTCAGCGCAGCGGGCAGACCTGTTCTGCCGCTTTTGTTCTGTTCGGACTTGGATCATCGTCACGCGCATGACGGTGGCGCCCGCAATCGGTGAATGGCGGCAAGAATGGTGCGCACCATCGGAGCGGTGACGGCCACCTCGGAGAATTGGAAGGTGATCGCCCGGGCGTGGCGGACGACGCGGGCCCCGATCTTCCTTCTCGGTGATGCGAGCATCACCTGTCAGGCAATGGATCAGCTTCAGCTGCAGGCTGGTGAGAGACCAGTCGGCCATTTCCTCGGGCAGCTCGATGCAGCG
>JAAAPI010000126.1 GCA_009908325.1 Verrucomicrobiota bacterium | reverse complement strand
ACTACAACACCCTACATCTCAAGACGGTGCTTCGGTCAATCAACTGATCGCGGATTGCCCACCACTGGATACCAACTCAGTCTACTGTAATCTCCTACAGTGTTCGCACTTTGCGGAAACGTCCATTGTTGCGAAGTCTGACGAAAAAGTCGTTGGTTTCTCCTCAGGATACCGCGTTCCCGCCCGCCCGGAGGTTCTTTTCGTTTGGCAGGTCGCCGTATCGGAGGCAGCCCGTGGCCAGGGCATGGCCGGTCGCCTGCTCCAAGCGCAACTCGACGCGGATGCCTGCCAAGGTGTCCGCTTTCTCGAAACGACGATTACCAAAGATAACGAGGCCTCGCGCGCCCTGTTCCGCAAGTTCGCGGAGAAAAACGGCGGCGTAGTTGAAGAATACCCCCACTTTGACAGGGTTCAACATTTCCACGACAAACACGACAGCGAGTTTCTTATTCGTATCGGACCTTTCGCACAGTAACAAAAACCAGACCATACCATGAAAATATTCGAAGAACTCGAATCCGAAGTGCGCAGCTATGCGCGCAATTTCCCTCGCATCTTTAAACGTGCGCAGGGGGAATTCGTCTACGACGAAGACGATAATGAATACATTGACTTTTTGGCGGGTGCCGGGGCGCTCAACTACGGGCACAACCACCCAATCATGCGCACCAAGCTGATCGAATATATTGAGTCGGGCGGCATCACGCACAGCCTCGACCTCTACACCGATGCCAAGCAGGAGTTTCTCGAAACCTTTCGTGAAAAAATCCTGCGGCCCCGCGACATGGACTACACAGTCATGTTCACAGGGCCGACTGGCACAAACGCAGTCGAGGCCTCTCTGAAAATGGCGCGTAAGCTGAAAGGCCGCTCGCATATTGTTTCCTTCACCAACGGTTGGCACGGGCAAACCCTGGGCGCCCTCTCAATGACGGCCAACTCCCACCACCGCGACGGCGCAGGCATCGCCCTGACCGGCGCACACCGTATGCCTTACGATGGCTATCTGGGCGACCAGGTGAATACCATCGAGCTCCTTGATAAAGTGCTGACCGATACTTCCAGCGGCGTCGACCTCCCCGCGGCCTGCATCGTCGAAACCATTCAGGGAGAAGGTGGCGTCAACTATTGCAGCATGGAGTGGCTCAAGGCGCTCTCCGATGTCTGCCAGAAGCACGATGTGCTTCTCATCATCGACGACATTCAGGCCGGTTGCGGCCGCTCGGGTCGTTTCTTCAGCTTTGAAGAGGCCGGCATCAAGCCGGACATTATCACGCTCTCCAAATCACTCAGTGGCTACGGTCTCCCCTTCGCCCTGACGCTCTTCAAACCGGAGCACGACCGCTGGAGCCCCGGCGAGCACAACGGCACCTTCCGCGGAAACTGCCACGCCTTTGTCACCGCCAAAGCGGCCATCGACACGTATTGGTCCGACGATACCTTCGCCGCTTCCGTGCGCAAGAAAGGTGAGTATATCGCCAAACGCCTCGACGACATCGTCGAAAAATACGGCGACGGGAATTTCACGGTGAAAGGTCGCGGGATGTTTCAGGGGATCAACTGCGTGAATGGCGAGATCGCCAGCAAGATCACCCGCACGGCTTACAAAAAAGGGCTCATCATCGAAACCAGCGGAACCGACGACCAAATCATCAAGTTGCTCTGCCCGCTGACGATTGCCGAAGATGTGTTAGCCAAAGGCATCGACATCATTGAAGAATCCATCAAAGAACTCTGTGCCGAACACGAAATCCCCACCGAGTCCGATTACTTCGACGACGTCACCGTAAACAAAAATAGCACCGATTCGTTATGATTGTTCGCACCATGCAAGCAGCCGCCGAAAGCGGGCGTAAAATTGTGGCCCCCACCGGTGAATGGGACAGCACCCGCCTTCTCCTCAAAGACGACGGGATGGGGTTCTCTTTCCACATCACCACGATCTACAAAGGGGCCGATTTCCGGATGCACTACCAAAACCACCTCGAATCGGTCTACTGCATCTCGGGACGCGGCGAAGTCGAAACGCTCGACGATGGCAAGGTCTACCCGATAGAGCCCGGCACCATCTACATTCTCGACCAGCACGACCGCCACATCCTGCGTGCCTTCGAGGAGATGAAAATGGCCTGCGTCTTCAATCCGCCGCTCAACGGAAAAGAGGTTCATAACGCCGAAGGCGCTTACGAGCTGGATGCCGAACCGATTGATTGATTGAACGTAGGGGCTTCACTTGTGAAGACCGCCGCGCCTAAACGTAGGGGCTTCACTTGTGAAGACCGCCGCGCCTAAACGTAGGGGCTTCACTTGTGAAGACCGCCGCGCTTAAACGTAGGGGCTTCACTTGTGAAGACCGCCGCGCTTAAACGTAGGGGCTTCACTTGTGAAGACCGCCGCGCCTGAGTCAAAAGTCGTGGCAACCTCCAATGCTGCGGGCTTCACAAGTGAAGCCCCTACGCTTTAACCACAGCTTGGTATTTTTTCTGAAAGGAAATTTTTCCCTTTGCGTTCCGTTTTTGTGCGCAAGCGAGGCAAAGTTATCCATAAGTCGAATCTCCCCCAAAAGGTGTGCCCGGTTTGCGAGCGCCCCTTCAGCTGGCGCAAGAAATGGGAGCGCTGCTGGGATGAGGTTATTTACTGCTCGGAGCGCTGCCGCCGGGAGCGGCGTTCGGCATGACGGGCACTGCGGTCCAGCTCGTCTGGTTCAAGCGGGACCTCCGCGTCCGGGATCATCGCCCTCTCACGCAGGCCGCGGCGCATGGGCTCGTCCTCCCCGTCTACGTGATCGAGCCCGAGATCATTAACGCACCGGATTTCGATGCCATGCACTGGACCTTTATCGCGGAGTCCCTGCATAATCTGGATAGCGACCTCAGTCATCTCGGCACACCCTTGCTGGTCGAACACGGCGCAGCAGTGGATGCATTTGAGCGGCTCTGGAAACAGTATCATTTTCAAACCATCCATGCCCACGAAGAGACCGGCAACGCACTCACCTTTGCCCGCGACAAAAAGGTGGCCCGTTGGGCTGCTCAACGAAGCGTAGCTTTCCGCGAGTATCCGCAAAACGGGGTCGTTCGCCGCTTGAAAGACCGCGACGGTTGGGCCGCACAATGGGAGCAACGCATCCGCCAGCCGATAATTGAACCGCCTGCTTCACTCACATCTCCTGCCGGAGTGACGAATACGGCCGCATCCATCCCCACCGCTGAATCACTCGACCTACAATCCGCACCAAGTCGCGATGTGGATCTTTACGGGGGCACCGCCGAGGGCTGGCGGGTGCTAAAGACTTTCACCCAGTCCCGGGGCAAGGCCTATCACCGCGAAATGAGCAGTCCACTGACCGCCTACAACAGTTGCTCGCGGATCAGTCCCTACCTCAGCTGGGGCTGCCTCTCTCTGCGCGAGGTGGTCGCTACCGTTCGGGCCGCAGCCGGCCAAACAATGCCGAAGCGTGCCGCCAGCGCCTTTCTCTCCCGCTGCCACTGGCACTGCCATTTCATGCAAAAGCTCGAAAGCGAACCGGCTATCGAGTTTCACGCCTTCAACCGCGCCTGCGATGCGCTGCGCCCCCGGGGTGCACACCCCGAGCGCCTGGCCGCCTGGCAAGCAGGCCGGACGGGCTATCCCTTCCTTGACGCCTGCATGCGGGCTCTGAAAACCCGTGGCTGGATCAACTTCCGCATGCGAGCCATGCTCGTTTCTTTTGCCGCCTATCACCTTTGGCTGGACTGGCGCGATTTCAAAGACTGGCTCGCCCGCCAATTCATCGACTACGAACCCGGTATCCACATCTCCCAAGTTCAGATGCAAAGTGGGCTGACGGGCATCAACACCCTGCGTATCTACAACCCGGTCAAACAGGGCCACGATCACGACCCCGAAGGTGATTTCATCCGGCAATGGGTTCCGGAATTGCGCACATTGCCTGCTGAGCTGATCCACGAACCGTGGAAATTACCCGCCTCGGAGCAATCCCGCGCTGGTTGCCGGATGGGGCACGACTACCCCCACCCTGTCGTCGATCACAAAGCCGCCACCAGACACGCCCGGGCCCGGTTCTCCGAAATCCGAAAAACCGATGCTTACTGGGATGCGGCACGCGCCGTCATGCAGCGGCACGGGAGCCGTAAAAGCCGGGAAAACCGCAGTCGTCCCAAAAGACCAAAAGCGAGTGCCGATAATCAGACGGAACTCTCGTTGGATTAGAACCGGAGAGAGAACAATTTGGATTCCGAGCGTGCTAAACTGCTTTTTCCAGCTAAGCTCCCCACTTACCTCGATGAACACTGCCTTCCTCGCGCTCAATCTATTCTCCGCAATCTCCTTTCTGGGTTTCGGTGTGGCTTGCTTGTTTGCGCCTTCAATGCGCCTTGAATTTACCCGCTATGGCCTTTCGCAATACCGAGCGATGACCGGGGCGCTGCAACTGGCCGGGGCCACCGGACTGCTCTTGGGGATATGGCAGCCATCCGTCGGTTTCGCCGCCGCGCTTGGCCTCGCCCTCCAGATGGCAGCGGGTGTCGGGGTGCGCATTCGTATTCGCGATACGTGGCTACAATGCTTTCCCGCCGGTTTCTATTGTATCGTCAACGCTGGTTTGGCTTTTCTTTATGGGATGGTCGTATAGACTAGAGAAAGGCAATGACCAAACAAAGCACAAGGACCGAACTGGCCGGCACAAATTTGTGCACAGCGTCTTGAACCTTTACGTGCATCAGGACCGCTCCCAGCATGAGCACAGCGATCGCTAAAGCAGACGGCTGAACCAGGCTGGGTAAGGCGATGCCCACCAGCAAGGCAATCGCCGCGGGCACCTTGATCACCCCGACCAGATAAACGAACCAGCTCGGCAAGCCATACGCTTCGAACTCTTCTTTAAGATTCTTCGCTTGCTGCCCGCGGTAGGGAGTTGCTTTGTTAAACCTCAAGAGCCAGACGTTTAAAATTCCCAGGCCGACGATCACTTGGCAGATTATTTTAACGAATTCCATACCAAACGCTAAGCAGCATGATTCGAAAATACAAACAAAAGCGCGGGTTTTATCGGAGCGCAATTGTAGATGCAGGGCAGCTACCTAAAGGAAGCTGCATACGTATGTCCGCTCCTTCAGGTGCGGAACAAGCTAAGACAACACCGACGGTTGAATTTTAACCCGCACTTAAACTTCCTCCCTTTTTATCGGCCTAGTCCTGCCCCGAAGATCAATTGCTGACTGATCGCCACGTGACGACACATCCCTACATTCCCCCGGCGGGCTTCAGAAACGCCCACTTGCAGACGATCTACCCCACTCTCTTCCGGCGTACACCCCTTATCACAGGCGAACGCGAACGCATCGCCACACCCGACGGCGATTTTCTCGACTTGGACTGGGCACGACAGCCACAAAATCAACGTCTGGCGGTGCTCACCCACGGGCTCGAGGGCCATTCGCGGGGGAATTATTGCCAGGGCATGGCATCGGCGCTTCGACGAGCCGACTGGGACGTGCTGGCTTGGAACTTCCGTGGCTGCAGCGGGGAGCCGAACCGAAGTTTGCGGAGCTACCACAGCGGTGCAACCAGCGACCTGCAAATCGTCCTGGATCATATTTTTTCAAACACAGCCTACGATTCAATCAGCCTGATCGGCTTCAGCTTGGGCGGAAACCTCACCCTGAAATATCTCGGCGATCAGGGCACGGCACTGGACCCGCGTATCCGCAGCGCCGCCGCGATCAGCGTGCCCTGCGATCTGGCCAGCAGTGCGAAACGTCTGGAGCGCTGGCAAAACCGCATCTACATGGCCCGGTTCATGCGCTGCCTGCGCATGAAAATCCGCGAAAAGGCCCGACACTTCCCGGACCAGCTCGACTTGCGTGGACTCGATACCATGCGGACTTTCCAAGAGTTCGATGATCGCTATACCGCCCCGATTCATGGCTTCAAAGACGCCCACGATTACTGGGGCCAATGTAGTTGCCGCTTCGTGCTCGATCAAATCGCCATCCCGACACTGCTGATCAACGCGCAGGATGATCCCTTCCTCACGCCCGACTGCTACCCTTCAGAAACAGCTGCCACCAATCCGAATTTGACCCTTGAGACACCGAAATACGGTGGGCATCTGGGCTTCGTCTCGTTCAATGATAAGCGCGAATACTGGTCGGAACAGCGAGCAGTTGCCTTCCTTTAAAACCACGAAAGCGCGACGTGGCGTGCGAGCTTGCCTCGCGCCCCCCAGCAGTGCCAACCCAGCGGAGACTCCGAACCCGGGTTTCCCACCTCGGCGTCCGCAAGCGGACACGCCACGTTACCTTCAGATCCGATTCCGAATAAAAGCCTTGATCGCCTCGGGAGTGGGCTCGACGCTATGCTTGATGATTGGACGGGATTTCAATGCTTCCAGTGATGGATGCGTTGAATCCTGTTCGATGGCAGCACGAATCGTGTCCGGGAATTTGGCGGGGTGCGCCGTTGCGAGAATGATCTCTTTGCCCCCCATTCCCTTATTGAAGCCGCAGGCTGTGTGGGGATCCACAATGTAGCCATAGGTTTCATAGACATCTTTAATGATCTCTGCAATTTGCGCGTCATCCGTGCGTGAACTGCTGAAAGCTTCGGAATCAAAGTTATCAAAGCTGTATTTTCCCGTGGCTTTGAAAGTCTGAATGATCTCGCGCACTTTCGCCGGATCCCGCCCCTCCGCGTAGTAGATAAAGCGCTCAAAATTGGAGGCGACCTGAATGTCCATAGAGGGTGCCACACTCGGAGCCACCGCTTCGAGTTCGTAGCAGCCGGTTTGGAAAAGCCGGTGCAGAATATCGTTTTGGTTGGTCGCCACGCGAAAGCCTTTTATCGGGACGCCCATACGCTGCACCAGCCATCCGGCCAGCACATTGCCGAAGTTCCCCGTCGGCACGACGAAGGTCACCTCGCTGCGCACGCCTTCCGGCAAACGGAAATAAGCCCAAAGGTAATAAACACACTGAGCAAGAATGCGGGCCAGATTGATCGAATTCACAGCAGAAAGACCGACCGCTTCGGCGAATTCACGGTCTTCAAAAACCGTTTTCATAGCCGTCTGAGCATCATCAAAACTGCCTTGTATCGCTAGCGGAAACACGTTGTCCGAGCCGGTGCAAGTCATTTGCCGCTCTTGCAGGGGCGAGATACGACCGTCGGGATAAAGGATAAAAGTCGTCACATCCTCCTTGCCGAGCAACCCGTGTATCGCCGCTGCCCCGGTGTCGCCCGACGTTGCACCGAGCACAGAAATGCGCCCCTTCGTTCGGGCGATCTGAGACTCGTAGAGGTTTCCCAAAAACTGCAGCGCAAAGTCTTTAAACGCCAGCGTGGGACCGTGAAACAATTCCAGCACGTAGTGGTCCGCATCTAGTTTAATGATGGGTGCAATATCGTCATGGACGAACTTGGTGTAGCTGCGCGCCACGATGCGAGTCAATTCATCCGGGTCGATGTCAGTGGCAAATACCGCAAAAAAGGCCTCGCAGAGTTCGGCGTAGCCAAGTTTCGACCACTCGGCCAGATATGGCTTAAGGTCGGGCAACGATTCCGGCAAATAAAGGCCGCCGTCCGGAGCAAGGCCCTGCGCCACGGCGGTAGAAAAAGAAACGGCGGGCACTTGGCCGCGTGTGCTGATAAATTGCATGTTCCGCAGTGTGTCGACGCAACAAAAGAGTCAACCAGAATTGTCAAGCACCGCAAACAATCGAGCACCTGTCTCATGTTCTATTACATATTGGTGCCACCACGTCGCAGTAAGTGCTCAGCCCGCTGGGTGACGCGTTCATGCTCGGCGATCGAGGTGATTCCATCCTGGACTTTCTGCCAACCCACCTCGCGCAGGGGAAGCCAGCCTTCGGTCCGTGCCAGTTCCCGTAGTTTAAAGAGCGTCAGCCCGGGCTGTATGATTTCGCTCATCCGGTCGCTCATATAGAAAAATTCGTAAATCGCTTCCCGACTGCGATAGCCCCGGTTCCCGCATTCGACGCAACCCGTCCCACGCATGGCCCGAAGCGCCTCCGGTTCGAGTGACAATGCCGCAGCCATCTCCGCACGGACATTCGGGTCCTCGACCGGCTGGTCGACCGCGCAATTCCGGCAGTTTAACCGAACCAGACGCTGAGCAATGCTGCAGATAAGTGACGAAGACACGAGAAAGGGCTCGATCCCCATATCGATGAGCCGAATGACCGCACTGGGGCTATCATTCGTGTGCAGGGTTGAAAGCACGAGGTGCCCGGTCTGCGATGCCCGGACAGCGATCTCGGCAGTCTCATGGTCTCGAATTTCACCGATTAAAACCACATCGGGGTCATGGCGGAGAATCGAGCGTAACCCCGAAGAAAAAGTCAGCCCGATATCCGGACGCACCTGAATCTGTGAAACCCCCGCCATTTGATATTCGACCGGATCTTCAACCGTTATAATCTTGCGCCCCGCATCGCGTGAATGCTCCAAAGCGGTGTAGAGCGTGGTCGTTTTGCCGCTGCCAGTCGGACCGGTGAGCAGCATCATACCCTGGCTCAACCCCATCACACGCTTGATGGTCTCCTGACTCTCCGAGGGCATACCGAGTCGGTCAAACTCAAGGCTGAGGTCATCCCGATTGAGCACCCGAAGGCAGACCGCTTCCCCGATTCGAGTCGGTAGAATGGATACCCGTATATCGTAGCGGCGTTTGCCCCGTCTCATGGCAATACGCCCATCGTGCGGGAGGCGGCGCTCGGCGATATTTAAACCGGCCATTACTTTCAGGCGTGATACGATCGCTGCGTAAAGTTCCTGCAATCCGGAAGGCACCGGGATGTCCTGCAGGAGCCCGTCGATTCGGTAGCGCAAGCGCATCTGGTCTTCGTAGGGCTCCATGTGAATGTCGGTCGCCCCGAGTCGAAGCGCTTCGTAGAGAATCTGCGTGACAAACTTCGAAATTGAGGCGTCTTCGCTCCCCTGCTGGGCATCTTCCTGCTCTTCGGTCGTTTCAAAGGTAAGTGCCTCCTCGGCCGAGGGCAACCCCCGGTCTTCCCGTAACTGCTGGATGGTTTCGGCTCCGAGACCGTAATGACGTTCGACGCCCAACCGAATCTGGCTCGGCGTAGCCAGCACAACCCGAAGGCGCTGCCCAAGAACCAGGCGCAGATTGGAGAGTGTAGCCGGCGTCGGCGGATCGGCAAATGCCAATGTGAGCAGGCCCTCCCGCTCGGCCACAGGAAAAACCGTATAGCGCAGGACGATCTTGACCGGGACGCGCTCACGAATCCCCGGGGGCAAAGAAAGCTCGTCGATTCGCTCGTAGGGCAGCCGATGTATCTTCGCCAAGGCGTGATAGGTCGCTTCTTCGGACGCAAAGTTCAACTCAATGATCGCACGGTGGAGTGGCTCGTCCTGGCGGCTGGCCCGTCGACGCGCCAGCTCCAACTGGCGTCGACTTAATACGCCTTTCGCCAGCAGGACGGTTCCGATATCATTCGATTTTTTTTGAGGAGCTTCTGACATCCTGGGAAGTATTTCCCTTATTTGATCGGAACTTCGAGATTATTTTCCTCGTTAATGGGGATTCGCACGCGTGTATCGCCGCCTTTTATCAGGATAAGCTGACCTGCGTTGACTTCGTCGATTTCCCATGACGGCACCGGTTCTTCTGTAACCGAAATAACGCGCATGGCACCTTCGACTTCAACGTAGACAAAAGTATTGCCGCCGCTCGAACGATAAACCCCGCGGTAGACCACGGAAATCGGACGCGTGGCCGGAGGCGGACTTTGCTCAGGTTCAACCGTAGCCAGCGCCGATTCTACCGGTTCAACTATCGGGGCCACGGGTTCGAAAGGGTTGAGTTCAGCAATCAGTCCGATATCAATTCCTCCCAACGACGCTTGATCACCCACCAGCAGGTCAAAGGTTTGCTCCGAAAACCAGTTTTCTTCCAATACATTTGGGCCTCCGGTAGCGGATTCAAGGCTTGAGCGCACCGGGTGTTTTAGATCGATCACCACAATCGTCAGCAGTCCACTACCAAACAATATCAGGAGCAGGTACCAGAGGTTGATTTGTGAAAGCTTTTCCATCAAACTGATTATTGATTGATTATAAACCCGGTCAGCCGGGTGTCCAGCGTTACACGCCCATCTCCGTTACCCGTATTGCTCTGAATATTCAGACGGGCGATCCTGTAAGCCTTATGTCCGATCGAATTGGTCGCAGCTTCACTCTCTGGCAAGGAGCCGTTGAGAAAGGTCGCCAGCGCCGTTGCCGGACTCTCGACTTTGAGCTGTAGTTGAATGATTAGGAGAGTCCCCTCTGCCTCCGAATCCTTGTCTAGTATGCGAATGGGCAATGAATCCGCCTGCTCGATCCGCAAGCCCCGGCCGCTTGACAAGAGGGCCCCCACCACATGATTAAAAAACTCCAAGTGCAACCAGAGGCGCTGTTGGTCTTCGCCTGTGGTTGAATAGGAGGGCAAACCGGAAAGGAAATCCGTCGGCAATTCCGACTCACGCTCTTGCGCCAACTCGGTCAGCCGTTGCTGAATATCAAACCTTCGCTGTTCGAACTCCAATACCCTGAATGGTATGGACATCAAGTCTTCCAACCCGGAACGAAACGTCATGCGCTTATAGAGCTTATTCGCCAGTTGCCGCATCTTTTCGATTTTTGATCGGACATTGTTTAGATAAATTCCGGGATTTTCGCGTCGCCCAAATCCTGTTTCAACAATCTGCCCCCGAGTGGCGACCAGATTTGCCTCCAATTCACGAACCTCCTGCGTGATCGGTCGAAAGAGCAGCAGATACAGACCGAGGCTGAACAGCCCCAAGGCGATGATGACGCCATAGCTGAACTTCTGTGGATTCCGTGTCCGCCAATTGCCCGCAGCGGTGGTATTGAAGCCCTCACTCATTCTCGGTTTCCTCTCCTCTCAGACTGAATGGCTGCTCCTCGGCCAAAGTGAGCAAAAGCGCATAGACCGCATCCCCTCCAGTCGTCTCCTTCGATCTTTCCTCGGTAAATTGCAGTCCGACAAGTCGATCCACATTTAAAAAATAACTGTCCTCGCGGAGGCTTCCAACGATTTGTCCCAGTGCCTGTAAGCGTTCGGACTGCGAACCACGAACCATAAGCTCAACAACAAAGGCCTGGGTCCGTCTTTGCGAGGATTGATTTGTCGGCTCATCTTGTTCACTTTCACCCAAAGCATCCATTCTAGCTCGCGCATCCATCCCTCTAAAATACGTTCGCCTGTCAGAAAAGCGAGTGACCGTAAAGTCGAAGTCACGCTGCACTTGCAAAAGTTTGCCAAAGGTTGCCAGACTGTGGATCGAATTCAACTGGGCGCCTACGATCGGTTCAATCCGCTCTGCGAGGACGTCCCGTTGTTCAAGCAGGGCAGCCGCTGCTTCGATTTCTGACAAAGTTGCGCGGGCTTGTTGGTTGGCGGTCGTCAAACTGTCCAAGCGGGCTCGTTGCTTAAAAATCGCCCCTATGAGAAAGACAGCGAGCACCAGAAACAAATACACAGTGGACTTCCTCAAACGGTCCGAATTGAGGCGACGCTGACGCATTTTGACCAAGGAACGAGGGAGGATCGATGCCTTATGGCGGCTGATCCCGGCAGCCATAAGGACCGCTCCGTAGGCTGGAGTCCATATCGGAGCAGTGCCTTCTGTTTGCGAGGCGTTGTGCTCCAGAGCACACCATCTACCCCCGGTAGACCCGTTTAAGGCACCGATTAAACCTTTCACTGCCGAATAACCACCCAGTAAGAAAATCTGGACATCCCCGACTTGCTCATCGACCGTCGCGTCTGCATCTTTGAACCATTCTCCGATTTGTTCAGATACCCGGCTACGCCAGGCTTCCACGGCTGCCCGCAATACTGGTCCTTCTTCCGGCTTTGCAAATAGATCGCTTTGAAAGAGCCGTGCCTCCGCTTCATCAAAAGCCTCCGTTCCCGGCTCATGCAAGGCTTCGGTCCATTTTTCTCCCCCCTCCGCGAAAGTCGCCACCTGGACCGGTTGACCATCTTGAATGCGGACGATCGTGCTCTGCGTCGCACCGAGATCGACGAGACAGGCATCCTCCACCTTCGGATGGATTTCTTTAAATGCTGCAACCAGCGCGTTACCGGTAGTCGTTGCCGCCTCGACCCGTAGGCCCTGGCCCAGTAGTGGCGAGATTCTTCGGCTCAAAGTTTCTTCTTTCGCCACCGTAATCCACTTCGGATCCCGGTAGCCACCGAAAGCTTTTAGTTTCGTGCTATCGTAAACACACCGCGCGCGACTCAATCCAATCAGATCAAGGACCTCTTCTTCAAACTGACTGCTCCGGTCATCCGGCGAATATTCCGGCAGGTCCATTACCTGGGATACCGCAGCGTCATTCGGCAAGACCAGCGCAAGCGGCTCCCCCGCCACTGGACCGAAGGCCTTTCTGATTGCCTCGCCGATCTCCTCTGCGGAAAGCAACCCCTCCTCCTGGATATCGATTTTTTGGCAGCCGCTCGCTTCCACAAGACCCCGTCTGATGACATAGCGGACGCATTTGATCCAGCGACTGCCGATATCAACAACGATCCAGGTCTGTTTTCCGGTTTGAAACATGGGTCCGCAGATGCGCAAGAAATCTCCGATCAAAAGGGAAGCCTCATCGACTAGTTCTGTGTTTGGATGAACTCGCCGGTTTCTGAGAGCAAGGTTGCCGTTACAAAAACCAATAAGTATCGTGGTTGATCGATCTCGGTGCGGTTACGAAAGGCAGCACCGAGGTAGGGTATGTTTCCCAGCAGGGGCACCGACTCAACAAAGGTCCTCCGGTCACGCTCCATGACACCTCCCATAACTACCGTCTCACCGGAATCGACGACCGCACGGGTGGCGAGTTCCTGATCGCGCGACTCGGGCAAACGAATATCAAAGGAGCTAACCAGTTGGCCGTCCTCATTACGGTCGCGAACTTCAGCGAAAGTGACGAGTTCAACCTCGCTGGTCACTTTCGGGGCTAGTGCCAGCATAATACTCCGGCCGTCTCCGCCAATACTGGCCAACACCTCCAGAGAAACACCGGAGACAATCTTGGTTGGTTTGCCTTCTGGCACCAGGGTCGAACTTGACTGGCGCTCCAGTATGGTTTGCGAAACCGTGTATTCCTCGTAATAATACTGCGTTTTCCCGTCTGTTATGCGGGCCGGACGGTTATTCAAGACGGTGAGCCGGGGCGCACTCAATGTTTCGCTTTCGCCACTCTGCTCCAGTGCATTTAAGGTCACGGATAGATTATCTCTCGAAAAAACTTCGGTAAAGGTCTCTTGCAGACCGAGTCCCACTTCCGTGCCAAAGCCCGTAAAATCGGTCGGCGTGCGGCTATCGACTGGTGCTCGACCCGTCTCCCAGGTGGCACCCAGTTGTAAGAATGCCGCCTCGGTTACCGTAATAAAACGAGCCTCAATCAAGACTTGCTGAATCGGGCGGTCAAACTCTTCGATAATACTCTCGAGCATGCGCAATTCCTCGCGTGTGCCACGTGCCACAATTACGTTGCGCTCGTAATCAATCATGTAGTCGGATCCCGTGAAAAATCGCTCAATCGCCATTTGAATCGATGGTTCCTGCGCAGTAGCGTCGTTGACAAATTGATCGACCTTCTCTGTCTGCCTTTGTGTGACTTGATCCTTTTTCTTCTCGGTCACCCGCTCGACCTCAGTGGCTCCGAATTGCGCGGGCATGACAAAGCCTTTGCGCAAACGGTAAAACCGGGTCTCCTCCGCACGCGCCACCTCGCTCTCTCCGTCGACGATCCAGATAATCTCATCGCCAACCTGGAAACGCACATTCATATTGCGCGTGACATAGTCCAAAAACTCGCGGAGCGGCACGTCTTCAACATTAACGCTCAGCGTTTGTCTGAACGCTGACAATCCGCGATCCGCAATAAAGTTCAAACCCTCCTGCTCTCCCAGCGTGAAAATGATTGTTTCCAGGCTGACATTGTCCAACTGCAACGATACCCGTTTATCCAACAGTCTCTCCATTCGGCCGGGGGCGCGTTCGTGGTCGATTAATTGCCCCTTACGGGTTATGGTTTGATTGAATGACTCAGGAACAAGCAATTCACTCTTCGCTTGTTCAAAAGCCTCCCGCGTCGTGCTTGAAATAGGCAGATTTTTTTTCTTTGGATCGGTCACGACGCCTTGTAAGGTAGGGTTGAAGCGTTCCGACTTCGGCGACGCCGCATCGATCTCGCGCTCCAGGGCGAGTTGCCGTTGCTCGTCATACTTGCCCTCCAGCCAGGAATGCACCCGCTCCACGGATGGATCGTCCGGGGCCCCGACCTTGAGCGCCGCCATCTGTTCGCGCGCCTCGTTCCACTGGCCGTCCCGAACCAGCCCCAGCACGTCCCTCAAAGCATTCTCATGAGGCCCCAGTGATTCGGTGCCCGGCGAAAGAAGAACCGGGTCCTCGGTAATCGCTTTAGGCGTCCGACAGGCGGTCGGGAATACTAATAAGAACAGCAGTAAAATCCTGATATAAAGGGGGATCGGACGTTGGGCACCAATTGAGATTTTCATACACGTTAAGATAATAGACCGAGCTACCATTGCCACACAATCTTTATCAACTCCGACAATGCCCTCACTTCGTCAAAGATCGAATGACAGTGCGAGCTGCGAAAATGAGCGATACGCGGAACCTCAAACATGTAGCTAAATGGTCTACCCGCCGAGGGCAAACGCGGCGTGCACCAGACGCGTGGCTTCCTCCGCATCGGCGGGGTCAATTCCCACCGAAATCTTGATCTCCGAAGTGCTGACCAACTGGATATTGATGCCGCCCTTGGCCAACGCTTCGAACAGGGTCGCCGCAACACCGGAGTGCGAGCGCATGCCCACACCGACCACGGAAACCTTGGCGATATCGCTGGCCTCGAAGAGCTTACCCGCCGCTTTGTCGGCAAATGACTCATTGACCGCTTTTTCCGCACGGAAGATATCTTCACGTGGCACCGTGAAAGTCATGTTGGCCTTTCCCTTGCGTCCAAGGTTTTGCACGATCATGTCTACGCTGATTCCCGCGTCGCCGAGGAGCTGAAAAAGCTTGGCGGCCGTGCCTGGACGGTCTGGCAAATCGCTGACCACGATCTTGGCTTGATTTTTATCGAGTGCGACGCCGCTCACGACGACGTCTTCCATGGAGGCGACTTCTTCTTTCACAATTGTCCCGGGGTTGTTGTTAAAACTGGAGCGAACTTCGAAAACGACGTTAAATTTCTGCGCAAATTCCACTGCGCGGTTTTGCATGACCTTCGATCCGGCGCTAGCCAGTTCGAGCATTTCTTCATAAGAGATCTCGTTGAGCTTTCTGGCATCCGGGACCAGCCGGGGGTCAGCCGTGTAAACGCCGTCCACATCGGTGCATATCTGGCAAAGATCGGCGTTCAGCGCTGCGGCGATAGCGATTGCACTCAAATCAGAGCCCCCACGACCCAGCGTGGTGATCTGCCCATCCGGCGAATGTCCCTGGAATCCAGCGAGAATGACGACCTTACCCGCTGCGAGTTGTTCCCTGATATCGCCACCGGAGATTTTTGTGATCCGCGCCCGCGTGTGGGCCGGGTCGGTCAATATGCCGGCTTGGGTGCCTGTCCGGGAAACCGCCGGAACCCCGATTGCATGCAGTGCCATCGTGGTCAGCGCGATGGTTTCCTGCTCACCGACAGTCAGCAACATATCCATTTCGCGCTCGTCCGGCTCCGGATTCAAGGCCTTCGCCCGGCCAATGAGTTCGTTGGTCACACCGGAGCGAGCGGACACGACCACAACAACCTGATTGCCCGCAGCCTGTGTCTCTTTCACACGCTGCGCCACATTCTTGATGCGGTCGACGTCGCCGACTGAGGTGCCGCCGTATTTTTGAACGATGAGTGCCATGAGGAGTGTCAAGCAATACTAGCTGGCCGAACTTTCAAGGAAAGATTCGCCCGAACGAAGACATTGGTTGACGAACCGCTGAAAAGCAGGTTTAAGACCCACTCGATGACAGACACAGAAAAATCGAGCCCCAAAACGAAATACGGGCGTATTATCCTCAAGCTCAGCGGGGAAGTGCTACGAAATGCGGAAGACGGTGAGCCCATCGATCCGGCGACGCTCAAAGCGATTTGCGAGGAGGTGAAAAAGGTCTACGACATTGGCGTGCAGATCGGCCTGGTCATCGGCGGCGGCAATATCTTTCGCGGCCTAAGCGGGAGCGAAATGAAGGGTGTCGATCGCACCACAGGGGATTACATGGGGATGCTCGCCACCGTGATCAACGGCCTCGCGCTCATGGATTGCCTCGAGAAACTTGGCGTCACCGTGCGTCTGCAGAGCGCCATCCCCATGGACAAGCTCGCCGAGCCTTTTATTCTTCGCCGGGCCACCCGCCACCTTGAGCGGGGCCGGGTGGTCATCTTTGCCGGCGGCACCGGAAACCCCTATTTTTCCACGGATACGACCGCCGCCTTGCGGGCCAGTGAAATCGGCGCGGAAATGCTGATGAAGGCAACCAAGGTCGACGGAATCTACGATAAAGACCCGGCCAAACACGCCGATGCCGTCAAATACGATCACGTCCCCTACATTGATGCGCTGCGCGACCGCCTCAAGATCATGGACTCGACCGCCTTTTCCCTTTGCATGGAGAACAAGCTTCCCATTCTCGTCTTCAGCATGCGGGAGCCCGGATCGATCTTAAGTGCCGTTATGGGCGAAGAAATCGGCACACTGGTAGACTAGAATCGGGTTGCGCATTTTTAAATTTTCCCTTTATCAGCCATCTAAATGTCTCCAGATTTGCACCTATGGAACCGAAAGAAATCCTCAAAACAATGAACGCCGACATGAAGAAGGCGGTCGATCACACGCTTCAGGAATTCAGTAGCCTGCATACCGGTAAAGCGACGCCCGCCATGCTCGACGGAGTCCGTGTCCACGCTTACGGCAGCACCGTGACGCTCAAAGAAGTCGCCGCTGTCACGACCCCCGATGCGCGCACCATCATGGTGCAGCCCTGGGATAAAAGCGTGATCAAGGATGTTGAAAAAGGCATTCAGGAAGCCAATCTCGGTCTCAATCCGATTATCGATGGTGGGATCCTCCGCGTGCCGGTTCCCGAACTGACCGGCCAGCGCCGCGAAGAACTCGCCAAGACCGCAGGCAGCATGGCCGAAGACGGTCGCGTTCGCATCCGCCAGGGCCGCCGCGATGCGCTCGACCTTTTAAAAGCTGCTAAGAACGATGAGGGCCTGCCGGAAGATGATTTCAAGCGCCATGAAAAGGAGGTGCAAAAAGCCCACGACGACTATATCGCTGAAATAAACGAGCACCTCGCCCACAAGGAAGCCGAGCTTAAAAAAGTGTAGCTTGCGGCAGTTTATCAGGTTTCCGGCTGTAGGTCGCTAAGTAAGAGTAGCCGAAGACCGATAAACTGAATGAAAAAACCCAGTGATCCCACTCTCAAAGGCTAAGCGTGTCGTCATAAAACTCGGGACCGGCGTTCTCACATCGGGTATCGGTGAATTGGACACGAGTCGCATCGAAGCACACTGCCAGCAAATCGACCTGCTCAGGCGAAACGGGATCGAAGTCATCCTCGTCAGTTCCGGCGCGGTCGGTCTGGGCATGGGCAAACTATCCCTGCATAAGCGCCCAAAGGATCTCGCCTCCCTGCAGGCCTGCGCGGCTGTCGGGCAGAGTATCCTCATCAATACGTGGCAAAAAGGCTTCGATCCGCTCGGGCTGACGGTGGCACAAATTCTCCTCACTCGGGAGGACCTTCGCGCCCGTCATCGGCACAACGCGGTATTTAATACCACTGAGCGCCTGCTCGCCCGGGGCGTCATCCCAATCGTCAACGAAAACGACACTGTCAGCGCGGCGGAAATAAAGTTCGGCGACAACGACACACTCTCCGCACTTGTTGCCAGTGTCGCCAATTCGGATTTACTCTTTATTCTTTCCAATATACCCGGCCTCATCGACATGCAGGGGTCCGGCAGTGTGATTCCCCGTATTGCTGCTATTACCCCCGAGATTGAGGCCATGGCCCAAGGCACCAAGCACACCACCTCCGTGGGGGGCATGATCAGTAAAATCGCCGCCGCC
>JAAAPI010000370.1 GCA_009908325.1 Verrucomicrobiota bacterium | reverse complement strand
GCCTTGAAGGCAACACTTACGATATTCTCCAGACCGAGCGGCTGATCCGCTTCGGTGAAGCGGCAGAGGGCAAGGACCGCAAAGAAGCGCTGATGATCCTCAACCACAAGGAAGCCATCGAGTATGTGGTCGATAATCTTGATGATATCGGCCTGTCCCGCCCCGACATCTTCGGAATTCACGCGCTTCTGGCAGACGGCCTGCTCGCCGATCCGGCCATGGCTGCACGGTTGCGCGGCACGCCGGTCGGGATTTCTCATTCGAGCTATACGCCCCTCGATGACGCCATCACCATCGAGGAAGAATTCGATATCCTGTTGCACAAGGCGGCGGAGATCAATGATCCGTTCGAGCAGTCATTCTTCCTGCTTGCCCATATCCCTTATCTTCAGGCTTTTGTGGACATCAACAAGCGCACATCACGCGTGGCGTCCAATACCCCGCTCTTAAAGGCAGACCTCGCACCCATGTCCTTTCTGACGATGGATGACGCGGCCTATATCGACGGGCTGATCGGCATCTACGAGCTCAACAACGTCGCCCTTCTGCGCGAGGTTTTTATCGATAGCTACCTCGCCTCCGCTGAAAAATATCGCATCCTGCGCGCCGAGGTTGACTCGCCCGAGAAGGCGGCGATTGTCTATCGGGACTTTGTGCGCGAAGCTGTCCGCTATAGCGTCCTGCAAACCAAAGCCTTTCGCAAAGACGACATTCTTGACCTCGCTGCCAGGCACGACATTCCCGAAAATGAGCGGGATGCTGTCGTGGCCTATGCCCACGAACAATTCCAAGGGCTGCATGAGGGTAATCTTATTCGCTACCGTCTGAAGCCAAAGGACATCGAAGGCGTCGATCTCTCATAAAGCCCAAAGCCCTGCCCGCAGGACAGGACTTCAGGACGGCCTAGCACCGGCATGACGGCCTTGCGGCGCAGCCCATGGCTCGTTCGATATTTTCGAGTGTTGCCAGTATATTACGGCGGTCCGGCGTATCCGGCTCGGTTTCAATCACCAGCATCGAAAACAGTTGATGCAGTTCGCCGAGTCTCTGAGCGGTCAAGCCGTGCAGCTCGTGCATGGTGAGAAGCGTGATCATGTGATCCTCCTTTTCCTCTTCGAGACCCGGCCTATCCAGGTCTTCTCGGGATCAGGACGACGCAGGAAGCGGCCCTTACGGACACCGCCAAACATCGTTGGAGGGCGCAACGCAGTGGAGCAGGCTTATCGCCTTGGCCGCAGGCTGTGGCCCTTTTTGCCAGCACTGAATTCTCGGAAGGACTGTGGGACGGTCGCCAGAGGAAAGAGGTAGCGCCTTGATCGCATGGTTCTCAGGTCACGTGATGCCCGTGCGATGAACGCTCGTTGGATCGCAGTCGGCTCGTTTTCGGGAAACGCCTGACTTCCTGACCGCACGCGGCCCGCCATCAATTTCCGGCCCGCACCACTCCGGCGGAGCCGGACCGTGTTGGAAATGACGCCGTGCCTTTTTCGTCCGGTCTTGCGGAATGGCGTAACGAGCCAACCACAAACCAAAGGAGACGGTATGAATTGGATGCTGCGTTAGATGCAGTCTGGAGATAGGTTATCTTCGGGGTAGATAGGTGGCAGGGTGGACAATGGATTGAGGCCCCGCGCGAGGTGCATGTGTTGTGTGTCAGGAGCGGGATCAGACCTCGTAAAGGAGACTGCCCGCCCCTGTCACCGAATCACCGCCCTGAGGCCTACAAGTTGGATATACCCAAACTAACGCGTAGTGATCTCGTATAGGAGTGTGGCGACCCGAAGAACATCTACTCCGGTTTTTCATTCAATTCAACTGTGAGGAAAGAAAGATGACACGTTATATTGGCATCGATTTACATACCAACAGCTTCACCGTCTGTATACTGGACGGTGAAAAAGAGAAGATACAAACACTTGCGTTGCAACAAGGCGGGCTGGAACAATTTATCAGCCAGTTGCAGGCAAGCGATGAAGTGGCAGTGGAAGCCACGGGAAACAGTGCATGGTTCCGCGAGCAGCTGTTGCCGCATGTAGCGCGAGTAGCGATTATCGCGCCGTGGCAGTTTGAGGTAATCCGCCGTTCAACCAAGAAAACCGATAAGCATGACGCCCGTGCCATCGCCTTTTTCTTAAGCAAAGATATGCTGCCGGAAGCACGCCTGAAACGTAAAACACAAACCGAACTTGCCAGTGCGGTGGCGACGCGTGATCAACTCGTCAAACTGCGCGTGTCACTGCTGAATAAGGCGCATGGGTTGTTTAATCGCCATGGCATCAAGATCAAAAAAGAAACAATCACCAGTAAAATCGGCTTCGAACGTGCCGTTGCCAGCCATAAGTGGGAACCGCTGGAGCAGGTAGAATTAGAGGTCATCGCAGCGCAGCTGGATGCCATTCGTGTCAGCGACCTGCGGCTGAAGAAAGAGATCACCGCTGTAGCCAAAACGCTGCCAGGCTATGAGAATCTTGTCAGCATCAAAGGGATCGGCCCGCTCTCCGCCGCCATCTTTCTGTGTACCATCGGTGACATTGAGGAATTTGCCAAAAGCGGAAATCTGGCCGCCTATTTCGGTATCACACCACGTGTCAGTCAATCCAATGATTCCCAGCGCGTCGGCAGAATCACCAAGCGTGGCAATAAAATCGCCCGTACTACCCTCGTGCAATGCACCCTCATCGCTAAACGATACAGCCCCTACTTACAGAAATTCTACCAACATATCAAAGCAACAAGAGGAGCAGGCAAAGCCATTATCGCTACTGCCAGAAAACTCCTCAATACCATCTTCTACACACTCAAAAATAACTGGGTGTTCGAAGACTTCAGCAATTTCACAATTTTAACTTGTAACCAATCATAGGAGTTCTCTAATGACTAATTTTACTCGTACATCTCCCACTAGTGGTGGCGAATTATCAAATTCCTTCACAGAAATAGGTGGGGTTGTTCTCGACATGATAGGTCTAAACGGCACTAGGGTAACCAGCCAGCTGGCGGCTAGCTCACTTTTTGAAGGTCTTTTCGATTGGGGATCGCCTGCTGAGTTTGAGGGGAATCCTGGTACCATAGGTATTCAGGAAGGATTTTCCACAAGCGACATAGATGCGTTAGGTGGGGGTCTATCGGAACTAGCAGTACGGATCACTGTATACGATGGGGATACTGCACTTAAAGATTTTGATTACAAAGATAATGAGCTACTGATTAACGATATAAGTATTGGTAATTTTAGTGATGTAGAGACACAAGTCACTTCAGCAGATGGCAAAACCACTTCGGAGTCAGAATTC
>JAAAPI010000266.1 GCA_009908325.1 Verrucomicrobiota bacterium | reverse complement strand
GAAAGGTCTGGAAACCGTAGGTCCGCGAAGGCACCAGCGAGCCCGCCGCCGTGATCCGTGAAGGGGTCACCGGCACATAGTCCGGATAGGCCACCGCCCGCTCGCGTAACTCGCCCCAGGGCACATCCCCGCCTGCGAGAACCCGGACCGAACCCGACAGCCCCGGGTCCGCCAGCTCCGCTTGCAGCGCCCGCGTGTCGCAGATCTCCGCCGGGTTTTGGGCGAAGCTGAAGAGCGGCGCATCCCAGCGCCAAGCCGCTGCGTGCACCCGCGCCCGCCAGTCCCCCGGCGTGGCGAAGTCGACCGCGCCGTCCTCCGTGCCCCCGCCGGCAATGAAGCCCGGCACTCCGTCCGGCATCGTCTGAAAGGAGGAGCAACCGTAGAAATTGACTTCCACCCGGAGGTGGTTCTCCCCGTCCTGTAGAAAAGGCCGCAGGTCGTAGCGCTCGTATTCAGGATATTGCGTGACGAAGCGCGCCGGCCCGTAGGCCACGAAGGTCCCGTTCACCCACAAGCGGAAGCGAGTGTCCGCGAACAGGCAAAGCTCGCAGGCAGCGCTCCCGGAGTAAGCAAATTGCTTCTCGAAGCTGACGAAACAGTTCCGCGGCGGCGGCTCGGCGGAGGACCAGATGAAACGGGAGTCTTTGATCACGGACATGCCGGTAGGATGCCTCTAGCAGCGCCCGCGCGGACCCCGCCTCCATTAAAACCGTTCAGCGTCCCGCCGCACGAACGCCGACCCCCGGTCCGCCTTCGATCTGAACGGTTTCATACCTCCGTAATTTCCCCCTCGACCACGCAACACTCTAAGAAATCTCGATATCTCAAAGGGCCTTTTAAATGGCGGCCCGAATGCTCCGAAAATACGAATCTTGATTGAAATTGGCGGAAGTCATTAAAAGCTGAGGAACAAATTGTCGTTTCACAATTTGTTCCTCAGTTTGAGAGGGTTGCAGGCTGTCGCTGCGCTCAGCTCTCCGCTGCCCCTGCAGATCAATCCTCCGAAACAACCGTGAGCACGGCGGTGGCGTGGATGCCGAGCCCGCGGCCGCAATCGTTCAGCCCCTCCCCGGTCGTTGCCGTGATACAGACGGCATTCGTCTCGACACCCAGGAGCTCGGCAAGCGCGTGGCGCAGGGCCGGAACCTTGGGGTCGATTTTGGGGCGCAGGCATTCCAGTGCCACGGAGAGGTGGCTGATCTTCCAATCGCCAAGATCTTCCAGAGCAACTTTCAGGTAGGCTTTGCTGTCGGTGATCCCCTGCTGGCACATCTCGTCGGCCACGGCACCGATGATGGTCCGCCCGGTTACCCCGCTGATGGCGTCGGTCACCGCGTGCAGCAAAACGTCGGCATCGCTGTTTCCCGCCAGAGCGGGGGCATCGCGGAAAACGAGACTGCCCAGGACAAGGGGTCGGTTCGACTCGCCCTCGACAAACCGGTGGCTATCCACGCCGATCCCCGTCTTGACCTTCACAGCCTAGATTTCGGGGAAGAAGCGTTTCTTTTCAGCCGCTGCGGTTTCCGCGCTGTCCGAGGCATGGACGACGTTGCGCATCATGTCCGTGCCGAGGTCACCACGGATGGTGCCGGGGGCGGCCTCCTGCGAGTTCGTCGGCCCAAGGAGATCGCGCACTTTGGCGATGACACCTTCGCCGCGCAAAATCATGGGCATGACCGAGCGGCTGCTCATGAATGCCTCAATTTCCGGAAAGAAGGGCTTGTCGGCGACATGGGCATAGTGCTCGCGAAGGATCGGTGCATCCAGCTGCATAATCTTTGCCGCGACGATTTCGAAGCCCGCTTTTTCGAAGCGTGTGATCACTTCGCCGGCGATGCGCTTTTCCATGCAGTCCGGCTTGAGAATAATAAGTGTTTCTTCCATAGGGTTTTATCTAATGCGCAAGAGGAAATGAAGGGGAACCGCTCGGGTGACAAGTCAAAAGGACATTTTTGCGGGCGCCTCGCATCGTATGCGGCCTCCTTCAGGTGGCCGCCGTGGTGGCGAAGCCGGGTCGACGCCACGCGGTGGACCAATCGAACCGGTGCGGATTGCAACGGGTCTTTGACATCATTTCGCGACATGCTTCACTCCCCTGACATGAAAGACGACGACTCACTGGAATCATTCCGCTCTTCTCTGGATGCTAACTACGACTGGCCTTGCCTCTTTCCCTTCAAATTCATTGTGCCGAAAGATCAACGCGAGCAGGTGCTGGAGCTCTTTGCAGACGATCCGGTCAGGGCCAACGAATCCTCCGGCGGGCGCTTTATCGCCTACACCATGGAGATGCACATGCACTCCTGCGATGAGGTCATCGCCATCTACCAGCGCGTCGCCCAGGTGCCCGGCGTGATCTCGCTCTAGTCGACTGCCTATCAAATCAACCGAAAATAATGACTGAAGAAGAAAAATCTTCCCGCTCCGTAGCCACCTTTGGCGCCGGTTGCTTCTGGTGTGTCGAAGCAGTCTTTCAACAACTGGACGGCGTGCGCCATGTCGAGTCGGGCTACATGGGCGGCGACGTGGACAACCCGACCTATCGGGAAGTCTGCTCGGGCACGACCGGACACGCTGAAGTGATCCAAATCTGGTATGATCCCGAAGTTATCAGTTTTGAAACATTACTGGACTGGCTCTGGCGCTCACACGATCCGACGACGCTGAACCGCCAGGGCGCGGATGCCGGCACGCAATACCGCTCCGCGATTTTCTACCACGACGAGACCCAGCGAACCATCGCGGAAGCGTCGAAAGACGCCGCCCAAGCCAAGTTTGACGCCCCGATTGTGACCGAGATCACCGAGGCCAGAACTTTCTATCCGGCGGAGAATTATCATCAGGATTATTACCGCGAGAACGCCTCGGCACCCTACTGCCAGATGGTGATTCGCCCCAAGTTGCGTAAGCTCGCACTTGAATAAGCCGCGGGCTTCGCCCTTACTGGCCGGAAATGGCAGGCAAACGCCCAAAAAAACGATCTGCCAAAAGGCGGTCATCGAAGAAAAAGCAGCACCCACGCGGCGGCTCTGTCTCGCATTGGCTGCGGAATATCGTAGTCGCTTTGCTGCTTGCCGGGGGGCTGGTGGCGGGCCTTTATTATTTCGGCTCATTTGAGACACGGGCGAAGATGGAGTCAATGGCGCTGAAGTGGACCCAGCCCCTGCGCATCCACCCGTCGACCCCGGCACCCGTGACCGCCTGGCTGAATGCCTTGCATGATTCCATGCCCACGAGCACCGGATTCACCGTGGAAGGAGGCGAGCTTGGGCGCGATCCGGACAGTCCGTTCATCGC
>JAAAPI010000116.1 GCA_009908325.1 Verrucomicrobiota bacterium | reverse complement strand
CGCGGAGCCGTGCAAATTGAAGTGGAATTAGCCCTGGCGAGCCTTGAAGCGCGGGTTTGTCTTGCAGATTACGTAGACGCGGCCTTTGCGGCGAACGACCTGACAATCCGGATGACGATCTTTCAGCGATTTGATGGAGGATACAACTTTCATAACAAATTTGGAAAAACGGTGGAGAAAGGCGGTCTGAGACTGCCTTGTCAATACAAAGCTAAACATATTTTCGATAAAAAAGGGAATGAACGAGAAGATTGAAGACTGCAGCGATACGATTGAGTGGAGAATTACAGGATCGTATACGCCAAGCAGGCCCAAAAGGATGCAAAGAAAATCTCCCGAAGTAATTTGAAGGAGAAAGCACTTGAACTGATCAATCTACTAGGGGAAGACCCATTCAGAAATCCCCCGGATTTTGAGGCATTGGTTGGTGACTTGGCGGGTGCTTATTCCAGACGAATCAACATTCAGCACAGATTGGTGTATCAGGTTTACGAAGAAGAGAACATCATCGCTACGTGGTAAGTAGGCGGATCCAATATTGCGTTTTCGCTCGGTTGTCATTTGTCTCTTTATATGTCCGACGAGAACCAACCTTCCCCGGAAAGTGTCGCCATTGATAAAGCGTTGCGCATCGCCGAGCTTCAGGCAGAGCTGGCGAGCTTGACAGGCGAGCCGATTCGAAGGCACCTTGCAGATGATACGGAGGTCGATTCTCTGGAATCGTGGAAGGCAGGCCTGGACGCGATTGAAAGCGGATCCTCCATGCCACTCTACGACATTTTGCAGCTGCGGCGCAAATTCATCCCCACCCCGCTGTCCTGCTTGAAGGATCGGGGAACGCTCTCGGAACAACTCTGGTTGCTGATTTATGCGCTGGCTACCATCCGGGTCTTTATCGACGAAACCGACCACCTTTCCGACCCCGAGCTTTACGACCTGCTGCTGAACAAGCTCTTGCCCCAGGCGACCACCCTCCTCCCCGAGGGATCGGGTTGGAATTGCCGTTACTCTGTCTGCGATCTGAGCGATGATGGGGATCCACACCAAAGCTGCTACCTCCGCTACTACGCCGACGATGCGACCCGTCACATGATCGCCGAGGAATATCCAGGGGCTACTTTGCCACCGAAGGAGGAACCACCCTACGACCGCGACGCCTTCTTGCCGGGCTTTTGAGCAAATTCGTCTCTTTTGATTGGCTTTTGAGCCATAGTGGGATAACCGTTTTCGGCATTATGAAAGCAATCGACCTGGACGCCCACTGGAGCGAGATAGAGCTGCGCGCGAAGGAAATCGTGGCGAGGGAACCTGCGCTGGCGACTCTCCTCAAACAAACCGTGCTCGACCGGGACTCCTTCGCCGAGTGCCTGACGCACCGGTTGACGCGCAAATTGGTCAATCACGCCGCATCGATTGACGCGCTGCACGCGACCTTCATGGATGCGTTTTCGCAGCGACCGACTATTTTGCAGCAGGTCGCCTGCGACATGATTGCGGTCAACGACCGCGACCCGGCCTGCCCGGATGTGCTGACCCCACTGCTCTACTTCAAGGGTCTCCAATCGCTTGTCTGCTACCGCGTCGGTCACTATCTCTGGAGCGAGGGGCGCACCGAACTGGCGCTCTACCTGCAGAGCCTCATCTCGGAAACATTCTCTGTCGATATACATCCGGCGGCCCGGATCGGCTGTGGCATTTTGCTCGACCATGCCACGGGTTTCGTCGCCGGAGAAACCGCCGTGATCGAGAACGATGTGTCGATCCTCCACGCAGTGACGCTGGGGGGCACGGGCAAGGACCGTGGCGACCGCCACCCGAAGGTGCGCTCGGGTGTGCTGCTCGGGGCGGGTGCCAAAATTCTGGGTAATGTGAAAATCGGGGAAGGTGCCAAAGTCGGTGCAGGCAGTGTGGTCCTCAAGGATGTGCCTCCGCACACCAGCGTGGCCGGGGTGCCCGCACAAATCATCGGCAAAGCCTCCGAGACCTCCCCGGCTTTGGGCATGTGTCACGATCTGAATTAGGCCTCGCCTAATTCAATTCACCTGGGTCATTGTAGCGCCTCGAGCGAACATGACGACACCTATGATGCCTTTCCAAACACTTGCCGTCGGCGGTAGCCAGGGCGCTCTCTGGGCTCTCTGCTTCGCGTTGGGGGCGGGCTGCCTGCTTACGGTGCTTTCGCGGAGATTGCATCTGCCGACCATTGTCCTGCTTCTGCTGGGCGGTTTTGCGCTCGGCCCGGAAGGGCTCAATGTTTTGCGCTCCAGTGCGCTGGGGGAGTTTCTCCCTATGATCGTCTCGCTTGCCGTCGGCCTGATACTCTTTGAGGGTGCCCTGACACTCGACCTCAAGGAGTTCAAGCAGACCTCGACCGTGATCAAACGGCTGCTTACGGTGGGCGTTCTGATCACCTGGCTCGGCGCTGCCTTGACTGCCTTTCTGGTCTTCGACACATCGCCCGCTTTCGCTTTGCTCATGGGCAGCCTGATTATCGTGACGGGCCCGACCGTCATCGTGCCGCTTCTGCGCCGTATACGGCTGCAGCAGAAACTTGGCAGTATTCTCCACTGGGAGGGGGTCTTGATCGATACAATTGGCGTCTTTATTGCGATTCTATGTTTTGAATGGGTCGTGGAAGGCGGCGGTGCCGTGGCCATTCCGAGTTTTCTCATACGTGTCGCCGGTGGTGTGGTGATTGGCGTGATCGGGGGCTTTTCAATCGATTGGCTCATGCGGAAAAACTGGGTCCCGAATGACATTATCAATGCCTTTGCCCTGGCCAGTGCTGTCCTCATCTTCGGCACGACTGAGCTCATCAAACCGGAAGCAGGTCTCCTTTCGGTGACGATAGCCGGGCTCATCGTGGCCATGAAAAAACCGCGCCAGCTGCGGGAGATCAAGGCCTTCAAGGCAGAGATTGTCGATCTGCTCATCGGTATGCTTTTCCTCTTGCTCGTGGCCCGGCTCGAATTTCAACAATTTGTCGATTTCTTCAAACAGGGGGGTGGTTGGGTGCTCGTCTCGGTCATTTTGATTATTCGGCCACTGAGTATCGCCGCCTCCGCCTGGGGCACGCCGCTCAACCTTCCTGAAAAAGCCCTCCTGAGCTGGGTCGCTCCGCGGGGCGTGGTGGCGGCCTCCATGGCCTCCCTTTTCGCACTGAGCTTGAATGGCAAAGAAAATCCGGCGGGCGATCCGGCGCTTCTCGAATCGTTTGTTTACTCCGTAATCTGCGCGACGGTTCTGATCCAGGGGCTCTCGGCGGGCTTGGTGGCCAGGGTTTTGAAGCTCCAGCGCCCGGCGCCCAATGACTGGGTCATCATCGGTGCGCATCACTTCGGCCGGGAGCTTGCCCAAAAACTTATCCGCGAAGACGAACAGCACGTGCTCCTGCTCGATACCAACGCCCGCAACATCGCCCTTGCCCAACAGGAGGGCCTACCTGCCCTGAACCGTGACGGGATGGAGGCAGAAAAACTCTACGAGAACGAACAAGCGCTCTTCGGTGCCGGCTATGTTCTCGCACTCACCGATAACGTCGAGCTGAACCAGATTCTCATGCAACGCTGGGCCGAGGAATTGGACAGTGAAAAAGTCTTTGGCTGGATTCCGCTCAACAGTCCGACCGGCGAAGATCAGTTGACCGGGCAATCCGTCTTCGGTGACCTCTCGCGGCCTGCCGTGATTGGCAGCGAGCTCCTGCAAGGCGAAAGCAGCTTTGAGACCGTCATCTGGGAGGAAGGTAAGAGTCTGCCGTCCGGCGACTGGCACCCGCTCTTCATTCGCCGGAATAAGCAGCTGCGCGCCATCCCCAGAGATACGAGTTTGAAGGAAATGGTCCGCGCCGAGGATGAAGTCATTTGCCTCCGCCGGTCCGAGGGCTTCCTGTCTCGTGCGCTGCACAGTGGTGCCTTCCTCCACCTCGACTGCGACAGCACCGAAAGCCTCTACGAACAACTCGCCTTGGAAGCGCACGCCAAAGTATCGGCGATCTCCGAAGAGCAGGTATTAGCCGACCTGACCGACCAGGGCCGGGTGTTCCCGGCCTTCCTCGGCCACGGCATCGCGATCCCGCACGTCTATTGCGAAGGGCTCGACTACCGGCTTTGCTTTGTCGCAGAGCTTAAAGAAAGCCTCCGCATCCCCGGTCAGGATGAGGCTATCGACTTCCTTTTCTTTATCATCAGCCCGAAAGGCGACACCGAAGGCCATCTAGCAACGCTGGCCGAAATCGCCCGATCCTGCCATTCCGAGCGCCTGCGCCGACAGATCAAGGAGGCGACGACGCTCGATGAAGTCATGACCGCCCTGAGCCACTGATCCGCCCTTTAGTAGGAACGGCCCGACTTGTTTTCATAGTAATTTATATACGCCTGATTGACGGTCGCGACACCCCCGGGCGTTGGGTAATTGCCGGTAAAGTACCAGTCGCCATTGTGCCGGGGGATCGCCTCCCGCATCTTCTTGACGGGTAGGTAGACAATCTCCAGCCCACCGCTCCAGGCGACGTTTTTTGGATAAACCAACTCGGCAATCTTGGCTGATATCTGATCGCTGGTGTAGCGGTCATAAAGCCGCTTGACATGATTCACCATCTCGCCCGCAGGTTTTTCCGCCTGGGCGATGCAATCCTGATAAACATCGAGTAAAAGATCATCGCTCCCGTCGTCTTTTATCAGTTGGACCGCCGCCTTGAAGGCGATAAATTTACCCAATTCCGACATATCGATCCCGTAGCAGTCCGGGTAGCGGATTTGCGGAGCGGTGGACGCAATGACGATCTTGCGCGGGTTGGTGCGGCTGAGGATTTTCAGAATCGATTCTTTCAAGGTCGTGCCGCGCACGATCGAGTCGTCGATACAGACAAGGCAGTCCTTCGCCTCCACCACGTCGTAGGTGATATCGTAAACGTGCGAGACCAGCTTGGCCCGCCCCTCCTCCTGAGAGATGAAGGTGCGCAGTTTTATATCTTTGTGCGCAATCTTCTCGCCCCGGGGCCAGTTGCCCATGATCAGATTGTCGATTAATGCGGCATCGAGCGTATCGTTCTTTTGAGCGTTAAGCAAAGCATCGCGCACCTCCTTTCGCCGATGCAAGCGAACTGCCTCCAGTAGACCGTGATAGGCGGTCTCCGCCGTGTTGGGTATGAAGCTGAAGACGCTGTCGGCAAAGTTGTTATTGATCGCCTTGACGACTTGCTCCAGCAAGGCACCTCCCAGCGCCTTACGCTCCCGATAAATATCCGCATCATTGCCCCGTGAAAAATAAATCCGCTCGAACGAGCATTGCGTGATCGGCTGGGGGTCGGTGAAACGTTCCGTGTAGGTCGATCCGTCGCTTTTAATGACGATCACGCTGCCCGGCTCGACCTCGCGGACGTTTTCGATCGGCTGATCGAAGATCGTCATGAGCGCGACCCGCTCGGACGCAAAGGCGACAACTTCATCGTTTTGGAAATAAAAACAGGGCCGTATGCCCCGGGGATCCCGCATCATGAAGCTGTCTCCATTGCCAATGAGCCCGGCGATGGCGTAGCCCCCGTCCCAATCGGCACAGGCTTTGCGCAAAATACGTGCCGGGTCCAGATCTTTACTGATAATGCCGGGGATCTTTGTGCCTTCGACATTCTGGTCCCGCATCCGGTGGTAGATAAAGTCGTGCGCTTCATCGAGGTGGAAGCCGATCTCTTCGAGCACGGCCTGGGTATCGGTCCCGAAAATGGGATGCTGCCCGCGGTTGATCAGATCGTTGTTCAGGTCCTTTTCATTCGTGATCGTAAAATTGCCCGCCAGCATGAGATTTTTCGTCGGCCAGTTGGACTGCCGCACGTAGGGATGGCAGCTCGTGGAGGCATAAATTCCTGAGGTGCCATAGCGCAGGTGGCCCATGAGAACCTCCCCCCCGAAATCAAATTGCTCCTTCACCGTCTGCGGAAATTCCGGATGGATGATGCCACGGTCCACCTTTTTCTGGTAGGCTTTGAGCTGCCCTTTGAAGATACGGGCAAGTGAATTTTGTTTGATCGTGCGGTCGCGGGCCATGTAAGGCTGACCGGGTGCGACATTCAGTTTTACACAACCGATGCCGGCACCGTCCTGCCCACGATTGTGCTGCTTCTCCATCAGCAAAAACAGCTGATTAAACCCATAGAGCGGCGTGTTGTATTTCTCTTGATAGTAAGCAAGAGGCTTGAGGAGGCGGATCATCGCGATACCGCATTCGTGCTTCAAAAAATCGCTCATAGAAGGGCAGTTCCTGTCTCCGGGTCGTGTGGGCTTGGGTGCATCGGCAGCGCCCGTGTTTCAACTAGGTTACAGCCTTATAGACAAGCCATAATTCCGGCCCACCGACTTATTCGTCTCCCGATTTTTCCCTGCCAGAGAGACCGCGATTCATAATATGCTCTCTATTCGCAGGTTCCACATGTATGAGCACCGTGGAAATCTCCGGATGCTTTTCACTCATTCTTTTTTTGACGTCCCGGGCGATCGCATGCCCCGACTCCACAGATATTTCCGGAGTCACTTGCAGGTGTAGGTCAACCTCGTAGAGATCCCCCACCCGGCGCACGCGGAAATCGTGGTAAGCCACCGCCCCGGGCGTGGGCAGAATATGCTCCCGCAGGTCCTCAATAATGGCCCGCTCCGGGGCGGTATCCAGCAGATCCGAGCAGGCCCGCAGGAATATCTTGCCGGACTCGAAGATTAGATAACAGCCCAAGACCAGGGTGACCGCATCATCCAGGAAGGCCCAAGCTTCCCCGCCCAGCCAGACCCCGAAGAGCGCGACGACCACCCCGAGCGAGGAAACACTATCCACCCGGTGATGCCAGGCGTTCGCCATGACAAGATCCGACTTCAGCCGCCAGGCCACTGCCCGCGTCCACCAAAACAGCCCTTCCTTGATGAGCAGCGAAATGATTGCCAGGATGATCGCTGGACCGGCCCGGGGCGCACTCACACCGGACCGGAAATCCCAGATCGCGGCCACCACAAGGCTAACGGAAAAACCCAGAAGCATCGCCCCAACCAATAATTTGGCGAAACTGGCAAATTTGTGGTGACCATAGAGATGGTTCGCATCCTCCGGCTTGCTGGCCATGGAGAGACCGACCAGCACCGCGATATCGGTCAGTAAATCGAGCAAACTGTGCGCACCGTCGGCTATGAGCGCTTTTGACTGCAGGAGCCAACCGCCCACCACCTTAATCAGACCTAAAAGAAGATTGAGCAAGAGCCCAATCCAGGTGATCTGCACTGCTGTCCTTGCTTCGGCCATGGTATAAAACTGGGCTAGCGGGCTTCGAAACGACCATCCGCGCGTTTCGCTACCAGTCGTTTGATCTCCAAACCCATCAAACACCCTGAAACCTCGGCCGCCGAGTGTCCAGTTTGTTGGGAGATTTGGTCGGGCTGGCAAAGCTCACCGCCTTTAAAGCAGCCTAAAACTGCCTCCTCCAGATCGCTCAATGCCTCTGTTTCCGGCCCCTCGGGATCGGGCGAAAGCTCGGCCTCCATCTGTGTCGGACGCGCATAGCGCAGCTCATCCAAAATATCATCCACTGAGGTCACCATCGTGGCACCGTCACGAATCAGCTGGTGGCAACCGGCAGTACTTGCCTGATCGATACGCCCCGGCACGGCCATGATCTGGCGGCCCTGCTCACCGGCGAAGCGAGCTGTGATCATACTGCCTCCGGCAGCATCGCTCTCCACGACGACGACCGCCTCGCACATGCCCGCCACCACCCGGTTTCGCATGGGGAAGGTCTGACGGTCCGCCCGCCTCCCAAAGGGAAACTCACTGGCGACCGCACCCGCTACCGCGATGCGCTTGAAAAGCTCCAGATTTTCTGGTGGGTAGACGATGTCGAGACCGCAGCCAAGCACTGCGACGGTTTTGCCCCCGACATCCAAAGCGCCCTCGTGCGCCGCCGTATCCGTACCCCGCGCCATCCCACTGACAATGCAAAACCCGAGCCTCGATAGTTCCGCAGCAAACCGCTTCGCCACGCCGAGTCCATAGAGCGTCCCCCGCCGGGTGCCCACAATGGCCACACAGGGGCGGTCGATATTGTAATCTCCTTTCCAATACAAACCGATCGGCGGATCATACGTCTCCCGCAGCATGGGCGGAAACGGTTCATCGGTTTGCGCGATAAAGCGAATACCTGAGGCCTTCATCCGCTCAACCTCCCGATGGAGGTCGAAGTGATCCGACCAATTAGACAGCACTGAGGCCGCCTTATCGCCAACCCCCTGCACTTGCAGCAGCTTTTGCCGATCAGCCAAGAGGATCGCGATCGGATCTTGCTCAAAGGCATCGAGCAGGCGGCGCAGCATAACCGGACCGACCACAGGTAGGCCGTTCAAGATAAGGAGTGCTTGCCGATGGTTGAGGGATTGTGCCATGAGTTCATCCCCGCAGCACCGCAGGCAAATAATCCAACAATTCGGACGTATGCACCATGACCTGCCCCCTGGACCGTGCTAGTTGCTCGGCCGCCAGGCCGTGCAGCGCGACCCCGCGGGCAGCCTCCACCCACTCGCCCTTTCCGGACTGCGCCACCACACCACCGATAATTGCAGCCAGCAAATCACCGCTGCCACCACGTGCCAGAACCGGACCACCCCGTGTACTGTAAACGATGCCCTCACCATCGCAAATCCGGGTGTTTGGCCCCTTGAGCACTGTCGTGACCCCGTAAAACTTGGAAAAATCGAGCAGTGCGGCGCTGGTATAATTGACCTTGGTCAATTTGGCCATGCGCATGAATTCCCCCATATGCGGGGTCACGATGACGGGTCCGAAATGCGGCTTCCGCCGCTGCGCGGCCTCCATCACCCGGGCGCGAAGGGCATCCGCGTCCAATACCACGGGACACTCAACTTGGCGGACGATCTCCTGGGTGAGCATTTCTGTATTTCGATCCCGACCGAATCCGGGACCCGCCAGTACAGCCGTTGCTCCAGAAAGCCGGTCCTGAAGAAGCGATATGCCGCGGGGATTGAGCGTACCGCTGGCCGTCTCCGGCCAGGCCACCCACATCGCCTCGGGCACTTGTGCCGCCAGGACGGACACTGCCGAGGCGGGGCCAAATACCGTAACCAAGCCCACACCTGACCGGACAGCGGCTTTTACGGTCATGAGCAAGGCACCCGGCATGCCGGTAGAGCCTCCGATGATGAATAGATGACCGAAAAACCGCTTATCCGATGCCGCTGGGCGGAGACGGCGCAGCGGATTGAGCACGTCGGGCAGAAGAAATGATTCGCTGGTATCGAGTGTTTGCGCGGCCTCGTGCTGGAAAAATCCGAGGTCGATGTAACGCACCCGACCACATTCCAAATGTCCCCGCAGCAGCGGGTGTTTGACGATGCCCGTTGCGTAAGTGAAATCCGCCCGAAAAGTGACTTCGTCGGCCAGGTCCCCCTGCCCGCTTGGCAGATCAACCGCCGCCCGCAAATCGATGCTTTCATAGGCATTGACCGCCTCGATGACGGAGCGGATCGGCTCTCGCAGCGGCGCCTTGAAGGACATGCCGAGCAAACCATCGATACAAATGTGGAAGCCCCCCGGACCTCCGGCTTGGGCGAGCAGGCTCTCGATGCTCCGTCCTGTCGATTCATCGTTCAGGATATGCATGGTGACCCGGCCTTCCAGCTGCCGCAGAGCCTTCGCTGCCAGTGGCCGCAGCGTATCCTCCGTTGCCGTCAAAATCAGTTCGACGCTGGCCCGTGGCCAATCAGCCAGCAACTGGGCGCAAGCGATGAGTGCATCTCCCCCGTTGTTGCCCTTGCCGATCAAGCCAAGCACCCGTAAATGCCCCGGCACCGGCCTGATCTCCGCGTAATCCTCGACAAGCATCCGCGCGAGCCCCTGCCCTGCGGCCTGCATGGCCGACCACTCGGCCGACTCATCCGGCAGCACTGCCGCCTCAAACTCCTTGGCCTGATCACAGGATAATATGGGATGGGCTTGGGAAAAGGTTTTCATTGTTTTTCGAGGCGTGTTTTCGAGAGTCCTTTAAACGTCTCCCAGCGAAAGAGGTCAACCACGGAGAAACCCGCAACGATCTTCGTAGCGACCCGCCGTCGCCTTCGGCTATGGCGGACAAGCTGGCTTTATGCCAGGCGTTGAGCTGGGTTATCTCAAACACGCTTTCATCTCGCGGACTGCCTGCTCGACTCCGACAAACAGCGACCGGCTGATGATCGAATGCCCGATATTCAACTCATGCAGATGCGGCAGTGTGACGACTTCGGCGATGTTGGTATAGTTGATCCCATGCCCCGCATTGACCCTGAGGCCGAGGCTATGCGCCAACTCGGCTCCCTTGCGCAAAGTCTCAAACTCGCGGATGCGCCCCTCATGGAAATAAGCGTTTGCGTAGGCACCCGTATGTAACTCTATCCAGGGAGCACCGAGCTCGGCCGAGGTCTCAATCTCGGCCGGGTGTGGGTCGATAAACAGGCTGGTCTTGATACCGGCTGCCGTCATTGCGGCAATCACTTCGCCCACGCGGGCCTTTTGGCCGACCACGTTGAGGCCACCCTCTGTGGTGATTTCGTCCCGCCCTTCCGGCACAAGACATACCGAATGCGGCTTCAGTTGGAGCGCATAGTCCACCATGGCGGACGTGCAGGCCATCTCCAGATTGAGGCGCGTCTTAATCTGTGCATGCGCACGGCGCACGTCTGATTCCTGCACATGGCGCCGATCCTCCCGCAAGTGCATGGTGATGCCGTCGGCACCGGCTGTTTCGCTGGCCAGGGCAAAAGCCACACAATCGGGCTCAACTTCGTCACCATGATCCAGTGGATGAGCCCGGTAGCGCGCTTGGCGAACCGTGGCCACGTGGTCGACGTTGACGCCGAGTAGAATGTTGCGGGTATTCATAAAACCGTAGCAGGTGGCTTCGCCGCTCTGTCAGCGGCGGAACGGTGATTCCGGTCCGTTCAGTAGCGATATTAAAACCAAATGGAACCGTTGCCGATTATTCTTTCGAAAGATGGCTCTCCGAGGCGATTTCGGGGCCACCCTGGGCAAGCGCGCGGCGGCGCAGACGCAAGGCGTTGAGGCGGATGAAGCCACTGGCATCGTCGGGATTATAATCGCTGGCCACGCCTTCCATCGAGGCAATATTCTCATCGTAGAGGGACAGCGGCGACTTGCGGCCTACCGTCGTCACGTTGCCCTTGTAAAGTTTCAGGCGGACTGTGCCGGTCACGGTTTTCTGTGAATCGTCGATGAAGGCCTGAAGTGCTTCGCGCTCCGGCGCATACCAGAAACCGTTATAGACAAGTTGTGCGTAACGCGGGATAAGGCTATCGCGCAGGTGCATGAGTTCCCGGTCCATCGTCAATGTCTCCATATTGCGGTGCCCGTGCATGAGAATGGTGCCCCCCGGTGTCTCATAGACGCCGCGGCTCTTCATGCCAACGAAGCGGTTTTCGATCAGGTCGACCCGGCCGACTCCGTGCGTCCCGGCCAAATGGTTGAGGTGCTTCATCACCTCAGCCGGAGTCATCGCTACGCCGTCGACTGCCACGCAGTCGCCGCGTTCAAAATCAAGCTCTATATACTGGGCCTCGTCGGGCGCGCCTTCGGGATCAGCCGTCAGCTTATACATGGCCTTGTTATCCTCGGTCGTGGGATCGAACCAGGGGTCCTCCAAAATGCCGGCCTCGTAGGAAATGTGCAACAAGTTGCGATCCATCGAGTAAGGCTTGGAGGCACTGGCCTCCACATCGATCTTGTGCTCACGGCAATAATCAATCATTTCCTTCCGCCCGGGGAAAGCTTTCCGGAAAACATCCATCCGCCACGGCGAGATGATTTGCAGCTTCGGAGCGAGGGCTGCGTAAGCCAGTTCAAAACGAACCTGATCGTTTCCCTTGCCGGTTGCCCCATGCGCAACAGCGTCAGCCCCCTCGCGCTCGGCGATCTCCACGTGCGCTTTCCCGATAAGCGGACGTGCGATTGAGGTCCCTAAAAGATACTGCCCCTCGTAGACCGCGTTGGCCCGCATCATCGGGTAGATGAAGTCCCGCGCGAACTCGTCGACCAAATCGACGGTGTAATGCGCAGAGGCACCGGTAGCCTTGGCCTTCTCCGCCAAACCATCCAACTCCTCTTCCTGGCCGACATCAGCCGCAAAAGTTATAATTTCAGCCTTGTAATGGTCTTTCAGCCAGCTGACGAGAACGGAGGTGTCGAGCCCTCCCGAGTAAGCTAATACGATTTTCATAGGGTGTTTTGCATACGAATAAGCCCAAAAGGTCATTCACCGTCCCGCGGGTTGCAAGCGGAAATCGGTATGGGAAGGATTTACCGGCTCACCGGAAGCTGATCAGCGACGATTCAAACCCGCCCCCGTAGGAATTGAACGAACCTTCCGCCCGGTCGTTCCAATCCGCATCGCTCCGCAAAATACGGGCCTTCGGCATCACCGCTTGACGCTGCAACTTGTTCAGCACTTCAGCCTGACTCTGTGTCGACTCTGCTTTGAGCGCGGTCCTATCAATGGCCCGAAGCGTTTTGTTTTCCGGGGTTAGCTCGGGCCGTAAGCCCATTAAGCGAAGTTGCGCTGCAAGACTGGCGCGCTCATTGGCAAGCTCCCGCTGCTGGCGGGAAGCATAGCGTCTCAAATCCGCCTCACTACTCCAATCCGAGAGCGCTTGCTCAATCACATCGGCTTCGGAATCCGACGCCGATCCGACCTCGACAGCAAGCGGTCCATACCCGCCCCGGTCCAAAAAAGCGGGCGAAAAGAAAACCCACGCAAAGACAAGCGAAGCGGCCAATCCCGTCCCCAACAGCCATCGGGAAAACCGGGGGAAACCGACGCGCTGCCCGCGACCCAACGTCTGAGAATTCAGCGCCAGCCGCATGGCCTTGTGCAAGCGGTTGCGTTCAACAAAAACCTCCCGCCTGTGCGCATCAGCTGCCAGCTCAGACTTTAGCCGCGACAGATCCTTCTCAGAAATCTCACCGTCCAGGTAAAGATTTACCAGCTCTGTGAATGTCTCTTCGGTCATGAAAAATCGTTGCCCATCAAATCCCGCAGGCTCTCCCGTGCGCGGGCAATCCTGCTTTTCACGGTGCCGACACTGATGTCGAGTCGGCAAGCGATCTCATCGTAACTCAGATTTTTAACATTTCTTAAGATTAAGACTTCTTTGTGTTTTTCGTTGAGACCGTCCATACACTCCGCGACCCGGTCCACAAACTCCTGCGTGACAGCTGCCTGTGCCGGGCTTTCGCCCCCGCAGGGCATGACGTTTTCCAGTGTCATGCTGCCATCATCCGTCAGTGGTTGATCCAGTGAAATCGACTGATCCCGTTTGCGCCGAAACCAGTACCAATAGCGGTTGTGTGCGAGATTTGTCGCAATCTGGTAAAGCCAAGTGGAGAACGACGCATCTCCCCGAAAATTCTCCAAACCGCGATGCGCACGGATAAAAGCGTCTTGGGTGACTTCTTCAGCATCCTGTTTATTCTTAAGGAGCTGCGAAACCCGGGCAAAAATACGGTCATAGTAACGCGTGACCATTGCGTTGTAGGCAGACATGTCGCCCGCTTTTATGCGGTCGATTAACAAGTCGTCAGAGGGGAGCGATTCTGTTTTTGAGGTCATAGGGCAGCCTGAATTCGTAGGAGTAGCAAAAACTGAGAATTGTTCCACAATAAAACGTTCAAAGTTTTGAAAAATTACAGCGCCTTTCCTTGACAAAATGCCCCCGACGATTTTTTCTCCGTCGCTTCTCAAAGGTTGACGGGTCGTTAGCTCAATCGGTAGAGCAGTTGACTTTTAATCAATTGGTTCGGGGTTCGAGTCCCCGACGGCCTACCACTTTAAAGCCGCTCCAGCACTACGCTGGGCGGCATTTTTGTGCCCTGCGTCAAGGTTTGTATAGCCACTTGTATAGCCACTTTTCTCAAGAAATTCTCCCATTTTTTACCCCCTTCCAAAAACGGGCTATTTCGGAAACGCAATGTCGCCAAAGAGCTCTTTTGCATACTTTTCGTAGAGGTCGATCAGCTCCTGCGACGTGTCTTTGTCGATGTAGTGATCCTCGGTCGTCGTCGAATTTTTGTGCCCCATTCGCTTCTTGTCAGATAACTCTTTAAGCTTTTTGTTGAGATATTTTTTTGGCATGGGCTTTCTGTTTTCCGCATCCCCGCCGTGAGAGTATGACTTATACTCATTGTCAAAAAACCACTAAGGGCATACACGATGCATAAGCACCTTCCGCTCACTTTGAGAAGTTTTTGTTTCCTTCCATTATTTTCCATTTTTCCTCCGCACGCATGTTTTTTTTCGGGCTTCAGGCTTTCGTGTGGACAAAGCTGCCCAGCAAGTGTTTCCAAACCACTGCCTGACAAGACAGCAAGGGACTCGAGCTGCCACACTGGCAGGAAAACGGCCTTGTCGCTACGCCGGAAACCTTTCAGGGGGCTCGCCGGAGGCTGGGGTCCGGGGCAGAGCCCTGATCGCTTTGAGGCGTAACCACATAAATCCCGGAAGAGCCTGCTTTTTCTTTCAATAGTTTGATCCGACATCATCTCACAACCCTTTGTCAATAATACAATTTTAAACCCCTTGCCGCCCAAGCCCCTGACCCCTACTCGCCTGGAATCAAAATTTCTATCAGTTATCAGTTTTCCTAACAGTGATTTCTTATCAACCTGCATTATTCAAGCCACTCCGCCCGTTTGGGATGACCGCAGCGCGTTTTTTTGGCCCCGGACAAGGGCGAACACGACCCCGACGCGTCGCATCTGAGACACGCTGCATGGGTGAAGGCCAGGGATGGATCTTCGAGGCTTCGTTCAACCGTTTGATCAATCTCCATGAGGCCGACCTGCGGATCAGTTCAAATGCCGGGCTGGTGCTGTCGCGGGAGGCGGATCACCGCTTGGGGCTGACCGCAGACCTGGGGGCGAAGCTCGACACTCCCCGCGATCCCAACACCATCCGATACACGCAGACCGAGCTTCGCGTCAGCATCTCTACGCTTCGGCTCTAGGCTACACCCGGCAGGACGTCAGCAAGAAATCATCCTGTCCCAAATCATTCTGTCAAAAAATGCGTCGCTACGGTCCGCGCATGTGTGGGGTAACCGTAGAGTGCACAAAGAGTGCGGAAGAGATAGCTTTCCCATTTTCGCTCAGATCCGCGTGCATTCGCGGTTTCAAACTGCGTCGTTAAGCTCGGGCAGTTCATAACCAGTGCGGCGCGGGCGATTTTGCATGGCGCGGGCCGTCTGATCGCCGACAACTTGCTGTGCCTCGGGGTCCCATTGGACGGGACGGCCAAGACGCTCGGCGATGGCGGCCAAAGCGCAAATCGTATTGGAGCGATGCCCGACTTCCGCCGGACAAATTGGCTTTTCCCGCGAGATGACAGAATCGATGAAATTTCGCCGATGATTCTTGGATTCGTAAACAGTATCGTCTGCGTCGGTAAAGCGGTGGCGGACCAGCTCTTTCGGGCGGGTAAAGACCCCGCCACGCTTAACCAAGACCTCGCCCTCCGTGCCAATAAACCGGATCTGGTGGCCTTGGTCCCTTTCTTTGTCGCGAAAGACGGAGATGCCGTCGGCATACCGGAAGTGGTGATGCCCGGCACCCTCGAAGCCCTTGGGAATGAACGCCACTGGCCCCGTTTTGTCTCGGTTTAGTGCCCATTGCACGATGTCAAAGTGGTGGGCACCCCAATCGCCGAATTTTCGGTTTCCATAGTCCCAGTAGCAGCGCCAACCGCCGCGGTAATCGCCCTTCACCCGATGCTCGCTATACTCGTAGTATTTGGTGGGCCCAAGCCAGCGGTCGTAGTCAAAGCCATCGGGGACCGGAACAACCTTCGGGTTTTCCGGCGGTTCGGGAAAGCTGCCGAGCCGACACTGGACTTCCTGAATGTCACCAATCATGCCATTGCGGACGAGATTGGCCGCGGTCCGGAAATAGACGGACGACCTTTGCTGCGAGCCCACCTGCAGGATGCGGCCATATTTTTTCTCTGCGGCGACAACTGCCTTACCCTCTTCGATGGTCAAGGTGATGGGCTTTTCCACGTAAACATCCTTGCCCGCTTTCATTGCTTCGATGGCGATTGCGGCATGCCAGTGGTCCGGCGTGGTGACGCAGACCACATCCACCGCCGGATTCCCGATCACCTCCTCGTAATAGGCGGTCGATGCCACGTCGGTGTAGCCCTTTTCGCCGAGAGTGCCCAGCGCCTTTTCGATCTGCCACGTGCGGACGTCGCAAACGGCGACCGGTTGAACCAGTTTCATCCCGGAAAACGATTTGAGGTGGCCCGTGCAGATTTGCCCCGTCCCGATAAATCCGAAACCGAGGCGCGAATTGGCCGCCGATTTTGTTGCATTACCCAGGGTCTCGGACCGGAGGATCTGCGGAGCACCGAGCAGGCCACCAGCCAAAAGGGTCGAGGCACCAAGAAATTTTCGACGGGACAGGGAAGGAGTATTTTTAGACATGGGCATATACAAAATCCGTCTAAAACAAGAATGCAATGAAAAACAGGACTTTCCACCTAAGAATCGTGAGTGGATCCGAAGAATTTCCCCGCCCTTTTTCCGCAATACGCATGAATCACCACAAACGAACCGGGTTGGCAATCCGTTTCTTATTACGATGTCACAGTCTATATTACTATATTACAAAAACACTACACAGAGAGGGTCGTGCCCGAACTGATGAAGAAGGTTGACTACAAGAACCTACACCAAGTCCCCGCTGTCGAGAAGATCGTGCTCAACTCCGGATTTTCGGCTGCGGTCGACAAAAACCATGTGCAGTTGAGGACTGACGTTAATGGCACTTATGAGATTCGTAAGATCACTAATCGCTCTCTTAACTGCCACCAGTGCCACCGCCTCTAAGAGCAATCTTCACAAGCAAATGGCCGGGTCGATCCGGCATGGTGACCTGGAGCTTCCCGCCGACGGGTTTAGCGTCACCCTCACCGTGAAGAATCGTGATTTGGTTCTGACCGGGAAGGTTGATTGGGAGCTCGAAACTGTATTGCCCGGCCTTTGCGTGCTCCCGCAGGCAAAGCAGGTAGGCGTGGCTCTGGTCGCCCGCAACCGCGAGAAAACCCGTCCAGGATTGCCCGGAAGGTTCCTCGCCAACGGGCAGGATAGTCGAGGTAAAGATGGCGTCGCGATGCTCGCGCCAGACCTCGGCTAGAGGCTGGACTTGCTGTCTATAGTCTTCCGGCAGGTTCGAGGCCTCAAACCATCCAAGCGGGTTCGACATCATGACAGTGGCAAAGAGGTAATCCGGTCGATAGGTCGAGGGCGCGAGGGGATCACCAACATAACGATCGAGTCTTCGTGTATTGTTGAGAAACTCCATCCGAAGGCGGGCGGGGTCTATCCAGAAAGCCAGCTTCCAGAGGTTTCGGAGCGTGTGGTGAGGTGAGTAACCGCCTCGGTCGGTGTAGCGGTTCTCGACGAAAATAGGTCCGTAGGGGATCGCACCGAGATAGCCGGGGCGTTTGTCCATACCGGTGACGTCGAGGTCCATGATGATCGCTTCATCCGCACCCTCTTGGACCGCTTTCAACAGGCGGTGGGCACGCTTGTAGGCCTGGACGGAACTCACTTTAAGACCATCAATCTTGAAGAACCTGACCCCGTAAGCCCGATGCAGTTCAAGGATAGTCCTCACATCCCGTTCCCAGTTGGCGAAATCATCATCCGAATCGGGGGCATACCAAAGGCCGATTTCGATTCCGTGCTCGTCTGCGGCGTCAAGAATGGGGGTTAATCCGTTTGGAAAGCGCTCAGGGTTGACCGACCAAAAATCGCTGCCCGCACTCCAGAAACCGGTCAAACCGCGCCCTGCCAACTTGCTGTCGAAAGCTGAATTTGCAGATTTACAAGCTGCCAGCCATCATCGATTTGAAGCACGTCAGCTCCAATCGCGGCTGCGGCCACGATTTCCTTAAGAAGGAAATCCTCCTGAATCCGGGAGTCCCGCGAGCGGTCACCCCAGGTGTTCGTGAGAAAGCGGGGGATTCGGTGAAGCGGGCTGGACGGACGTAATGAGCGCTGCCATTCCGTAAGCGTTCTTTTCCCGCATATAGCGATCAGGCATCAGATCTGCGATGCTGCGGTTGAGCCTTGGGGCTCAGCCGTTCTTTGACTTTAGCCAGCCGTG
>JAAAPI010000217.1 GCA_009908325.1 Verrucomicrobiota bacterium | reverse complement strand
GCTGAGCCTGAACTCGGGCTGTGCGACGACAAACCTGAATCAAGTCTCCGAAAGTCAGGAGGGCTACATTGAGCGCTACAAACATCAGACCGATAAAGTCGCGCCGGAAGAGGCTCTGCTCAACACCGATCCAGAACCGGACCTGAACGACCCGGCCTTTGTCGACCTTTACAATGGCGAGGATCTCAGCGGCTGGATTCCCCGCAGAGGCGAATGCACCTTTGAAGCTACTGGGGACAAGATTGTCGGCACAGTGGTTCGCGGTTCACAGAGCACCTATCTTTCGACTGAACGGGAAGACTACGATGACTTCATTTTCACAGCGGAACTTTACTGGGAGGTCAACAGCAACAGTGGCATTATGATCCGTGCACAGCGCGAGCCGGGCGACAAATTCGAAAGAGTCTTTGGGCCGCAGGTGGAAATGGAAGGCTTCGGCGAACGCGGTTGGTCCGGGGGAATTTATGGGCAGAGCATCGGTGGTTGGCGTTACCCGATGTGGCTGGAGGCCCACGCCGAAGCTCGGCAAGCCCTGAAGGAAGGTGCCTGGAACCGCGTGACCATTCTCTGTGAGGGCCCCACCATTAAAACGTGGATCAATGGTGTGCCCGCCGCGCACTGGAAAACCGAAAAATATCGCGAAGGCTACATCGGCCTCCAAATTCACTCCGGCAAGAAGGGCGAGGTGCACTTCCGCAATATCAGGATCAAAGAACTGGAGTCGGATGAAATGGGCTGGATGGACCTGTTCGAGTCCGGAGATTTTTCGGCTTGGCAGCGGGGAAATGGCAAAGAGGTCTCCAGTAACTGGTCGATAGAAGACGGCATTATCCACCGCAGCGGTCTGATAGCTGGAAGTATTGTCACGCGGCAATCGTATGAAGACTTTGAACTACGCTTCCACTGGAAAATATCAGAAGCTGGCAACTCTGGCGTGAAATATCGTTTTCGTGATGGACTGGGCCCGGAATACCAAATTCTCGACGATGCCAGGCACCGCGATGGTGCGAAAGAAAACCGCCGCACCGCCTCGCTCTACGATGTGGTGCCCGCCGATCTCGAAAAACCGCTGCGCAAACCGTGCGAATGGAACGCCGCTCGGATTATTGCTAACGGACCGCGCCTGCAACACTGGCTTAACGGCGTAAAAGTCGTCGACACTACCGTTGGCAGCGAAGCATGGAACACAATGTTCGCCCAAAGCAAATTCCCCGAGCGTCCGGACTTCGCCACCGGAGCCGGGCGCATTCAACTTCAAGACCACCGTGATAAGGTCTGGTTCAAAGAGGTTCACATCCGCGAGCTTTAGTGGCCGACTCTCGACCCCACTCCATAAAATGCCCCAAGAACAAGAACTCGAACGAATTAAGGAGATCCAGCAGCGCGGCTTTTTAGGCCGCCTCGGTGGCTATGCCAAAATGACTGGCCCCGGCTGGGTGCAGGCAGCCGTCACCCTAGGGGGCGGCTCGCTGGTCGGTGCCCTCTACCTCGGCGTCATTGGCGGCTATCAGTTCATGTGGCTGCAGCCGCTGGCCATGCTCTGCGGGGTCATCATGCTCTCAGCCATCTCCTATGTCACCCTGTCTTCCGAAGACCGTCCCTTTGTCGCCGTCAAAAAGAACATTTCACCGACCCTCGCCTGGGGCTGGCTCATTGCGACCGTCGTTGCTAACGTAGTCTTTTGCTCGGCCCAGTTCGCGCTCGGGACCGATGCCGCGCAAAACAATCTCGGCATTATTCCGAATTCCCCGGCCCCCTATTTGATCACGGCTGTCTTTGCCCTTGGCAGCCTCAGCCTGCTTTGGCTTTCACGGCAGGGAAGCCGCGCTTCGAAGATAATCGATAACATCTTGAAAGGCCTTGTCGCTACGGTCGTGCTCGCCTTTATGGGCGTGGTCGTCGTTTTGGCGGCTAAGGGAGCCATCCAATGGGGTGCCCTGGTCAAAGGTTTGATCCCCGACTTCAGTGCACTCTTTAAACCGACCAGCACCTATGCCGATGCCATCGCTGCGACGGGCGAAAATGCCGGGTTCTGGACGAAGTATATCGCCGACAATCAGCGCAACGTAATTATCGGTGCCTTCGGTTCAGCGGTCGGCATCAATATGACCTTCCTTCTCCCCTACAGCATCAAAGCCAAGGGCTGGGGCCGTGCCCACCGCGAACTCTCCCTCTTTGATTTGGCGCTGGGTCTATTCGTTCCCTTCATCCTTGCTACCTCCTTTCTCGTTATCGCTACTTCCTCACAGTTTCATGCCAAGGCAGATGGGGTTCACTCTGAAATGGCTTACCACAACGTCATCGACCAACGGCTCGCTGATGCTAACCCGGCCTACGCTTTGCTGCCGATCGAGGAAAAACAAATTATACGGGACGCCCTGCCCCAAGCCGAAAAAGACATGGGGGTCATGCTGGCCCAGCGCAACGCACGGGATCTCGCCACTTCGCTGGTTCCTTTCCTCGGGAAAAATGCACAGCTCATTTTCGGGCTTGGCGTTCTCGCCATGGCACTTAGCACCATGATCGTGCACATGATGATGAACGGCTACGCGATCTCGGAGGCCCTTGGCCGCCCCGGGGAAAAGGGGATCTTCATGATCGGGGCCGCCATGCCTGCGCTGACGGGCCTGCTCTCCCCCATCCTCTGGAGCGGCCAAACGAAAACGGCACTCGTCGTGCCCGCTGCGGTCATCGCCACAACGCTCCTGCCCATCGCTTACCTCGTTTTTATTCTTTTGATGAACTCGCCCAGAACACTCGGTAAAGAGTTGCCGAAACATCGAGTTCCCATCAATGCGGTGCTGATACTCGCCGCCGGTGTCGCCGCCTTCGCCTCCGTCTGGAGTCTTTGGGGGCGCGCAGCGGCTGGCGGCACGACGGGCATGATCGGTATCGCCGGGCTGATCGCCCTGCCCCTCCTTCTGCTCACTGGTCTGGTCGGCTTTTTCAGATCGAACCGCGCATAAATCGAACCTGAAATAACAAACACTATGCAATTCGGAATTATCGGAACAGGAATGATCGGCGGCTTTCACGCCAAAGCGATTGACGCCATGCAAGGTGCCGAACTCGGTGGCGTGGCTGACCGGGTCGTCGAAAGAGCCCAGCAATTCGCCACTGACAACGCGACAAAAGCTTACCAGTCCGTCGATGCCATGCTGGCGGACCCTGCCATTGACATCGTCACCATCGGCACGCCCTCCGGTGCTCACTACGAGCCCGCTATGGCGGCACTGGAAGCCGGTAAGCATGTAATCATCGAGAAGCCACTCGAAATCACCACGGAGCGCATTGATGCAATGATGGCGGCTGCCGAGGAAAAGGGCCTAACCATTGCAGCCGTGCTCAACCGCCGATTCCATCCGGGCATGGATGCCTTCAAAAAGGCCGCCGATACCGAGCGCTTTGGCCGACTCACCTCTGCTTCGGCCTACGTAAAATGGTATCGGGATCAGGCCTATTACGACTCCGCTGGTTGGCGCGGCACCTGGGCGCTCGATGGAGGTGGAGCGCTCATGAATCAGTCGATCCATACCATCGACGCCCTGCTCTATCTAGCCGGGCCGGTCAAATCCGTCCAGGCCAACACCGCCTGCCTCGCCCACACAGATATCGAGGTCGAGGACATCGCCGTGGCTATTTTGGAATTTGAGAACGGTGCCCGCGGCGTGATCGAGGGCAGCACCTGCAGCTGGTCAAAAGAGGGCCACCCCGCCCGCGTCCAGCTTGCTGGCACCGAGGGCTCCGTTTTTCTGGCGGACGAGAGCTTCGAGATTTGGGACTTCATGCAGGAAACACCGGAAGATGAAGCTGTCCGAAACCAGTTCATGAAAGGTGCGGCAGCGGGACTTGGAGCCAATGATCCCACCGCGATTAATTTCTATCAGCACCAGCGCAACTTCGAAGAGGTTGTCAGCGCAATTCAGGAAAAACGCGAGCCCTCAACCAGCGCCAGCGAAGCCCGCAAGAGCGTCGCACTAATCGAGGCTATTTACAAATCTGCTAAAAACGACGGCGCAAAAATTCCCTTGACCTAAAAAAGCCCACACCGTTCAAACTGGCATCGAACGAGACTCATTCCACGTCTGCCGTCACTCTCCAATTTAAGTCAAACACCGCCCGCATCCCGCCGCGTAAAAGGCAAAGCCTCACGCGGTTCCATTCCATATCCCATACCCCGCATCCCGCATCCCGCATCCCACATCCCACATCCCATATCCCGCATCCCGCATCCAAACTATGATACTTTCAGGCTTTACCGATGAAGCCGGGCAAGCCCTGGCGACTCAAATCAAAGCGACTCAAGCCCTGGGTTGGCAGCACATCTCGGCACGCAGCATCGACGGACAAAACGTCCACGATATGCCTGAGGATGCCTTCAATAAAGCGGTCGGTCAGTTGGAAGACGCCGGCATTGAAGTGATCGAGTTCGGCTCACTTATCGGCAGCTGGTCCAAGCCCCTCGAATCGGATTTTGACGTGACCATCGCCGAGATCGAACGGGCCATCCCCCGCATGCAGCGACTCGGCACCAAAGTGATTCGTATTATGTCCTACGCACAGAAATCGTGGGGTGAGGATCAACAGGAAGCCGAGCGTTTTCGTCGACTCCGCGAGATTGTGCGGCGTTTCGCCGATGCGGGCATTCAGGCACTCCATGAAAACTGCATGAACTGGGGCGGTTTTTCGGCTCAGCACAGCCTCCGGCTCGTCGAAGAGGTGCCCGGACTCAAACTCATTTTCGATACCGGCAACCCCGTTTTCCAACGCGACCGTTCACAAAGCGAACCTTACCCGTGGCAGGACGCTCTGGAGTTTTATCAAATCGTCAAAGAACATGTTGCCCATGTCCACATCAAAGACTGCCTCAACCCACCCGAAGGCAGTAACGAACCGGAAAAATACACCCTGCCCGGCGAGGGCCAGGCACGCTTGCCGGAAATCCTCAAGGCACTCAAAGCCAACGGCTACACCGGTGCCTTCGCTATCGAACCCCACGTTGCCACCGTCTTCCATGCCAAAGAGGGCGAAAGTGCCGATCCACAGGAGTGCTTCGACAGCTATGTTGAATACGGCAAAGCCTTTGAAACCTTATTAGAAGCGTGCAGTCTTCCCTTCGAAACCAATTCAAATTCTTCGTAGTGAGCGGGTTGACCCCGCGATCACGTAGACTCGGTCTTGGCGAAAAGCCAGTCACACACAAAAATTTAAACCTAACGAAATCATAAAATGTAGCGAGCGGGTTGACCCGGCGATAGCTCTAATTGATCCCCGCATAACCGACCGTCGATCTTCCACCTTCGCTAAAGCTACGACCACTACAACAACCGAAAAAAACCGCCATGCACTCCCTGGAAACAGAAAATACCGACACGCTCGCTCTCACACTGGCCATGCTCCTTTTGCGCATCTGGCTCGCTTTTCGCGCCATCGTAGCCGGCATCGAAAAATTCGCTGGCACCGCCGCTTCCAGCCAAGCCGTCAAAATTGATGGTGCCTCGAACGACTACGGTCTGACCGAAGACACCAGCGAGAAAGTCTACGCCTTCGCCAACTATCAGGGCGTCCCCGGTGGACTTTATGATCAATTCACGAGTGAGCCACTTATTCCGAATTGGGCGCTCGACCTCTATAATGTTATTCTCGGGCCCGCTCTTTTGATCCTCGGTTTCACCGTCCTTCTCGGTATCGCCACACGCTTCAGCCTCTTCGCCATGGGTCTGCTCTACACCAGCTTGACCTTCGGCCTCATCCTCCTCAACCAAAGCGCCGGGGTCGCCTGGCTCGCCGCGCACATCATCCTTATCATCATGGCGCTTGCCCTGGCCAAGTATAACCGCTTTGCCATCTTGCAAAAATGGTAGAACTGTTTTCCTTTTTTAATCATGGAAAATCCAATCCCATCCCTTCTCTCGCGTCGCGATTTTATCACCAAGAGTGCAGCAGGTGCCGGACTCCTTCTCGGCGCGGCTCCTTCCATCCTGAAGGCCCGCGAGGCCGCTGCTCCCGGTCAGGATATCCGGGTCGCCTTCATCGGGTGCGGCAAGCAACAGGAGGTCCTTTTCAATGCCATGGTCAACATCCCGGGTGTCCGTTACGTAGCCTGCTGCGATATCATGAAAGCCCGTTTGCAGCGCGCCGTTGGCACCATCTACCGGCGCTTCGACTACAAGCCCAATCAATACTTCGATGCCGCTGAAATGCTCGAAAAAGAAGCCGGTAACCTCGATGCCGTGTTCGTCGCCACGCCGGATTTCTGGCATTCGCCACACACCATCATGGCACTCGACGCGGGCTATCATGTCTACTGCGAAAAAATGATGGCCCACACAATTGAGGATGCGCGCGCCATGGTCGCTGCCATGGATCGATCAGGTAAACTATGCCAGATCGGCCACCAGCGCCGCAGTAATCCGCGTTACCAGTTCGTCCTCAACGAACTGCTCCGCAACCATCAAATTTTTGGCCGAATCATTAATATGAACGGGCAGTGGAACCGGGCTCTGAGCGCTTCGCAGGATATCGTCTCCCGCCCGGCTATTCTGCCCGATGCAGAGACCCTGCGCCGCTACGGTTTTAACAACGGAACCGACAAAAAACTCTCGGAAGACGAGCTCCGCCACCGATTCCTTAATTGGAGATTTTACACGGCCCTCTCCGGCGGCCCGATTTCCGATCTGGGAGCCCACCAAATCGACATTTTCAATTGGTTTCTCGGCACCCAGCCGAAATCCGTCATGGCCTCGGGCGGTCGCAGTTATTTTAAAGACCGCGAGCATTTCGATAATGTTATGTGTATTTTCGACTACGACACACCCGAAGGGAACGCACGCGCCTTTTACCAAGTGCTCACCACTACCAGCGCGGGCGGCGGCTATTACGAAACCTTCATGGGCACGGAAGGTAGCCTTGAGATGTCCGAACGCGAGGCTTTCACCAATATTTACAAAGAAGCTGCTGCCAATAACGAAGACAAGTGGAACGATATGGTGCGTCGCGGTTATCTCAAAAAAGAAGCTGCCTGGGCTCCAACCGGGGGAGATGATGACGCCATTGCCTCTTACGAATCTGCCCCGCCCGATAAATATGCATTGCCCGGTGGCTTGAACAAACCGCCGCACCAGCCGCACATCGAGAATTTCTTCGACTCTATCCGTGGGGATGCCAACCTGACCTGCGATGCCCGCCACGCGCTCGAATCCGAAGCACCCATTTACTGGGTCAACCCGGCGGCAGAAAACAACCAAACCATCCAATTCACAGAAGAACACCTTCACACCTAAAAAAACCTGAAACCTATGAAAAACCACTACTTACTTTCGCTGGCTTGCGCCGCCCTTTTTTACACTGGCTGTGGCGACAAAGGCGATTCATCGGAGGGCAGCGCCACCGATACGCCGAAACGCGAGATATCAGGGTCCGCCATCACACTCTCGACCGAAATCCCCGCCGAAGTGATCGAGGGAACACCGCAACCCATCAAGGTCCCCAATTTGGAGCAGGCCCCAAACAGCGCCCCCAGCATGCAAGTGCCCGAAGGCACTGAGTTGGTATCGCTCGATAAACCGGTGACCAGCAGCGACGACTTCCCACTGATTGGTGACATCAGCTACCTGACCGACGGTGACAAACAAGCGGGCGAAGGTTATTTTGTCGAATTGATGGACGGCCTGCAATGGATACAAATCGATCTTGAAGCACCCACCACCATCGAGGCCATCTGGCTTTGGCACTATCACTCACAGGCACGAGCCTATCATGATGTAATTGTCCAGGTTTCCGACGACCCGGAGTTCCAGGAGGGCGTGACCACCCTTTTCAACAACGACTTCGACAATTCCGCTGACATGGGCCGCGGCTCGGACAGTCCTTACGTCGAGTCCCGGTTTGGCAAATTGATAGACGGTCGCGGCACTTCAGCTCAATACGTTCGCTTTTACAGCAACGGCAACACCTCGAACGACATGAACCACTACATCGAGGCAGAGGTTTACGGGCGATAAGCCGTTGAAGATTCAACGGTGGCGGTTTATTTTTCGACGGAATTTTTCTTTGAAAAGTGCCCCGCACGCAACCGTCGGCGGATTCTCAAAAGACCTCGTATCATCTCAAAAGAATCGCTTGAAAGTCGTAGGCGGCTCCCGGCCACTTCGCACCAGGCAATGGGTTCCTCTCTGATTTCGACACCCGCTCTCTGTAGTGCCACGAGTAGCTCCACATCAAAAATAAATCCACGCTCCTTTAATTTACCGGCCACCGCGCGGTAGGCGGTGCCGGAAACAACCTTAGCCCCGCACTGGGTGTCCTCAAAACGGGCACCGACAAGACCTCGGACCAGAATACGGAAAGCACAGAAGACACACTTTCGCAGCCACGAACGGTGCACCTCCATGTGGCCGCTCAACGGTCGTATCCCGATGAGCGCATGCGTAACGGTGCCTCCCTCAAGCGCCTGTTTTATCAAATGCAGGATCGTCTCCGGACTGACCGCTCCGTCCGCGTCGACAAAAGCGTAGTAATCGGCCGAATCCACCTGGTTCCAGGCATCGTAAACCGCCCCACCCTTGCGGGATCTCGTCCCAAACCGAAGCAGCTCTATTTCCGGATATGTTTTTGCAAACTGTTCCCGCAGCGAATTGTAGCGACGGGCCTCATCGGCATCGGAACCATCGTCAGCAATAATCCAGCGAATGGGCAATTCTGCCGCAGTAAGCGCGCTAGCGAGCGCCCGCCCAAAGACTGCCAGCCGTTTTGAGTCGTTCCAAACCGGGGTGACCAATACGATCAGCTGTGGGGTGTCTGTTTCTTTCAGTGGCATGCCTCAATCCTCTGGGGGTCGGGTTTGTGTTGAAATCGTTGTTCGATCCTCGATGTTACTGGTAATGGAGCGTGGTTCAAAGACAAAGCAAAACGGATGGATATGTCCTTGAGTGCCACACAAAAATGGTGCTTCGGACTGGTTTGGCTCGGCGTCCTGTCGCTTGCTATTTTCCTTCGCGTCAACCATCTCGCCGACCGCCCGGTCCACGCCGACGAAGCCACGGGTGCCCGCATACTGGCGGAGCAACTCGAAGGTCAGGATTATGCCTATAATCCCCGCCATTTCCACGGGCCAACGCTCTCCCTCGTCGCCTACCCTTTGGCACGCCTACGCGGAGAGCATGACTGGTCCTCACTTTCGATCACGACCCTGCGCAGCGGCACCGTCATCGCTGGCGTCCTGCTTGTATTGACCCCGCTGCTGTGGTGGCGCACCCTCGGGGCCGGTGCCACGTTGGCGGCAGCCGCATGGTTGGCCACATCGCCACTTCTCGTCTATTACAGCCGGGTCTATATCCACGAGACGTGGCTGGCTGTGCTCGGCATGCTGGCCTGCGCCGGCCTCTTCCATCTGTCGCACCGACCGGCCGCCGGCCGCGCTTTGGCTACCGGAGTTGCCCTCGGCCTTATGTTCGCCACGAAGATAACCGTCGCTATTTCTTTGCTCAGTTGGTCTCTCGGCCTGGCCGGGCTTTTTGTTTTGCTCAAGCAGTCAAACAGCATCGGCCAAAAACAGGCACCCCTCGCGCCCCAGGCTGTTTATCTGAAAGCACTACTCTATCTCCTGCTCGGTAGTGGGTTGAGCTCGTTTCTGCTCTATTCCAACTGGCTTCAAAATCCATGGGGATTCTTCGACGCGCTCCGGAGTTTCTTTATTTACGAACCAACCGTCGGGCACGAGAAGCCTGCCTATGACTACGCGGCGCGCTTGCTTTGGCCAAAGCAACTGGCAGGACTTTGGTGGACGGAAATAGCCGTGCTCCTATCCGCAGTCGCTGCGGTCGTTTCATCACGGAGCAACAACAAGCTGCAGACCCTCACCTGGTTCCTCGGACTGTCAGCCCTCGGGCATTTCGTCATCTACAGTTCTATCAGCTACAAAACTCCCTGGCTCATGCTCCTGCCCTGGGCACATGTCTGCTTGCTCGCCGGTTGCCTATTGGCTCGGCTACCCGGGGAGGCGCGGGTACTTCGCGGAGCCGTCCTCCTGCTTGTTCTCCTCGGTCTCGGCTATCAAACCAAGCAGAGCCTTGCCGCCACCGGGCGATTGGAAAACCACGAAAAAAATCCCTACGTTTACGTGCCGACCAGTCGCAACGTGAAATCGCTGGCGAACTGGCTGCAATCCCTGAACAAGCTGCAAGCTCTGGAGGCGGTTGCGGTCGTCGGCCGTGAATACTGGCCACTACCCTGGTATCTGAAGCAACTGGACGTCGACATCCACTACTGGCCCGTTGCCGATATCGAAGATCCGACAAATTACTCCGTCGTTCTCTGCATGCCGTCTCAACAGAGCGCCGTGCGGGAACAACTGCAAGACACCCACGTCGAACACCCGCGCAGCTTGCGTAACCATGTACCCCTTTTTATGTTCCTCCGTGAAGATATCTGGAATCTCTGGATCGGAAAAGATGACGACAGCAAAGAATCATAGTTTCACGCACGAAGCGATGAAGACCGTCTTTCAGCTCCGGTTTTACTCCGGCGATGCGGCGCTCGCAAAGCATGCGGCGCTCGATTGCTTTGAACGTCTCGATGCCATTGAGGCTTCCTTAAGTCGCTACATCCCGGGAAGCGACGTCTGGCAAATCAACCACATGGAAAGCGGCCAATCACTCTTTGTCGGCGAAGACTGCTACCAGTGCCTGCGACTCGCCATGCTTGCCGGCCAAGCCACCGACGGACGCTTCGACATTACCCTGGGCCGCGTGATCGAGCACCAAAAATCGGCAGCCGAAGGCGCCCCACCGGCGCTCGTGGGGCAGCTGATGATCGACGATACACGCCCCCAAGTGCACTGTATCAAGAGCGGACGCGAAATCGACCTCGGCGGCATCGGCAAAGGCTTTGCTCTCGACGCCATGGCTGAACGCTGCCGCGAATGGGGCCTCGCATGCGGGCTACTCTGTGCCGGGGCCAGCACGCAACTCGCATTTGGGAACGACCCGTGGGCGATAACGCTGCGCGGCGATGAATGCAGCCGCCAGCTTGAGCTGCAAAACAAGGCCCTCAGCGCCTCCGGCACGACAATCCAGGGCAGTCACATCGTCAACCCCTCCGGCCCGGAAGCCAACTACCCCCGCAGTCGCGCCTGGGTTCGCGCAAATTCAGCCGCCATCGCCGATGCGTTTTCCACCGCCGCGCTACTCGCGGAAAATCTCACGGCTCTGCAACAAAACGACCTTGAAGTTGACGTTTTCGAAGAAAACAGAGATGGAATCGCCCGAGTGTAGGACCATCCGTGGCGTGCGAGCTTGCTCGCGCCTGCCGCGTTGTTGGCCCGCCGTGCTGCCCCACTAATGCCGATGCTGACGATAATCAAAGCGAACACGCCGCGGCCAGTCGCCCTACCGGCCACCCGCAAAGAGACGGCTGGCCTGGCTATTGCGCAGGGTCCCGGACTTATCGGGAAAGTCCAAGTTGTAGTGCAAGCCCCGGCTCTCACCCGTCGAACATGTGAAGCAAAACCTCCTGCCCAATCTATTGCTACACGGAACCGCCGATAAGACGACCCCCTTTTTCGGAGCGACTCTGTTTCACCGCCACATGGTGGATGCCGGAAATGAGGTCGAATTCATCCCATTTCGGTGCAGACACCATGGCTACTTTATCTTTGATCTGGAGCTCTTTGCCGAAGCCATGCGACAAACGGAAAATTTCCTATTGCGAGAAGGAAGGCATCCTACCCGTAGACATCTGGGAATACGAGTGGACCGATGCTACAACATTCGGCAACGCCAACCCCTCATGGAATCGGCATGTTTCGGGTGCCGGACAGAGCATTGACGACACAGCGCCCAATGTTCCAGCCACCTTAACGACGACTGAAACCAACGGGTTTGCCTATGTGGCGCAAAATGCCAACTTCGGGGCGAGCCCGGGCTACGGAAAGACCGTTCAGTTCCGCATGAGAGTCGACTCTCAGCTTGGAAGCGACGGTGCCGGCGCCCTTCTCGTCTGGGGAAGCGTGCCCAATAATCGTTACACGGTCGTCGTCACGGATACCGGCGTAAAATTCAATGCGACCGGCGCGGAATACCCAATGGACACATCGGTATTCAATGATTTTCGGCTTACCTTCGATGACGATGATCGAAACGGCGGAGCGCGCCTCTATGTTAACGGCAGCACCACCCCTGCGCTCACCCAGACTGTCGGCAGTAGTACGGGTGGCACAAACCTCATGTGGATCGGTGATTCCTCAAGTGGCGACGGTATCGCCGGTGTAACCGAATGGAGCTTTGTCCGCTGGACCAACGCCGACCAGATTGCGCCGACATCAGGGCCCTAAACCGAAAATCCGAAAGTTGGCGCTCTGTTTTTGGTCCAGCCACCGCACGAGGGATAGGCAAAAATCGATTCAAGCCGAAAACACTATTTCTGGTGAACTATTGTTAACTCTATTCAATTTGCGGATCGGCATAAAAAGGCGGATATTCCCCTAGTCGATAGGAGATTCGTCACTTCAACCGAAATCAATCACATCAGCCAAAAAAACATCATGAAACTACTCAAACTACTATCCATCTTGGGAATTATCAGTTCAGGCATTCAAGTCTGAGGTGCAATTATTAGAATGCACCATCGCAACAAGCCTGACCACACCGACTTTGCTTGTTAACGTCTTAGCCAAAACCGCCCTAAGCAACCAAGTTTTGAGGGTGGTTGCCGATAAAGCCCTCGATGTTGCCCTGCGTCGCTGCCAAGAGACGGCGGCGGCTGGGTTCGCTTGCCCAGGCGAGGTGCGGGGTGATAATGCAATTTTGGGCCCCAAGTAGCGGATTGTCCGGACGCATGGGTTCGGAGGCAACCACGTCGAGGGCCGCTCCACCAAGCTGGCCGGACTGCAACGCGCTGGCGAGAGCGGCTTCGTCAATCAAGCTGCCCCGTGCGGTATTGATCAGTAATGCACCGGGTTTCATGGACCGGAGGAGCGCCGCATCGATAAAGCCGCGCGTTTCCGGGGTCTCCGGGCAATGCAAGCTAACGATATCCGAAGTCTCGAACAGTGTCTCCCGCTCCACCCAGCGAAAGCCTTCCCAGTCCGGTGTATCGCGCGGCTGCCGCACGCAGGCTTGAACGCGAGCACCCATGGCGTGCAAAATCGCCCCGGTCCGGCGACCGATATCACCAAAACCGACCAACCCGACCGTGCGACCAGTCAGCTCGATCAAAGGCTTTTTCCAGTAACAAAAATGGGGTGAACGCACCCAGTCCCCTGCATGAACGCTCTCGCTGTGCAAACCACAATGGTTGCACAGCTCCAGGAGCAGCGCGACCGTCTGCTGGGCAACCGAGGCCGAACTGTAAGCCGGCACGTTACACACCGTGATACCGCAGGATTTGGCCGCCCCCAGGTCGATATTGTTGGTGCCCGTTGCCAAGACGGAGATCAACTTCAGTTGATCCAGCTTTTCCAATACCTCCCGGCGCAGGGGCACCTTGTTCGTCAGGACAACCTCGGCCCCTTTCACTTCAGCCAAGACCGCCTCAGCCGAATGTCCTGTGTTTGGCCGCAAAACCAAATCGCCTATTCCAGCGAGGCCATCCCATGCGTCACGTTCAAAACCCAATGTGTCTGCGTCTAATACTACTATTTTCATCCTTTAAAACCCTCCTTCTGATTCCATAGCACTGGCACGGTGTAGCGCTCAAGCTTGCCTTTTATGATACCAACCTTGTCTGGTCGAAATGCAATAAAATACCTCGGTCCAACCAAGCCCGACCTCTCATTGCCCGGAAGTTCCCGAGGAGAATGCAGCGCAAAAAGAGACCCCCATGCTCGGCAGAACATTTTCCGTGGTTTCTACATTGCTCTTTACCTGATCGCCACGCATCGCTTTGCTCAATCCAGTTTGATCTATGCCCCCTTTACTGAAATAGGCTTAGTCTTCACGCAGATGGAAAGGACATTCCGAGGACGGCGGATGCGGACGAATGGTGCCCGTAGTTGGATTCAGAACGGTGATGGACTGATCTGTTTTTAAAGGAACATAGACCGTTTCCAACGATTGATTGACCACACAAAGCATGCGACGGCCGTCCTTCTTGAACACGGCGGCGGCTACGGGTAGCTGATCTGTCTCGAGGAAGTCTGGGATTATCGGGCTGGCCGCAGAGGCGACCTCCTCGGCCAGATCGCCCAGGAAAATCTCCGGATCGTCCGAAATCGCGGCGGCGACAAAGGGATCGTTGTCTAGCCTGATTGCCATTTCCGGTTTTTTATCCACCCATCGAATGGTTCCGCCCCCCGCTTTGAAGGCTTGAAGTTTTTCGGTGGCAGCCTTCGAGAGAAACGATAGAGCAGCGCGACAGACGTTTCCCGCTTGGCGCCGCGCAGGAACAGGGAGATCCGGCCCGCGTATTCGTTGAGAGCCCTGTATTCCTCCGGCATATTACCCGTCGCCTTTCGCTTGTTGCTACATCCCCGGGTTCAGAGTCGACTGCGATTCCTCCTTGCCCGAATCGTCTTCGCTCACTCTTTCGAGAAAGCTGGCGAACTGGACGGATCCTGAGCGGCGCTTCCGCCGGGTTTGTCGCTTGCCATCAGAATGAGTCGTTGATCCTCCCGCAGCCGGAATCTCGAGGAATACACCACCCGCGCTTCCGGATCCCGCACCGCCACAAGCACTGGGGAGGACCGGCGCCCGTTTTTCACCGTCCAGACGTCTTGACCGCGAGGCGGGATAGCCCGGGCATCGCCGAAAATCTGAACGCCGAGCGTCTCGGACGAAAGGTTGTAAAAATACACGTTTGGTTGATCGATTACGGTTATCGTGTCGTCGATAACCACGACCCGGGCGGATGCATCCCCACCATCCGGAAGAAAGCAGTAAAGGTGCCAGCCGCTGCAACAAATCCTCCTGGATGATCCATTTCGGTATTCCCTCATAGAAATCGCCCTCGATGAGCGCATCGATTTCGTTAGGCTGCTCCCGCAAATCGGGTGGCAGGTCACCGAAGGCGAGTGCGCCGCCTTCTGCGGCTAGTGGGCTATTGATCCCGCTGGAACGGATCGCGGCCTCCAAGGCCCCGAAAAGCCCCTCTTCGGTATCCCCGGCGACGAGGCGGCGGTTGACGAAGTCGGCCAGAGTGAGGAACGGGCCCCGCTCCTTGACTTCCCGAACAATGGCTTCGGCAAGCGCCCTAAGCTCACTCGCCTCCAACGCACGGAACCCGTTCCACCGTTCCTCCGTAGAATTCCCCGAACCTTCCGTCGGACGAACGAAGCGCGACACTGAAGGCGGGAGCGCCGAGCCCGCAGTCCCGGTGACCGGGTCAAAGGGTAGCCCGGACGCGCCGGCCAGCAGAGCCATCCAGGCGGCGGCCGAAGTGCTGTTCACGTTAAAGACGCCGTCCACCACATAGGCACCAGCGGCGATGCGCGGGTCTTCAAGGGTTGCCGCGTCCGTTTTGGCGAGGTGCTTGTACCGCGCGTTCCAGGGACTGGTCCCCCGCTCCAGATCGCTTGCCCCGACCGATCCCACCTGGCCGGAAAAAAGAACCCGTCCCACAACGCCCGATTCAAAAGAAAGCTTTCGTCGACGAGGATCTGCGGGTAACCCCCGATTTCCGGTGTGCCGGCGCTGGCGAAAGAACGAAAATGGGGATTAAATAAAGGGGTGTTTTCATTTACTTGCGGAAAAGGTTTCCATTTGTCCTAGACCGTTAGCAACGTGGCGACGGAAGGTAACTCTGCAAACGGACGAACTTCCACACTCAACCGATTGGGTCCATTTCCATCCCGCATCGGTTTTCACCCTCGCCGTCTTGCCGAATGGTTTCAACCACCCGCCCATATTTGAGCGCGCACCGCCATTTCCCCGGCGGCTATCGCCCGCTCCTGGTTCATCGCCCGCTCCGTCCGGGCCACGCAGTCTTCGATGAGCCGAGGGTAAAAGGGAAATCCCAGCCTTCCCGCGAGGCGCAGCTCGCAGGCACCGCTCCCGTCGACGACGAAGGCCTTTTCTCCTTCCGAAGAGCGGCCCACGTCGATCGTCTTCCTCAGTTCGACCGTCCCTTTCTCCGCACTGAGGAAGAGACGCCCGTCGCCGAAAACATCCAGCCCGTCCGGTGTCATCCAATCGACCCGGGAGGTGCAGGCGATTCCGTTTTCGAGGCGGAACTGCGCTTCCCCATAGTCTTCCCAGTCCCCTTTTTCGGGATGAAAATAATTGGCGCTCCTGGCGAAGACGACTTCGCCCGCGTTCACATCGCCATACTGGAGGAACTGGTCGCACTGGTGGGAAGCGATGTCGGTGAGAATCCCCCCGGTCTTCCGCTTATCAAAAAACCACGACGGTCGCGATGTGCCCCCCAGCTTGTGCGGGCCTTGGATGGCGATGTGGGCAACCCGCCCGAGCAGGCCGGAGGCGAGCAGTTTCTCCAGAAAATAACCCGACTCCGTAGCCACCCGTTCCCCGTAGAAAACCAGGTATTTCCCTCCCGTCTCCCGGATACAGCGCCGCACCGCGGCGGCTTGTTCCAGCGTCGTGAACGGAGCTTTGTCGACGAAGTAATCCTTGCCGGAGCGCAGGACCGCCTCGCCGACCGCCGCTCGTTCGCTCGGCACGCCCGCCGCCGTGACCAGCCGTGTGCGTGGGTCCTCCAGGATGCGTTCGAAACTATCCGCTGCTTGGAAACCGGGAAACCGCTCCCGAAAAGTAGCCACCTTGGCCGGATCGGGATCGTAAACGTAGGTCGGCGAAGCTCCCGCCTCCAGCAAGCCGTTCACCTGCCCGAAAATGTGCGGGTGCTCGAGATAAGCGGCCGCGACGCCGAAATCCTCGGTAAGCGAGGCACGCTGCGGATTGTCCGCTGCCGCCGCCCGAATTAAATCTTCGTATTCATTCATAAGTGCTTTGGATCAAACCGTTTCACGGTATTCCTTTGAAGACTCGCGTATGACTGGCCGCCGCCACTCTTCCGGAATCTCCACCGACTCCGGCGATGCCGCCCAGGCGACCCCGTTTTCGGAGAGCAGTCCTCCCCTGTCGAACGCGGCCCGAAAGGCATCCTCAATCCCCTCGATTACGGGAACGCTTCCAGTCTCCGGATGGCCGATCCGTTCGCCCCGGAGTTCCCGGATCGGGATGCCCGGTCGGTGAAGCGCATTGATACATAAGGTGTGGCTCAGCCCTTGGGCGATGGTGCAGACCCGCGCGTCCTCGCACCGTATCCCGCGAATCGTTTGCTCGTTGCACGCACGTCTCACCTCCATGTTGTTCTCCATGGCTATCTTTTCGACTTGGTTGCCGGAACGCAATTCGCAGTAGCGTCCGTGAGCCCAGTCGATCCTGCCCCGGGAGCCCTCGATACGAATAAACGGGTCTTCCTGTTTGCTGCAGCTATGCGTGGCATGAAACTCGATCAACGGTCCCCCATGGGAATGCATCCGCAGACTCGCGGTGTCAAAGCTTTCGATGGGCCGGGCCCGATACAACTCCGCCTCCACCCGGCACAGATCATAGGAAGACTGCCCCTCGGGAGCAGCCCAGAAAAACATCAGGTTCAGGAAGTGCGCAAACGCATTATTCAGCGGCGAATCCAATACCCACGCTCCGTCCGCCTTCAGGCAACCGGCCCATGAATTACGCGTGTAGTAGTCGTCCCCGCGGGGCCAGAGGCCGTAGCCGCGGACCGCCCGCAACTCTCCGATGGCACCCGACTGGATCTGCTCCCGAACCCACCAGGCCGAAGGCCGGGCGAGATCCTGATAACCGAGCACCGCCCGGCCGCCTCCGGAGGCCCGATCCGCTTCGGCGACGGCGAGCGCATCTTCGATCGTCGCCGCGATTGGTTTTTCCAGAAAAATCCGATGCCCCAGAGCAAGAGCCTTTTCGGCCATCGGCCGGTGAGCTTGAATACCAGTCGGAATGATCAGCAGGTCGAGCGCTCCCGCTTCCGCTTCCATCATTGCCTCCCACGATCCGTACATCCGGTAACCAGCAGCCCGCAAGGCGTCATAACGCTCAGGAATCTTCGCCGAGGTTCGGACGACCGCGGCGGCAATCTTCACCGAACCACTCACCACGAACGGTTGCAGCGTATCCAGAAGAACCCCGGCGTAACCGGAGGCCCCGATGATTCCAAATTGTAAAACGGATTTGCTATCGGGGGACTCACACACGACAATCGCCGACAATGCAAGCCATCGCAACCTTTCAGAAAGGGCAAACATCGCCTATGCAAGATTGTTGAGGCGAGCAATTGCGATGCTGTAAACAGGTCAGATAGCGCCCCTTGGGGTTTAATGTGAAGATTTTTTTGAAGATCC